>JAFVAU010000001.1 GCA_017480345.1 Bacteroidales bacterium
GCCTTCGGAATCGATATCCCTGAGGGATGCGCCCCGCTCTACCGATCCCGCAAGGCTCCCGCGAAGCGTCCAGGAAGGCCTAAGAAACCGAAGGCGGTGAAACTGGAGAGTTAATTGTACAAAAAATTGTAAAACTTACGTAAGTGAACGGGCAAGTCCCGGAATCCAATAAGTTCCTGTTCGCCCCTGTAAATTGCTGATAATGAGCGGGGGCGGACTTTTGGATATAATATAAGTGAGGGGCGGCACCTGGAAGCAGCCGCTGCCGAATGAGAAATATAGTTTAACAATTCTAAATCGTAACTTTTATGCCTAAGAAGAAATCTAAGCAAAAGTACAAACCTCTAAGCGATGCCACGCCGGAGGAAATTCAGGAGGCCATGCAAATGGGCTCCTATTGGCTGACCGATGAGTTGGAAGGCCATACTGAGAGCGGGGCATTCGCAGTACCATTCCTGCCGGAACCGGCCATTGAGTTTTTTCCCAAGAGAGCATACTTGACGCTGAGTTCGCCAGACTGCAAATGGAAATGGAAGGAAGGCACCAAGTTGAGTACGCTGTTCATCAACGTGATGCGAAGCGACATGGCTCACAAGCTGCGCGAGTTTATTAATCAGGATAAGCCCAATGTGGCTGTAGGAAGCAGCTTTGAGCGCGACGACGCGAGCGAGGATGGATTTGATGACGCCAACGAAGTGCTGGAAATTGATCCGGAAGACAGAAGGAATGGTTTCTCCGTGAAGCCGGAGATGGAATTGCTGGAAGAGCTGGAACGCGAAGAAGGCATCCGAGACAAAGGTCTTAAGATTGCCCGGGCGGCAGCCAAGGCCAGCGGTGATGAGATGCTTGTGAAGTATGTGGAACTGGCGTTCTCGCTGCCCGACTACCGGGCCATCTCCAAAAAGCTGAAGATTACCCAAGCGGAAGTGAGGGAATTGGAGGCGCGGTTGATAGCAATACTTTCAACCAAATAATACTTAAAGATTTATTTAAATGGTACCCAGGACCGTTCCTGGAATTAAAATTAAAGCAATGGACTTATTAGAAAAGATTGACGAATTGAGAGCAAAAAGTGTTACACCCGAACGCTTCGAGAAGGTTTGGGGCATTAGCATCGACCAGCATCTTAAAAAGATGATGGAATTCGTCGAGCAGCAGAAGGCGATGGGTAATATCGTTGCGTCTGCGAAATAATGCAAAGTAAAGGTTAACGCCGGGTGAACCGGCAAAGTTCAAAATAGCTGTAAGGGCTTTCGCTTTCGGGCGAAGGCCCTTCTTTATCGGGCTAGGACCCGGATGAGGATTGAAAAATATGTGTAACAAAAAATATAGGAGAAAAGAATATGAATGCAATCAATTGGACAGAGGTGATCCTGGGGCTGATGACGCTCCTGGGATGCTGCGGCTGGTTTGTGGAAGGCCGCAAGCACCGTGAAACGGCCAGGCTGCTGAACGCAGACCATAAGCTTAAAGAGATGGAGCTTGGGCAATTGTATGTAGAGCAGTTTGAGAAGAACATCGCCGAACCCCTGCGGCGTGACGTCAGGGAACTAAGGGAAAAGGTGGACAGGCTTACAGATGAGTTGGAAAGTGTTAAGAAATGCGCTTGCTATTGTGCTGATTGCCCTAAGCGCGTCAGCGTGCTCGGTTAGCAAGCAGGCGGTGAAGGAAAAGACCGAGCAGCGCGTGGAGTATATGGAATCCGTTGCTAAGGTGGATAGTGTGGTGGTTGCCATCCGTGATACAGTGCGGGAGGTGACCACAATTACTATCCGGGAGAATGAGCAGGGCGACACGCTGAGAGTGACTACCGTTACAGACCGCGAGAGGGCACGAGAACGTGACCGAACCAAGTTGCAGGATGTAAGAGTAGAGGTGAAGACGGACACTGTTTACGTGGAAAGACGGGACAGTGTTTTCGTTGAGAAGCCAATGGCTCAGGCTGGCTCGAGCGGCGGTAATCCGGTGGTGAAGTCGCTAAAATGGATCTTCTGGATTCTGGTGATGGTGGTTGTGTTGCTGGTATTGATTAAGGTAAGTAGAGTATTCAGAGTATGAAGTATTTCAAAATGAGTGAGTTTGCGTGCCGGTGCGGCTGCGAGGTGCCGGCATCGGCCCGAGAGAACATCGAAGGGCTGGTATCGGCCGTATTGGACCCGGTGCGGGAACGTCTGGGGAAGGCCATCTACGTGAACAGCGGGTATCGCTGCTCGAAGCATAACCTGAAGGTGGGCGGGGCCAAGGCCAGCCAGCATATAAAGGGCGAGGCGGCGGATATTCGCTGCGAGGACAACGAGCAGCTGAAGCGGCTGATTAAGGAGCAGGGCGTGTTTGACCAGATGATTGTGTATTCGACGTTTGTGCACGTGAGCTACAAGCGCGTGGGCGGGAATCGGCATCAGGTGCTGAAGAAGGTTTAATTAATTTATTATCAACATTTTTAAAGTAAAAGGAGAAAAAAATTATGGGAAAGGCAACAGGACAGAGTAAGAATCTGAGGGGTAAGATTGGACAGATGATCTATTATCAGCGTAAGGACGGCACCACGGTGGTGTATGAGGCGAAGGAAAAGGCGGCAACGCCGGTGCGCACGGAGGCGCAGATGCAGATTCGCACGCAGTGGAGCAACCTGGGCGCGGTGTACACGCAGTTTCACAAGACGCTGAAGAAGGGCTTCGAGGGCCTGGAGGCGGGTCTGAGCGACTACAACGCGTTTATCCAGGCGAACGTGGGGGTGTGTAAGGTGTATATCCCGAAGTGGATCCGCCTGAACGGCGGCTGCGTGCTGGCGCCGTATCTGGTGACGAGGGGCAAGATGCCGAGCGTGGCGATGTCCCGCAGTGCGGGGGACGTGCTGGTGAGCAACATTGCGCTGGGGGCGCTGGTGATTGGTGACGGCACTACGGTGGGCGAGCTGAGCGCGGCGGTGCTGGCGTACAACGCGACGTGGCAGGAGGGCGACCAGCTGACGTTCTTCTACGGTACGCAGGAGGTGGACGAGGTGACGGGCACGCCGCGTGCGCTGATCAGCGGCTGGAAGGTGGTGCTGGACGTGACGGACGAGACGGTGCTGTGGAACGTGGTGTCGCCGACGGGGTTCTCTTCGGTTGGCGGGTACCTGGGGATGGGCGTGGCCATCTCGAGCGCGGCGGCGGTGTGGGTGCATACCCGCGAGGGCGCCGGGAGCGACGTGCAGGTGAGTACGCAGTATCTGTATGTGGACAGCGCCATCCTGGAGAGCTATCAGAACGAGGCGGCGTTTGCTGCATCGGCCGCGAGCTACGGGGGAATTAACACGGAGGAGGCGTTTCTGGATCCGCGAAGTTCTGGGCGCAGCCGTGTTTCAGGTTCCAGTGGCTCCAGTGCTAGCGGCGGCCAGACGACCGAGGGCGGTGATGACACCGGTGATGACACCGGCGACGACGGTGGAAACGGCGGTGGAGGCATGGATCAGAACTAGGGGCTGGTGAGGCCGTGACAAGGGCTTCTGCCCGCAGAGATGCGGGCGGAGGCCCTTGATGGCGCTCGCTGCTCCAAAAATTGAAAATCTTGGGAATTTTGTATTGAAAATCTTGGGAATTTTGTATCTTTGCAACCGAAATGTATAGTTCGGAACTGTGGAGTTCGGTCATAAATAAAAGAATATGAAGTTTTTCGATAGAGAAAATGAGATTAAAAAGTTGCGGGAAATAAAGGAAATCTCGCAACAGGCTGCTCAGTTTACAGTGCTGACGGGTCGTAGGCGTATAGGTAAGACTTCGCTGGTGATGAAGGCGTATGAGAACGAAACAATTCTTTATTTCTTCGTGACCAGGAGTACCGAAAGTGTGCTCTGCGAGGAGTTTGTGGAGGAATTGACATCTAAGTTGCAGATTCCCATCCTGGGAAAGGTGGAACGTTTCGCAGACATCTTTGACTATGTGATGGAGATGGCTAAGACCAGACCTCTGACACTGATGATTGACGAATTCCAGGACTTTAACAGGGTGAACAGCGCCATATTCTCTCAGATACAGAAGATATGGGACAAAAAGAAGGGAGATGCGAAGATTAACTTGATTGTGTGCGGCTCGGTGTATTCGATGATGACCAAACTGTTTCGCGACAAGAAGGAGCCTCTGTATGGAAGGCAGACGGAGTTTATGAAGATAGAGCCTTTTGCACCCTCAGTGGTTAAAGAGATTCTGTCGTACTATTATCCCGAATATAGTAAAGAGGATCTTCTGGCTTTATACACTTATACTGGCGGCGTGGCCAAGTATGTGGAGCTGTTGATTGATGCCGGAGCTACTACGGCAGCGAAGATGCTGGAACGTATCGTGGCCAAGAACTCGTATTTCATCTATGAGGGGAAGAACATGCTGATAGAGGAGTTCGGGCGCGACTACGGCCGCTATTTCGATATATTAAAACTTATAGCAACGGGTCATAATACCCGAGGTGACATAGAGGGTATTCTGCATGCGGAAGTGGGCGGCTATATGACCCGGTTGGAGAACGACTATGGACTGATTGCTAAGAATAAGCCTATGTTCCAGAAGTCAGCCAACAAGAATATTGTATATGCGGTGAACGATTTGTTCTTGCAGTTCTGGTTCCGTTTTATCTACAAGTACACCTATTTCATAGAGGCGAATGCTTATAAGAAATTGGCTGAGATTGTGGAACGTGACTATGAGACATACAGCGGCAAGGTGCTGGAGCGGTATTTCAAGGAGGTGATGAAGGAGAGCGAGCAATATACTCACATCGACAGCTGGTGGGACCGCAAGGGCGAGAATGAGATTGACATTATAGCGGCAGACGATTTAGCGAAGAAGGTTACTTTTTACGAAGTGAAGCGTCAACGCGATGAGTTGGATATGAAGTTGCTGAAAGACAAGGTCCAGCGTTTTATGGAGTCAACCGGCGTGTATGGAAAATATGAGGTGGGGGTTGAAGGCTTGTGTATGGAGGATATGTAAGTAGATTGAAAATTATCTAAAAAAATGTAGATATTTAATGGGTATTCATATCGGCAAAGACCAACCCGGAAGACTTCAACAGGTTCCGTAAATTGGGTCTGAGTAACTTTGACTTGATGAAAACAGATTTTCTGGTACGGTATTTCGATTAGGTGTGAGAGATATGAGGAAGGTTGCTGTATATGTAGAGGGGATGACGGAACTGGTTTTCGTCTATCATTCCGTCATGCCCGGCTTTGTCCGGGCATCTCAGCCGGAACCCCTTGTTCGTAGAGGTATTCGGGCGCAAATCCAATCTCATTATTCCAATCGACAGTCCAGCCGTCGAGGGTAAAGTTGCGGAAGTATTCCGGATTCTGGAGTTTCGTGAAAATGCCCTTATCGTAGATACTGGAGAAGTCGAAAGTGCGCACATCACCATTGCTGAATGTGAGTTTCAGCAGGTAACCGGAGATATACTCGGCAGCGGTGACGTGTAAGAACTCTGTATTCATTCGTTTACTCCAGGGGCTTAATTTTGTCAAACGGCTGGACTTGTGCCCTGAATAATGCAAAGATAGCAACTTCTTGGGACATCGGCAAATTGGAGACGAATAATCAATTACGAACCCGGATTTGAGTATCTTGAGAATTTGCGCTAACTTAGTTTTCGGAATAATTGCATGGTATGAAACAAGAAGAATTCATCATTTCGGGCAAAAGCTGTTGGCTCACCACGTTTGGGGAGCCGCGGGTAGTGCTGGTGGAGCCCATCGACTGCAACGACCTGGATTTCCTGGGGCGGGAGACGGATTACCTCATCGACAATGGCCTCACGGACTTCGCTTTAGCTACGTTCCTCATCGAGGATTGGAATGCGGAGCTAACCCCGTGGAAGGCGGCGCCGGTCTTTGGCAAGGAGCCTTTTGGCGATGGGGCCGGGAAGACCCTCAGGTTCATCACGGAAGAACTCCTTCCGCGCCTCCAAAGTCCCTCAAAGGTCATCCTTGGCGGCTACTCGCTATCGGCCCTCTTCGCGCTCTGGGCGGGCTATGAGACCGACGTCTTCACCGCCATTGCCGCCGCATCTCCATCCGTCTGGTACCCCGGATGGATGGATTTTGCCAGGACGCATACCCCAATAGCCTCCAGAATCTACCTCAGCCTCGGCGATGCAGAGGAAAAGACCCGCAACCGCGTCATGGCCACCGTGGGGGGCTGTATCGGGGAACAGGCGTCGCTCCTTGAGAGACAAGGCATCGAAACCACCCTCGAATGGAATCCCGGTAATCATTTCAAGGAGGCCGATATCCGCACGGCTAAAGCCTTTCTCTGGGCGGCAGGGGTCTGAACAAATGTACGGCAAAACCACCATGGGCACCCTTCGCCGCACCTTCATCTTCAACGAAGCCGGCATCCTGGAGCGCATCATCGAAAAGGTCGACACCAAAAACGCCGCAGAGCAAGTTCTGGCGTAAGCGCTCTTCGGGCTAGTCTTTGGGGCACTTTGGTGCTCCTACCGGTCCATCGATCTGTACCTCTATGTGCAAAAATGGCCGATTTTGACGATACTCTGCCGGGTGCGTGGACCGGTATGTGCAACCATATTATGCGCAGAAGTAGACTACCCGAACCTTGCTGAAATCGAAGGTGTCACTGCTGAGGAAGCAATTGTGTTTTATAAGATCTTGATGGCCGCTTCGACACCGGCCATGGTAATCGGTGTGCCGGACTTTATCGGCACGTAGCGGAAATCGTCCAGCGGCTGCGAGCCGATATAGACCTGGTCTGGGCTGAAGGATGGTAGGGGGTTGGACATAGCGTTCTTTTTTTTGCAAATATCGTCTTTGACTGTGGCGTAGCATAAGTACTTCAGTTACAAATGAGCAACTGCGTGTTGCCTGGGAACTGTTCTTTGGCCCATGGTTTTGTCCCTTTCACTCATGTGCTGTTTCTACCAGATAGTCATAGAATGCATCAATGTCACTTACGTTGTATTCCTTCTCGTCAATCCAGTATTTCGCCTCTCCTTTGGGAGCTTGTTCCATCCACCATTCCAGTTCATCATCGATACCCAGCCTGTTGAATTCCAGGTTGAACAGGAGGCAGAATGCATATCTTAGATTTTAAACGCTTCATTTACTTTGTCTTCTTTCTCCTGGGCATTCTGTATGAATGTCATAAGCTCTTTGAATTGTTCTCGGGTAGGCATCATAGCATTGATGGTATTCAGTCCGTTACGTTGTCTTCGACTATATACTTTTCGTTCAGATAGGTGCGGTGGAATCCGCTGGGGACCCGGTCTATGGGGATTTTCGCTCTTTCGTACAGTATCCTCCCTTCGCGGTTGTATGCCGGGACCCAGGTGTCGATATAGGGGATGACGGATTCTTTTCCTTCATAGCGGATCCGGCATTTCTTGTGGCAGGAGGGGAGGAAGTAGGAGGCGAGTTCGTCCCAGCCCAGATAGTCATCAATTGAATCATACGCGTGGAACCAGGTATTCTCCTGAGGCTTTTTCTCCGTGCGGTAAGAGATGTTGCCATCAGCAGCGACTACAACCTGTATGTGGCTGTACTCCTTGATCTTGTCTTCCGTGTCCAGGCTGTTTTCGGTGATGAACCGAAGGAAAAGGTCCAGGGGGCTGTGGGTCTTCTCGATGTCCCTGGGAACATCGAAGAAGAAGGATTGCCAGCGGAGGTGGTCGGCCAGTTCGCGGCGAATGTCCAGGGCCATAAACTCTTTTCTTTCGGGAGGGAGGACCTCGTTGGAATAGGACATAATGTCCTCGCAGTGGGAGGCGGCGTAGGAATGGCGTCCCATGGCTTAATTACGCGACAACCAGATGAGATCGTTTTCCCGGTATCGATCCCGAAGGTCTACGATGTCCTTGATTTTCTTGCGTTTGAGGAAGTCCGCGAAGGCAGCGGCAAGTGCGTGGAATTCTTCTGTGTCGAATTCGATGTCCCGGAACATACGGTAGCGCTCTGCTGAGCTCAGGTTGGTGCGGCCGGCATATTCCGTGATGCCTATTGCGTATCGGTAAGACATCCAGGAAAGGGACTCTTTGTACATATCGTCGTCGCGTTTGATTCGTTTCGCCATAGCGGTGCTTTTTTTGCAAAGGTAGCTGCTCTTGAGTCGGCCGGCAAATCTTTGCAAGGTTTGCAATGATTTGGGAATCTGGAAAATAATACAGGGAAGGTCACCCTGCGCAAAAGATTGCAAGATATTTGTCGCAATAATAGTTGAATATTGAACTATTATTCGTACATTTGCCTTGTAAAAGCTTAATATAAGACCTTTATGGAAGATATTTACATGCTATCCGATGCCATGATCCTCACGAAGATAGGTGAGCGTCTGAAGGCGTTGCGGCTAAAGCAGAATATCACGCAGCAGAATCTGGCGAAGGAGGCAGGTGTGTCGTTGTCATCAATAAAAAAAATAGAGAAAGGGGAGATTGGATCATTTGATTCGCTCCTGCGGGTACTGCGGACGTTGGGCAAACTGGATGTGCTGCTGCCGCTGGTGGAAGAAGAACAGTTGAGTCCTAGTCAGTACTACGAATGGGTACAGAAGGCCGGCGCTCATCAGCGCAAGCGGGCGGCTGGACGTCGCAACACCAGATGTCGGTAAATGGCAAGTTCGACGATATTACCCGGGCAGACTTACTCTCGTTTGCTTCGGCTAATGGAATCAAGGATGCTGCGGAGGTAATTGATCAGGTGTTTAATGCCGTAGCCAGTTGGCCGGAGCTGGCCCGCGAAGTGGGTGTTCCGGAGGAGATGATTAAGGGCATTGCGGGGAATATGCAGTTGGGCGCTCGGCAGTAGGAATCCTTCTCATATAGACGTTAGTTCCCATATTTTCCGTTTATTTTGTAAGAACCCATGGCTCATCGTCGGTGTAGCCATAATTACGTAAGAGGTAGAGTATCCGCCGTTTGCGGTTGGTATAGTCGATAGTGGTATCCTTCAAGATGTCCATCGCCTTGAGGAATTCTTTGCGTGGGATGGGGACGAAGTCAGCCAGATGGCCTGGGGTGATGCTGGCCATCGGGAAGACGGACATAGATACGGAGTCTTTTCCAAGGACATGCCATCGGACTTTACATATCTCACGGGTGCCGATGACCTCTTCCACCTCCAGTACTTCCAGAAGAATTGGATCCATGCCGCGGAGTTCCCGCCGCTGCCAGAATGTGTCGTGCGCTTTTATTGCCATAGTCTTATGACGTTTGTTTTTTTACAAAGGTAGGCCTGCTGAGGGTCGATTCCAAATCTTTGCAAACCTTGCAAAGATTTGGAATTGAGCGGGACAATAATATGGAATCGGTTACTTCAGGCCTACTCGGTGCTCCTACCGGTCCATCAGCCTGTACCCCTATGCGCAAAAATGGCCGATTTTGACGCTACCCTGCAAGGGGTATGGACCGGTGTGCGCACAAGAGTTTTTTTTTCGACGAAAAGAGGATTGTATGTTCAACAAAAATCCCTATATTTGTAGCTGGGCGCACCAACCACAGTGCCCGTCTGGAAATATGAACGCATTCAGTGACATAGATTCGCTGCTGCGCGTCATCTCCCGGGAAAAAGACATACTCAGGTTCCTGTTTGTGAGCAGGAAGGCGCCGTCGCTCCGGGCGGAGCAGGCGCTGGAGCATTTCCTATCCCAGGATAGCCGCAGGCTCGAATATCTTTTGGAACATGGGGTCATCCGTGAGGCGGAGGGCCTGTTGGTTTTGGAGGATACCTATCTGCGCTTTTTCGAGGAGGTGCTGGAGGTGAACGAGGAGATTAATGTCCTGAGCGTGAAGCAGCATATCGACGCTCTGAATGAGAACATCGAACTTTGGCTCACAGTGGGTGCGGAGGCCCGCAGACAGCGCTATATGGGGGAGATCCTCAGGATTCTGCGCAGCATCGCGCTCTCTACGCACCGCAATGTCATCGACCTCAAACGGGCCATCGACAGTACGTACAAGAATGAGCGGGACTATGCCGTGAAGCGCAAGCGCCTGGAAAACCTGGACCGCAAGCGGGCGGACATCGCTCTCCTCATCAAGGAGGCGGAAAAGCTTTTCGATGAGCGTCAGCGGGTGTTTTTCGGCCCTTCCATGGATGCCCACCTGAAGGAGACGGTGGCGTCGGTAAAGGATTCTCTCACGGAGTCTTATCATGGCTTGCTGGAACTGGACCGCCAAATTATCGTGTACCTGAACAAGATTGAGGCGGAGCAGCGGCTGGTGGAGAAGATTCGTCGCATCAAGTACCTCAAGGACCAACTGGTGTGGGAGAGTGGGACGGATGTGATTTGGGCGCTGCAGACGCACAGGCCCGTCTTTCTGGAAAAGCGCCCCAGATATAACTGCCAGCCTTCGCTGGAGGCGCTTACCAATACGCCCGATGGAATCGCAGCCCTGAAAGAGGCGCATGCTGCCCTGAAAAACCCCACGGCCAAGCGGAAGACGGACCCGGAGCCGCTTTCCGCGGAGGAACTCTCCCGGGGCGCCGTGGTGAAAGACACGCTGAATACCTTCGAGGTACGCAGTGCTTTCCTTGGCGGCTCGCAGGACCTGATGACCTTCCTATCCAGCTACACTTTTTCGGAACAACTCTCCGAGGAAGACCGTCTCACGCTTTTCTGCCGCCTGGCGGTAGAATTTGACGAAGATTTCCGCATCACGGACCGCTACGAAGAATCCGGCGGTTTCACTTATCCCTTAATTTTTGCCAAATGATAAAGACCAAAGAGATATTCGAGCTCCTTTCCCGGGGAGGGTTCATCAGCCAGGACAGCACCCGGGCCGATGTCCGCCGCCTCTATGACTATATAGAGGAGAACTTCGACGAGTATAAGGCCTATTACCAGGGCATCGGTTTTGTGCTGGAGCAAGGGAACGGCTACTTCCATTTCTCCAGAGAGGACTCCCGCACGGAACTTACCCGGCGGCTCACTACCCTGGGCGTATGGATAGACCGCCTGGATTTTGTGAAAACCTTCCATAGCGGCTTTTCTACCGGCGTCCGCTTTACGCCATCGGCCATTACCGAGGCCATATCGGCCGATGTGGAATTGAAGGAAAAGGCCCGTAAGCTCTATCCAGGGCAGCACAGTGCCAAGGATACGGTGCAGATGCTCGTGGACGATATGGAAAAAGCGGGATTTATCGAACTGGAGAATGAATTTGAACAGGTTTACAAGGTGACATCGGCCTTCCATTTTTTGGAGGGACTGGTGGAAATGCTCACAATCAGCGAGGAGGAGGCCAGCGATGAGACAGCTCAGTAAAATCGTATTTGTAAACAGTGCCAACATCCGTTACGGAGAAGTGCGCCTGGACGGAAATGTGCATCTGATCGGCACACAAGGGGTGGGGAAAAGCACGGTCCTGAGGGCCATCCTGTTTTTCTATACGGGGGACAAGACGCACCTTGGCATCAGTCGGGAGAAGAAGTCTTTTGACGATTTCTATCTCCCCGGGGCCAATTCCTATATTGCATACGAGGTGGAGAGTGAGTTCGGCGCCTTCACGGTGCTGGTCTTCCGCTCGCACGCCCATAGCGTCTTCCGTTTTATCGGGGCCCCGTTCAGAAGGGAATGGCTCATTGACGAGCAGGGTGAGGTAACGGCCGATGCTTCCGTTATCCGCAGCCGTCTGGATGGCGCGCCCATGACGCGTATTGTGGATGAATACCAGGAATACAGGGACATTATTTATGGGAACAAGCGGGTCACGGGAAAGGAATTCGCCCGGTTTTGCATTATGGAAACGCCTAAGTACCAGAACATTCCCAGAAGTCTTCAGAATGTGTTCCTGGGCGCGAAGGTGGATGCCGATTTCATCAAGGACATCATCATCCGCTCCCTGGGAGACGAGGAACCCGGGATTGACCTGGTGTATTTCCGCAGCCAACTCTCCGGTTTCGAGCGGGAGTACAACGACATTTCCCAATGGTTCCAGAAGAACAAGCAAGGAGAGGTGACGGTGCGGCGCCAGGGGGAAAAGGTGGTGGAACTGTACCGGAAGCTCCTGTATCTGGACGACGAACTGACAGGGAACCTGCTGGAACTCCGCTACGCCCGCCGCTATGCGCAGGAGCGGATTCCGCTACTGGATAAGCAGGTGGAGGAAACGGAGGTTTTGCAACTGAAGTGCAAGGAAAAACTGGCCGATTTGCAGGACAAATATAATCACGAACTCTCCTCTCTGGATCAGGAAATTGGCGCCTTGAACGAAAAATTGGAAAAGATTCCGAAGCTTCGGAAGAAGTACGAAGGGCTTGGCATTCAGGCGTTAATAGAAGAGGATGGACAGGAGTCAGCGCTTAAGGTTTCGTTGGAATCGGCCGAGTCGCTTCGTTCCAGGCTCACGCGTGAGTATGCCGACATTACGGCCAAATACAAAGATCGTGAGCGGGAAATGCGGCTGGGCTTCGATGCCTGGCGTGCAGCCCGGCAGGGGAGGAAGGTGGAGATTGGGGCAGCCCTGAATGCACAGATTCAGAAACTATCAGAGGCACTTCAGGCAGGGCTGTCCAGCATAGAAGATGCGTTTGCGGAGCGCGTCTCGGCGCAGGAAGGTGTGGTGGCGGACCTGAAGGAGCGGATAGCGGCTCAGGATAAACAGTTGGCGCTGTCGGCCCACCTTTCGCCTTTTGTGGAAGAGATAAAGGCTGCTCAGGCAGAATTGTCCCGCCTTTCCGGCGAAAAAGGCAAGCTGGAGGCTTCGGTCAAAACCGTTGAGGCGAGAATTAAGGGGTTGGAGCAGGAGGGCCAGTTTCAGCAGTACACCGAGACCAGCAATTGGGACGACAAACTTTCAGATGTGGGGAGCCAGATGGCTGGGCTGGACGCTAAGGTGGCGGAAATCGATGAACTGCTCGCTTCCATGGACGGCTCACTCATCCAGTGGCTTTCCTCTCACAAACCCGGCTGGGAGGAGACCATCGGCAAGGTGGCCGATGAACGCACTGTGCTCTATGCCAAGAATTTGTATCCTTCCGAGACAAAAGGGGATTCTCTTTTCGGGGTGGACCTGGACCTGAGTTCCCTGAGGATGAATGCGCGAACGCCGCAGCAGCTGATGAAGGAAAAACAGCTGCTGGAAAAGGAACGTACTGCATTGAAGGAGCGGCAGGAGGGTATTCTGGCCGAGAAAGAATCGGCCTTGGTGGCACTGCGGAAAAAATATAACGCCCGGATAAAGCCGTTGCGGGATGAACTATCGGGTCTGCAAGCAGCGGCTCTGATGCTGCCGACAAAGTTGGAGGATGCGGGCAAACGACTATCGCTGTTGGAGGAGAATACCCGGAAGGCCCGGGAGGATGCGATGGGCCGGTGCAAGGAGGCCCTTCAGGCTTTGACGGCGGAGAAGGTGCTAGCTGCAGAAGCCCTGAGCGCTCTCTTGAAGGAGAAAGAGGCTGAGGTCCAGAAGCTTAGAGAGGCCGATGCCCGCGGGCGGCGGTCTCTGAAAAAACAGCACGACGAGGCACTCTCCCAGGTTGAGGCGGAAATATCGGCCCGGGAAAAAGAGCTCTCTGAGGCGCTGGAAGCGTTGCATGCTGAGCAGAACCGCGAACTCTCCGGGCAGGGGGCCGATGCCACTGCGTTGGAAAAGTGCGAAGGCGATATCAAGGGCCTGCAGGGGCGGCTGGAGAAAATTACTCAGAATAAGGAAACTCTTTTTAACTACCGGAAGGACAAGGAGGAGTACCTGGATAAGAAGGATATATTCCTCTCGGAGAAGACCAAGGTGGAGGGGAAAAAGACCTCGCTTTCTGAACGTTACAAACTAAAACGCAGAAAAGAAGAGGATGCATTGACCCGCGCTACAGATTCCCTGCGAGAATTGCAGGATTTACTCCGACAACTGCGGGAAGGTCTTTCTGAGGCAGACAACTTCGAGCAGAGCAATGCTCTTCCCATCCTTCCGGAAGGACGGGAGAATAAGACAGACAAGACCTGCCGCCAACTGATTGATGCCATTCATCGGGTGCTTAGCGAGAAGCGGAATACGGAACAAACTTTCTATCAGGGAGTGAATACGTTCACTTCGCATTTCAGTCCGGGGAACATCTTTGATTTCAAGACGGATAACCACACGGATGAGGAGTACCGCTCCTTTGCCTCCTCGCTGGTGGATTTTATGGAAAGTGACAAGATAGAGGAGTTCCGCAGCCGCACCAGCGGGCATTACACGGAACTGCTCCTCCGCATTTCCCACGAGATGGACGAGGTCTCCCGCAATTCCTCGGAGATTGCCGGCATCATTAAGGACATCAACTACGATTTCAAGGAAAAGAATTTCATCGGTGCGGTGAAAAGCATTGAACTGAGGACCATTCCGTCTGCCGATAAAATGGTGACGCTTCTACAGCGGATCAAGGAATTTGCCGATGAACATGGATACGACCTGGACCAGGTGAATCTGTTTTCGGGGGCCTCTCGGGACGAGTCCCGCAGTGCGGCCGTGGACCATCTGCTGTCACTGATGAAACTGCTTACCGGAGAGCATTCTATGTGGAGCAGGCTTACGCTCAGCGATACTTTCCAGCTCCAGTTCCGCATCACCGAGAACGACAACGACACAGGCTGGGTAGAGAAAATCTCCTCCGTGGGCTCCGACGGAACGGACGTGCTGGTGAAAGCAATGGTGAACATCATGCTCATCAATGTGTTCAAGGAGCGAGTTTCCGGACGCTTCTCGGATTTCCGCATCCACTGTGTGATGGACGAAATTGGTCGCCTTCATCCCAGGAATGTCCGCGGTATCCTGGATTTTGCCGGAGCGCGAAATATCTATCTGGTGAACGGATCGCCCGTGCCGTACAATGTGGCGGATTATAAACATACGTATCTGTTGTCGAAGGACGGAACGCGGACGGTGATACAGTCACTCCTGAGCCGAAAGGAGGCGGCTGCGGAATGAGAACTACTCTGATTCAGGCATTTGCGGCCTTACGGCAGGGCGAGACGGTGCCTTTCAGCCGTTTCCCTTCGGATTGGACCGAGGAGATGCTTCTGGAAGGGGGCGTTACCAGTATTGTGAGAGGAAGCAGGAAGTCCCTAAAAGTGATTTCCAAGGCTGCTTTTGATGTATATCTCAGGAGCAAAGGCCTTCAACCGGATAAACTGAAGGAAACGGTGGAGGCTCTTTCTGTGGCTGACTCGCGGGCCTCCCAAGTGCAGCTGCTGGGTGATTCCAAGGCGGTGACGGTACGTTCCTGTCCGGGTTTCCCGGTGAATGTCATAGCCCCACTGAGTGTACGCTTGGGGGAACGGAAGATTCTGCTATGCCCTTGCCCTGGAAGTTTTCTCTATATCAGCGACTTCCTTCAGTTTAGAATTCCTTCCAATACCATTGTCGTGGGTGTGGAGAACATGGAAAACTTCCGCCTTCCTGAGCGTCAGATGGCCGTCTGGGAACAAATTCAGGAGCAGTTTAGTGGAGATGGCGTATCGCCCCTGCTCCTGGTATCCCGCTACCCGCAGTCGCGGGACCTGGTAACCTGGCTACAGGAAATCCCAAACCAGTACATCCACTTTGGAGACTTTGATCTGGCAGGCATCCACATCTTTTTGACCGAGTTCTACCGCCACTTGGGTGCGGAGCGTTCAGCCTTTTTCGTTCCTGAGGACATGGAGCAGCGGCTCTCTTCCGGCAGTTCGGAGCGCTACAACACCCAATTCGGTCGTTTCGGCAAGATGGAAGTCCCCGATCCCCGCCTGCTCCCGCTGGTATCGCTCATTCACCGTTACCAGAAAGGGTATGACCAGGAAGGGTATATAGATTATTAGAAAAAAGTGATTCAATGAATGACGCCCCGATATTACTCTATGATATTTATCCGACAGAAGCGGATGAGGAGGATACAGGCCTCACTCCTTGAGAGACAAGGCATTGAAACCACCATCGAATGGAATCCCGGCAATCATTTTAAGGATGCCGATATCCGCACGGCCAAGGCCTTCCTCTGGGCGGCCAGCTCTTCCAAAATAGCTTTACCATGACAGAAGAACTTATCACCTATTCCTCCCAGGACCTGTCGGACCTGGATGCGCTGATGCGGGAGCTATCGGCCACAAGTTCCTGCAGCTCAGAACTTTTGCAGGCCGCCCTGGCCGACCCCAACGTCCACATATACGTGATTCGGGAGGAGGGGCGCATCGTCGCCACCGGCACGCTCTGCATCAAGCACATGCTGGAATTCACCATGGCCGATATCGAGTCAGTGGTCGTGAGCGCCCGCTGCCGGGGAAAAGGCAATGGCAAGGCGCTGATGACGGCGCTGATAACCGCCGCCAAGGACCATAAGGCGCACCACATCCAGCTGACCTCCAATCCCGCCCGCATGGCCGCCAATCGGCTCTACCAGGCCTTGGGCTTTGAAAAGTACAACACAAATTGCTATAAAAAGGAGATTTAACATGCTGCAAATCGGAGACAAGATGCCCGCCTTCGAGGTGCTGGACCAGGACGGCAACACCGTCACGTCGCAGGACCTTATTGGCACAGGAAAAAAGACCATCATCTATTTCTACCCCAAGGACAACACGTCCGGATGCACGGCAGAGGCCTGCAGTTTCCGGGACAACTATGCCGCGCTGGTAGAAGCCGGCTACAACGTGGTGGGTGTGAGCAAGGACAGCGCCAAGTCCCACACCGGCTTCCGGGCCAAGCACGGGCTGCCGTTCCGTCTGCTGGCCGATACCACGACGGAAATGCTCCAAGCCTTCGGTGCATGGGGCGAGAAGAAAATGTACGGCAAAACCACCATGGGCACCCTTCGCCGCACCTTCATCTTTGACGAGAACGGCATCCTGGAGCGCATCATCGAAAAGGTCGATACCAAGAATGCCGCCGGGCAAATCCTGGAGTAAGCGCTTGAATCAGTAGTGTTAAGGGCGGGTGCTTATGCATCGGCACTTAATTATTTTCAGCTCATTTCCAAATCTTTGCAAACCTTGCAAAGATTTGGAAATTAATAATTTGTGTGCCGTAGAAAAACATTCGACATTTCCAAATTTTGGCAAGCCTTGCCAAAATTTGGGGAAGAGGCGGCTGGCATCGTACTTTTGCAAAAAAAGGAAGATGCGAAAGAAACAACATAGGGTGGTCATGACGCCGTTAAGTGAAAAGGTCCTATTGCCGGATGAGGGCGCTGAGCTGAGGATGAATCCGATGGAACGGACGCTGTACCGGTTGTTCCTGCAGCATCCGGAGGGCATGATGGCCGATGACCTGCCGCTTCATTGGCAAGAACTGGAAACCCTTTATGCCCGGGAGTCCTGCTATGTGGACGAGGGACTCCGGGAGAAAAAACTGAAGTCGCTCTGCGGGGAATCCAAGCGGGTGTTCTATGCTACGGCGTCCAGAATAAAAAAGGGGTTTGTGAAGGTGCTGGGAGCCGGGAGGGCGAAGTCCTATTATATTGCCAGGGATATCCGTGGTGTGTATAAGACTAAGGCGCGGGGGCCTTACGCCGTTCCATTCAGATAGCTCTGTCGCAACTCTTCCGGGAAGCGCTCAATGGCATAGCGGAGCATGGTGCGGGGCATTTGTCGGTAGCGGGGAAGAGATGCCCGGTCTGGGGCGGGCATGCCGTCACCCCCGACTTGATCGGGGGTCTCCTGCAGCCAACGTTCCAGTGCTGCCTGGTCGCGTTTTCCGGCCTCCCGGAGGAGCCATCCTACCGCCTTGTGGATAAGGTCATGGGGGTGGTGCAGCAGGATATCGGCAATGGCAAAGGTATCCTCCAGTTGCCCGTGCCGGATAAAGGTCATGGTGGAAACAATGCCGATGCGCTGCTCCCAGATGGTGCGGCCACTGCGTGCCAGGTCGTAAAGCAGCGTCCGGTCTTTGTCCAGCAGCCACTGCCCCAGCAGGGGATAGCAGCTCAGGTCCACCAGGTCCCAGTTGTTGATCTGCTCCGTGTGCGCAAGGTAGAAGTCGATGCAACGCTGCTTGATATCATTAGCTGCAGCCTTTGGCTTGGAAAAAACTTCCACCAAGCTTAGCAGGGCCGCCAGGCGCACCTCGTGGTATTCGCTGCCTATGCAGCGCTCCAACTCGGTCCAATCCGTTTCCCGCCAGCAGGCCTTCACAATGCTCCGCGTTATCGGAACCTTGATTCCCAGAAACTTATCTCCCTCTCCATACTGCCCCGGGCCGGTTTTGAAGAATCGGCTCAAGCCTTCCACCTGCGTCGGATCGGCCGCCGCCAGCATGCTTTCGTAAAGAGTCATAGGTTATTTGTTGTACTTTTATGCTACTAAGTTACTGATTTTTCCGAAAAACGCACCCGCCAGCGCCACTATTTGCCCCTCCAGGAGCAGGTGGAGAAAAATATCTGTAAAAAATGGTATATTTGCAGTTGAATGAAAGGGATTATCATTATGACACAGGATCAGCTTTGGATTAACCGTTACATAGAAATACGGGATTTCATGGAGGCGAACCACCGCAAGCCCTCCAAGCACTATCCCGAGGAGCGGGACATGCACAATTGGTGGAAACACAACAAGAAACTTCTAAATTCCAACGAGTTGAGAGCGGATCGCGTGGAACTGTTCAACAAGCTGCTGGAAGCCGGCGAGAAGTATCGCCGTGTAAATCAGTGGGGCTGATTTGTTCTTCATACAAAAAAAGCGTAACTTTGTAATCCAACTACTTACGAGTTTTATGGATAGGGAAAAGGATATATTCTGGAGGTTTTCCAATTGGTACTTCAACAAGAAGGTGCTACCGTATTGGGTGATTATCCCTGTAGATACGGCTATCGTATTCCTCTGCTGCATGTTCACCTATTGGGTAACCTACAAGTCGCAGGTCACCTTTGATCATCATGAGGAGTTGCTTGTGGCATCGGCTTTCTATGCCGTGATCAGTTGGACTGGATTCCGTATCTTCAAGACCTATTCCGGCATCCTGCGCTATTCCAGCTTCGTGGACCTTCTGAAGGTGGTTTATGCCAATGCGGTGAACTTGGCGTTGTCGCTTGCCTTCTGCCTCCTTTTCAAATGGAAGGAGATTCCGTACCTGTCTGTGGTCACGCCCGGTAATATCCTGATTGCCTTCATGCTGGCCACCCTGGCCATGTGGGCTTTCCGCATCCTGGTGAAACTGATGTTCGACGTGGCCAATGCAGACTCCAAGGCCATGCGCGCCCTGGTCTACGGCGCCCTTTCCGGCGGCGTGGGCCTGGCCAAGAACATCCGTACGCAGCGTCCCGCCCGTTTCGACATCCGCGGTTTCATTTCTCACGAAACCCGTATCCGGAACATGAAACTGCTGGATCTCAAAGTGTACAGCATAGAGGACGATTTGGCCGAGATTATCAAGAAAGAGCGCATCCAGGCCATTCTGGTGAGCCCCAGTCGCGTAAAGGATTTCCGGAGCAACCAGAAGATGCAGGACCTCCTGATAGGTGCCGGCTGCAAGATTTTCATGGTGCATGACGCCCAGGAATCGGCCATCCGCAACGGAGAAATCCTGGACGAGGAAATCCGTCTCAAAGAGGTGAGCGTGGAGGACCTCCTGCCTCGCTCGGAGATTCGCGTGGATATGAAATCCGTGGCCGATCAACTCTCCGGGAAGCGTGTCCTCATCACGGGTTCCGCCGGTTCCATCGGCCTGGAGATTGTGAAACAGGTGGCGGCGGCCGGCCCGGAGAGCATGATGCTCATAGACCAGGCGGAGACGCCCCAGCACGACGTCCGCCTGATGATGGCCAAGGATTTCCCCAAGGTCAAGTGCGATGTGGTGGTGTGCAGCATCAGCCGCCGCACCCGCATGGAGCATGTATTTGAAGCTTTCCGCCCGGATTATGTCTTCCATGCGGCCGCCTACAAGCATGTGCCCATGATGGAGGACAACCCCTCTGAGGCGGTACTTAACAACATTTACGGCACCAAGATCATTGCGGATCTCAGCGTCCAGTACGGCGCCAAGAAGTTCGTGATGATTTCCACGGACAAGGCGGTGAACCCCACCAACGTGATGGGCTGCAGCAAACGTATCTGTGAGATTTATGTCCAAAGCCTGGACCGCAAGCTCAAACTGGAGGCTATGTCTCAGAAGGGCAAAGGCAAGAAAGAATATACGCAGTTTGTGACCACCCGTTTCGGCAATGTGCTGGGCTCCAACGGCTCCGTGATTCCGCTCTTCAGGGAGCAGATTCGTAACGGCGGCCCGGTCACCGTCACCGACGAGCGCATCGTGCGCTTCTTCATGCTCATCCCTGAAGCCTGTAAACTGGTACTGGAAGCCGGCACCAAGGGCAATGGAGGAGAGATTTTCGTCTTCGACATGGGCGCTCCGGTCAAGATTGCCGATTTGGCCAAGCGCATGATCGCCCTCTCCGGTGCACAGGGCATCGAAATCAAGTACACCGGTCTCCGCGAGGGAGAGAAACTCTACGAGGAAGTGCTCAACGAGATGGAGAACACCAAGCCCACCTTCCATGAGAAAATCCGTATCGCCCAGGTGCGGGAGTACGACTACGAGGAAGTTTCCAAGGAAATCGAGGAACTGGTGGCCCTGGCCAAACTCTACAACGACATGGACACCGTCCGCAAGATGAAGCAGATTGTGCCCGAATACAAGAGCAACAACTCCATTTACGAACAGTTGGACAAGGAAATTGAAGCTGGGGGGGGGTATAGCCCTTTGAAACCTCTATGAAAGGAATCGTTCTGGCCGGAGGATCCGGCACCCGTCTGTACCCCATCACCAAGGGCGTGAGCAAGCAACTGCTGCCCATCTATGACAAGCCCATGGTGTATTATCCCATCAGCGCCCTCATGCTGGCGGGTATCAGGGATATCCTCCTCATCAGCACCCCGCAGGACCTTCCTGCTTTCAAGCGTCTGCTGGGCAATGGGGCCGATTTCGGCATCAACCTCCAATACTCGGAGCAGCCTTCGCCGGACGGTTTGGCGCAGGCCTTCCTGATAGGGAAGGAGTTTATCGGTCGCGATTCCGTCTGCCTGGTGCTGGGAGACAATATCTTCCACGGAGCGGGCTTTACGGGCCTGCTGAAGCAGGCGGTGCAGGCGGCCGATGAAGGCAAGGCCACCGTTTTCGGCTACTGGGTAAGCGAGCCGGAGCGTTACGGCGTGGCGGAGTTCGACAAGGACGGGAACTGCCTCTCCATCGAGGAGAAGCCCGCCCATCCCAAGAGCCATTACGCCGTGGTGGGCCTGTACTTCTATCCCAACAAAGTGGTGGAAGTGGCGGAGAATGTGAAGCCATCGGCCCGCGGAGAATTGGAAATCACCTCCGTGAACCAGGAATTCTTAAAGGCCGGAGAGCTTAAGGTGCAGACCCTGGGCCGCGGCTTCGCGTGGTTAGACACCGGCACCCACGACTCCCTGGCCGAAGCCTCCATCTATATCGAGACCGTAGAAAAGCGCCAGGGCCTCAAGGTGGCCTGCCTGGAGAGCATCGCCTTTAACAGGGGCTGGATTACCCGGGAGAAACTCCGGGAAGTGGCGGCGCCCATGGCCAAAAACGAATATGGGCGATACCTTCTGCGCGTGGCAGAGGAATCGCCCATAGAAATGGATTAAGGAAGTTTACTTCCCGAAGTAGCGTTTGTAAAGACCCAGGAAGCCTGCCCCGTGGCGGGCTTCGTCTTTTGCCATCTCGTGGATGGTGTCGTGGATGGCATCGTAGCCCAAGGCTTTGGCCTTGGTGGCGATGGCCAGCTTGCCCTCGCAGGCGCCGGCCTCGGCCTCATAACGCTTCTTGAGGTTGGTCTTGGTGTCCCAGACCACTTCTCCCAGCAGTTCGGCAATGCGGGCGGCATGGTCTGCCTCTTCAAAGGCATAACGCTTGAAGGCGTCGGCAATCTCGGGATAGCCCTCGCGCTCTGCCTGACGGCTCATGGCCAGGTACATGCCCACTTCTGAGCATTCTCCGGAGAAGTGTTCCTGCAGGCCGGCCCATACCTCAGGGTCGCAGCCTTTGGCAACGCCGATCACATGCTCGCAGGCCCACTGGGGGTCACCTGCCTCTTCCTTGATTTCTACGAATTTCTCTGCTTTGGCATGGCATACAGGGCATTCTGCCGGGGGATTGGGGCCTTCGTGCACGTATCCGCATACGAGGCATCTGAATTTTTTGTGCATATCAGTTCTTTTATTGTGTTGTTAATTTTGAATCTTTCTAAAAGAAAGTTCCTTTTGCAAAGATAAGTAAATTTCCGATATTTTTACTAATTTAGCGGAAAAGTATGACACCTTTTTTGAAACAGGTGGCTGCGCACTATCTGGCGGCCCCCGACATACAGAAGCGCTGCTTCATCTTTCCCAACCGGCGCTCCCTGGTATTCTTCAAAAAATACCTGGGAGAGGCCTTGCAGGGCAGTGCCCCCATCCTGGTGCCGCCGCTCTACACCATCAACGATTTCTTCTATGAATTGGCCCATGCCCGCACCACGGACCGCCTGCGCCTACTTGTGGCCCTCTACCACTGCTACAAGGCGCTTAACGACAAGGCGGAACCCCTGGACGAATTCCTCTTCTGGGGGGAGGTCCTCCTGGCCGATTTCGACGACATAGACAAATACCTGGTGGACGCCCGCGCCCTTATGCAGAACGTGGGGGATTTCAAGGCCATCCAGGACCAGTTCGAGTACCTGAGCGAGAGCCAGAAGGAGGCCATCGGCCATTTCCTATCCCATTTCAGGGATGCTTCGGGAGGGTGGAAACTCAATCCCGAGGCCGATGACGTCAAGGCCCGTTTCCTGAGGCTCTGGAACCTCCTTTTCCCTCTGTATGAGGCGTTTAACAAAAAGTTGGAGGTCGATGGCATGTCCTACGAGGGAAAGGTGTACCGCGCCCTGGCAACCCGTCTGAAGGAAGGGGAGTCCGTGGCCGATATCCTCGCAGGCGCCTTCCCGGAGGTGAAGGGCTATGTCTTCGTGGGACTCAATGCGCTGAACGAATGTGAGCGCCTGGTGCTCTCCCGCATGCGGGACGCCCGGGTAGCGGAGTTCTCCTGGGATTACGTATCCCCGCAGATCCAGGACAAGGCCAACAAGTCCTCCTTCTTCATGCGCCGGAACATGGTGGATTACCCGCAGGCCTTCCCGGTAGAAGGCGGCACGGGCCGTCCGGAAGTGACGGTGATAAGCGTTCCCTCCGGCGTGGGCCAGGCCAAACTGGCCCCCTGGATTCTGAAGCAGGTGGGGGGAGACCCCGTGGAGACCGCCTTTGTGCTTCCGGACGAGGGCCTGCTGCTACCGCTGCTGAACTCCATCCCGGAGAGCTACGACAATGTGAACGTGACCATGGGTTATCCCATGACAGGCAGCGCCGTCTTTGCCCTTCTTACCAACCTGGGCCAGATGCAGCTGCGCCTCCGCCATACCTCCGCCGGATGGTTCTTCTACCACCGCGAGGTGCGCGAAGTCCTCTCCTCCGGCCTTCTGAAGTCCCTTTTCACGGAAGAGGAGAAGGCTGCCGTCTCCCAGATAAAGGCCGATGCCAAGTACTACATCCCCCTCCAGGATCTTCAGGCGGGGTCGCTGATGACCCTCCTTTTCAAGCCGGTGGTGGATACGTCCTCCGAGGTGAACGTGGCGCAGAACCATGCGGTGGAGACGTATTTTTCCGAGCTGCTGGCGCATCTCGGGTCGGCCCTGTCGGGAAGGGAGGATTATCTGGAACTGGACTTTGTGGCGCGCTGCCACAAACAGCTGAATATCTTGCAGGAAATGGACCTGGAGGTCCTTCCTGCCACGCATATCCGCCTGCTGGAGCGCCTGCTCCAGGGCATTTCCGTGCCTTTCCGCGGGGAACCGCTGAAGGGTCTGCAGGTGATGGGGCCGCTGGAAACCCGTGCCTTGGATTTCCGGAACCTGATTGTCCTGAGCGCCAACGAGGGCATGTTCCCGCGTAGGAGCGTGAGCGCCTCCTTCATCCCTCCGGAACTCAGAAGGGGCTTCGGCCTGCCCACCTATGAGTACCAGGATGCCGTCTGGGCCTATTATTTCTACCGGATGATCCAGCGTCCGCAGAAGGTCTGGCTGGTCTATGACAACCGCACGGAAGGCATCCGCAACGGAGAGGAAAGTCGCTATATCAAGCAGCTGGAATACCATTTCCAGTGGCCCTTGAAGCGCATCAACGCATCATCGGCCATCCGTCCTGTGCCGGAGTCGGAGAGCATCCCCAAGACGACGGAGCATGTGGAGACCATCCGCTCGCGGGAACTGTCGGCATCGGCCCTCCAGAGCTATCTTTCCTGCCCTGCCAAATTCTTTTACGGCTTTGTGGAAGGCCTCAAGGCTCCCGACGAAGTGTCCGAATCCCTGGACGCCGGCATGCTGGGAAATGTCTTCCATCATGTGATGCAGCGCCTCTATAAAGACCGCAAGCAGGTCTTAAAGGCCGATATCACGGCCATGAAGAAGGACACGGCCCTCATCCGCAAGCTCATCCGCGAGGAGATTCTCTCGCAGATGCATTCCTTCGAGGTGACGGGCCGCAACCTGGTGCTGGAGAACATCCTGCAAGGCTATGTGGAGGAGACGCTGGCCCGGGACCTGGCCCTGCTGGAAGAGGCTGGATCGGAGGCGTTCACCATCATCGGCCTGGAGCAGAAGGTGAGGGGAGAGATAGACGGCTTCCACTTCAAGGGTTTTGTGGACCGCATGGACAGCTACAAGCCCGGCGAGGTGAGAATTGTGGACTACAAGACGGGGCGGGTGAGCGAGGAGGAACTCCTCATTGACGAAGAAAATGCGCAGAAGGTGGTGGAGAAGCTCTTTGACCCGGATGCCGTGTCCCGTCCCAAGATTGCCCTCCAGCTCTTCCTATACGATTATATGGCGGCCCCGCTGGCCCCGGCCGGCTCCCGCCTGGTGAACGCCATCTACAGCACGGCGCGGCTCTTCTCGGAACCCCTGCCGGATGCGCCGGTGTGCGACAAGTTCTCTGAGCTTGTCCTGGAAGGGGTGCAGAACCTCCTGAAGGAACTGGTGAACCCGGAAGTGCCCTTCCGCCGCACGGAGAATACCAAAACTTGCGAGTATTGTGATTTTAAGAATATTTGTGGTCGATAATGGACAATAAGAAACTGTCTCCTCTGAAATTTTTGCCGGACACCCAGGCCATGCCCTGGGGCGAGGTGGAATATCTCCTGGCCGACCTGGGCTTCGTGGATTCCATGGCCATCGAGGGCTGGCTCAAGAGCAACACCCTCAGCGACATCATGCAGACCTACCTGGAAAGGGTGGTGGGAGAAACGGCCTTCGAATGGTACGGGACGCAGTTCCCGGTGCTGGTGAAGCGCCTGAAAGTGAAGGGCCGCACCTCGCTGCACATCAATCCGGACGACGAAACGGCTCAGCAGCGTTACGACGCCTTTGGAAAAACCGCCCTCTGGTATGTGGAGGCTGCGGGCCCCGATGCCAAGCTCTTCCTGGGCTTCAAGCGTCCGGTAGGGGCCGATGAATTCTTCCAGGCCTGCGAGAGTGACGGCGTGGAGGAGCTCCTGCATGTGGTGAAGCCCAAGGCAGGGGAGTCCTACCTCATCACGCCCGGAGAGGTGCATGCCGCCCAGGATGTGACGGTTTTGGAGGTGGCGGAATGCTCGGAACTGTGGTTCCGCCTGCACGACTGGGGCTCCCGCGAGCGGGAACTCCACCTGGAGGAGGCCTTCGACCTCATCAACTTCGAGCGTTATGTGCAGGCCCGTCCCGCCGCCAAGGATATCCTGGCATCGGCCGATCAGTTTACGGTGGGGTGCATTAGGCTGAAGGAGCCCCTGCAGAGCCATACGGGACTGGAGGAAACCTTCCTGCTGTATGTGGGCCTGTCCGGCGAGGCGGTGATTGAGGCGGCAGGGGAGAAGTTCTCCCTCGAGGCCGGCGAGGTGGTGCTGGTGCCGGCGGAGCTCGCCGAATTCGTCCTGGCTCCCGTGGGCGGAGAAGCCCAGGTGCTGGAGGTCCGCATGGATCCCCGGGCAGATAATGATATCAAGTTTGAAGATGGAAGAGATTCGCATTGACAAATACCTCTGGGCCATCCGGGCCTTCAAGACGCGCACGGATGCCACGGACGCCTGCAAGGGCGGCAAGGTGAAGGTGGGCACGGTGAACGCCAAGCCCTCCCGCGCCGTGGCGCCCGGTGAGGTTATCACCGTCCGCAAAGGCGTGGCCACTTATACTTATAAGGTGCTGCAGCTGGTAGACCACCGGCTGGGCGCCAAACTGGTGCCGGATTATGTGGAGAACCTTACGCCCCAGGAGGAGCTGGACAAGCTCCACGCACCCGTAGAGACATTCTTCGTCACGCGGGACCGGGGCGCCGGGCGGCCCACCAAGAAGGAGCGCCGCGCCATGGAACAGATGTGGGATTTACTCGACGTAGAGTAGCAGGCCCTTCAGGTATTCCCCTTCCGGGTGGTAAATATTCACGGAATGGTCCGCCGGTTGGTTCAGGCGGTCCAGGATGCGTACGCTCCGGCCTGTCTGCGCGGCGGCGGAGAAGACGGCCAGGGCAAACGCCTCCTTGTCCACCACCTGCGAGCAGCTGAAGGTGAACACGAAGCCGCCGGGCGCCACCTTGGCGATGGCGGCGGCATTCAGGCGCTGATAGGCCCGGAGGGCGTTCTTGAAGGCGCCGCGGTGTTTGGCGAAGGCCGGCGGGTCCACAATCATGAGGTCGTAGGCACCGTCCGGCACGTTCTTCACGAAGTCGATGGCGTCCGTGCAGTAGGAGGTATGTTTATCGGCCCCGAAACCGTTCAGGGCCACGTTGCGGTCTACCATGTCCATGGCGCGCTGGGAGCTGTCCACGGAGTCCACGTGGAGGGCGCCGCCGGCCAGGGCGTAGATGGAGAAGCCGCCGGTGTAGCAGAAGAGGTTCAGGACCTTGCGGCCGGCTGCCAGGGCGCCCACGCGGGCGCGGTTCTCCCGCTGGTCCAGGAAGAAGCCGGTCTTCTGCCCCTCGCACCAGTTCACCAGGAAGCGATTTCCGTTTTCCAACACGGCCAGCTCATCGGCCTCGAAGCCGGGGGCCTTGTACAGATAGCCGTCCACCAGTTCCAGGCCGGCTTTGAAGGGCGCGGTGCCGGAGCTCTTGTCGTAAACGGCTTTCAGGCGCTCCCTATAGAGTTCCCGGAGGGCCTGGGCTATGGCGGCTTTGGCGCGGAACATGCCCACGGAATGGGCCTGGAGCACGCATACGCCGTCGTAGTAGTCTATGATAAGGCCGGGAAGCCCGTCTCCCTCCCCGTGCACCAGCCGGTAGCAGGTGGTGCCGGCCGATGTGGCCAGCCCGTAGGCCTCGCGCAGTTTGTAGGCGCGCTTTAGCATGCGCAGCCAATAATCGGCCTTTGTGGGGTCTTCATCAAAGCTGAGCACGCGCACGGCGATGGAGCCCACCTGGTAATGGCCGCAGCAGAGGAGCTGGCCGTCGGCGGAGCAGACGCTCACGAGGTCGCCCTCGGCCGGATGGCCCACAATCTGGGCCACGGCGCCGGAAAACACCCAGGGATGGTAGCGCAGGAGGGATTCTTCCCGTCCGTGTTTCAAGATGATCTTATCCATTCTGCTGCGGTAAGGGGTTCTTGGGGGAGTTTTGGAGTTTCAGGTACATTTCCCGGCACACCCAGGCGTCTGTGGCGGCATAGCGCTGTTGGGACTCGGAGAGTTCGGAGGCTTCCCAGTTGCTCAGCTGCTGGGCCTTGGAGATTTTGACGCCCAGGATGATGGCGGTCATTTTCTTGACGGACTTGTCGCGGATGCCCCAATCGGCCACGATGCTTTGCAGGTCCACGAAGCTCTTGGGACTGAAGTGCGTGATTTTCTGCAGGCCGCGGACGTCGTCCAGGGTGGCGGCGCCCACTTTGACGATGTTGGGATTGGACAGGATGGAAGCCAGGGAGCGGGGGAGTCCGCATTTCTTGAGGCGGAAGAGGTAGGCTTTCCCGCTGCCGGAAAGCTGCAGCAGGGCGGTTCCGCTGCTGTGCTGGTCCGGCGAGAAGGTGGGCCGGGTCTCCGTGTCGAAGCCCAGCACTTTCTGCCGTTTGAGGTAGCGGACGGCAGCCGCGAAGGTTTCATCCTCCGCATTTACCACCACAATCTCCCCGGGGAAGGAGGCCATCTGGAGGGCGGCTATTTCTTCCGGACTAATGGAGCTCTGGAACATACTTCTTTTTTACATAGTTGCTTCCTACCTCTACCAAGACCACTTCTCCGGCTTCGTTCTCCTGCGTTTCGAAGTATTTCACTTGGGGCCAGGCAATCTGGTGGGTGAAGAGGTTCTCTTTCCGGAGGAGCTCGTAGGTGCTGTCCAGCAGGGCGTCCGCGGGGTTGTAGATGCGGAAGTCCTTGGAGAGCATTTCGCCGAAGGCCTGGTCTTCATCCGTTCCGCCCAGGCGGATGAGCCGGATCTCTGCGCGGATAAGGTTCTCGTCCATGTCGTAGCCGTCCAGGATGAGGGCGTCCAGGGGCAGGCCGGTCACCTGGTACTGGCGCAGCACGTCCCTGAAGCGGTTGCGGATATCCACGGCCGGCGCCGGGGTGTGCACGCTCAGGGTGGCGTCGGCCCGGCGGCCGAAGGCCTTTTCCCAAATCCTGGCGTCTTTCACGGCCTGGGGTGCCCAGACGGCGATGTTGCGGGCGCCGTCGGCCTTTACCTTCTGAAGGAGGATGTCCACGGGATTGAGAATGGTGCACTGCCCGCCGGTGAGCTGCAGCAGGGTGTCCACGTCAAAAAGGCCGAACTCCTTCTGCAGGGAAGAGGTATAAATGAGGATTTTGGCCGATGCTTTGCGCAGTTTGGCCCGTCCGCCCGTGGAGGCCCGGAAACTGGTGGTGTCCCAGGCGGAGAGGGCATTGTTGACGGCCGCCTCCCGGAGGCTGTCCGTAGAGCAGCCTTCTCCCAGGAAGTGGCTGTAGGGGGCGTTGAATGCATCCAGGATGGCCTGGATGGTTTCTCCGGCAAAGTCCGGCAGGGAATCGGGCTTGTGCCTGCCGTCCACGTTGTCCACCCGGTCCTCTGTGAGGAAGCGGCGGCTCAGGACGGCTACGTCCGCAGGGTCTCCGATGAGGGCGATGGCCCCCTCGGCCCCTCTCTTATTCTCCACGATTCCACGGATGCCGGTGGTATCCTCCACGATGCTTTGCACCAGCGCAATGGCGGGTCTGGGTGCCTTGGGCGCCTGTTTGCAGGACAGCACGGCGCACAGGGCGGCTATGACAATCAATGCTTTTCTCATAATCTTACAAAATTACACATTCTTGCGCAGATGTGCAAGTTGCGCTTGAAGGCCGCCCCGCTTGGATTTGTAAAGAATTGTGGTTACATTTGTAAGTAAAACCATTCGGATATGAAACGTATCATTGCATTGGCCCTTGGGGCCACGCTGGTCCTGAGCGCAGCCGCCCAGAGCCGCCCCACTCCCGTAAAGCCGGAGAGCTATACTTTCACGGTGGTGAAGGAGAACCCCATCACCTCCATCAAGAACCAGAACCGCAGCGGCACCTGCTGGTGCTTCAGCATGCTCTCCTTCCTGGAGAGCGAGGCCATCAAGGCCAAGGGCATAAAGGACGAGTCCCTGTACCCGGACTTCTCCGAAATGTATGTGGTGCGCAAGGCATACTATGACCGCGCCCTCAAGTTCGTCCGCCTGGACGGCAAGCTCAACTTTGCCGCCGGTTCGGACTTCGGAGACGTGCTGGAAGTGGCCAAGGCGTACGGTCTCATTGACCAGAAGGCCTATTCCGGCTTGCAGTACGGCTACGACCTCCCCGTGCAGTCGGAACTGGACGCCGTGCTCAAGGGCTATGTGGACGCCGTGGTGAAGAACCCCAACCGCAAGCTCACCAAGGTATGGCCCCAGGGCCTGGAAGGCATCCTGGACGCCTATATGGGCCAGGTTCCGGAAACCTTCGTGGTGAACGGTGTCACCTATACCCCCGAGACCTACCGCGACGCCCAGGGCCTGAACCTGGACGACTATATCGGCTTCACTTCCTACACGCACCATCCTTTCTACACCCAGTTTGCCATGGAGGTGGCCGACAACTGGCGCTGGACCCCGTCCTGGAACGTTCCGCTGGACGAGTTCATGGCCATTATGGACTACGCCGTGAAGGAAGGTTACACCGTGGCCTGGGGCGGAGACGTCTCAGAGGCCGGTTTCACCCGCAACGGCCTGGGCATCCTCATTGACACCGCCGCCTCCACCTCCGGTTCCGACCAGGAGCGCTGGGTGGGCAAGGCCGATGAAAAACCCACCGCCGAAGCCCCTGCCAAGGAGATTCGGGTTACCCAGGAACTCCGTCAGGAAATGTACGACGAGAAGACCTCCACCGACGACCACGGCATGCACCTCTACGGCATCGCCAAAGACCAGAACGGCACCAAGTACTACATGATCAAAAACTCCTGGGGAGAGACCGGCGCCTACAAGGGCATCTGGTACATGTCCGAGGAGTTTGCCAAGGGCAAGACCCTCAACATCGTGGTGAACAAGAAGGCCGTTCCCAAGGAAATCCTCAAAAAGATTGGCATCAAGTAAATGACCCTCAAGAAATACATCCCCAACTGCATCACTTCTATGAATGCCCTCGCGGGCACCATAGGAGTGGTGTTTGCTTTGCAAGGCCGCCCGGACTATGCCTTCATCTGCATGCTGGCCGCCTCCGTCTTCGATTTCTGCGACGGTCTGGCCGCCCGCCAGCTGGAAGCCTATTCCGCCATGGGCAAGGAATTGGATTCCCTGGCCGATATGGTGAGCTTCGGCGTCCTTCCGGCCGTGATGCTGATTGGCACCATGCAGCTCAAGGGCGTGGACAGCTGGACGGAGGTGATACCGGTGTTCCTGGCCGTCATGAGCGCCCTCAGGCTGGCCAAGTTCAACGTGGATGAGCGTCAGACAATGGATTTCATTGGCGTGGCCACTCCTACCGCCGCCATGATCTGCGGCTCGCTCTGCTATTTCTCCCTGCATTCATCGGCCCTGGATTCCCTGGTGGGCAGCTTCTGGTTCCTGCCGGCGGTGGCCGTGGTGCTGGGCCTGCTTCTGGTAAGCGAGATTCCCATGTTCGGGATGAAGGTGGCCAAGGGGCACAAGCTCCTGGACACCAAACGGATCGTATTCCTCTGCCTGGCGGTGGCCGCCATCCTGTTTGTCATCATCGCCGGCTGCAACTGGAGCCTGGCTGTGCTGCTCATCTTCACGCTTTACATCCTGGAGAATCTGGCTTTGGCCGCCTTCAGGAAGTAAAAAACGGTGCCCGCCCTTGGGGTAAGAGGGCCGGCACCGAACGAACCACACTACTTTGACGGCAATCGATCAAGCCCGTAAGTAGTTTTGCATGGCAAAAGTAGACAGAAAACCCAAAAGGCGCAAAGTTTTTTGCGCCTTTTATATTTCATATTAACTTGCTGTGTTATAGATGTTTAATCGTGCGAGAAGTCCCTCAGTTCCTCCCGGTATGCATTGAATATCTTGGACTTGGATAGAAATCCCAAATATTTGCGGTCCTTGTCCACCATGGGGAGGTTCCAGGCACCGGTCTTCTCGAATTTGCGCATCACGGAGTCCATGGGCTCGTCTGCATACACATACTCCGGCGCCGTCTGCATGTAGTTGTACACGTGCTTGTGCTGGTACAACTCCGGACTGAACATATCCTTTCGGATGCTGGCCAGGGTCACGAAGCCCTGGAACCGGCCTTTGGAATCCAGGACGGGGAAGATGTTGCGCTCGCTCTGCTCCACCGCCTTCACCAGCTCTCCCAGCGTGGCGTCGATGCGGACGGTGCAGAAATCCTCCTCAATAAGGTCCGAGGCGTGCATGAGCGTGAGCACCGCCTGGTCGGAATCATGCGTGAGGAGTTCTCCGCTGGCGGCAATGCGCTTGGTATAGATGGAGTATTTCTCAAAGAGGCGTGTGACGCCATAGGAGACGGCCGATGTAAGGATGAGCGGCACCAGGAGGTCGTAGCCGCTGGAAATCTCCGCAATGAGGAAGATGGCCGTGAGGGGCGCCTGCATCACGCCGGCCATAAGCCCTGCCATGCCCACCAGCACGAAGTTGGAAACCGGCACCAGACCGGGCCAGATCAGATTGAGCGAGTACGCCAGCACGAAACCGGCGATGGCGCCCACGAACAGCGTGGGGCCGAAGGTTCCGCCCACGCCGCCGCCCGCGTTGGTGAAGGTCATGGAAAAGACCTTCAGCAGCAGCACCATGAGGAAGAAGATGGGAATGGCCCACTTCCACTGCAGGAAGAACGTCAGCGGCGTATCTCCTCCGAAATCCAGGTTCTGCGCGCCGTTCAGCAGCGGCCCCAGGAAGTTGTACCCCTCTCCGTGCAGCGGCGGGAAAAGGTAGATGAGAAGTCCCAGCGATACGGCCGACAGGAACCATTTCAGATAGGGATTCTTGAGCCGTCCCAGGCGGTCTTCCATGGACAGGGTGGTATGGATGAAATAGAGGGCCGTCAGGCCGCAGAACACCCCCAGAAGCACGTAGAAGGGAATATTCTGCATGGAGAAAGGCGTGATGGAAGCGGCGAAGGGACTCTCTTTTCCCAGAATCAGATAGCTCACCAGGGTGGCCGATATGGAACTGAGCAGCAGGGGCAGCACCCCGCTCATGCTCAGGTTGAAAAGGAGAATCTCCAGGGTGAAGAGCACGCCGGCCAGGGGGGCGTTGAAGATGCCCGCCACGGCTCCGGCCGCCCCGCAGCCCAGCAGGAGCGTCATACCCCGGTAGGACATGCCGCTGTATCGGCCCAGATTGGAGCCGATGGCGGCGCCGGTATACACGATGGGAGCCTCCGCACCCACCGATCCGCCGAAGCCGATGGTGAGGGCGCTGGTAACGAGGGAACTCCAGCAATTGTGCCGCTTGATGCGGGATTCGTTCTTGGAGACGGCCTGCAGCACCTTGGTAACGCCATGGCCGATATTGTCCTTGATCACATAGCGGACAATCATGAGGCTTAGGAGCATGCCCACGCCGGGGAGCACCAGATAAGGCCATCGGCCCGGAAGAATCCCGGCCAGGCCCTCCTGGATGGCATGGATGGAAACTTTGAGGAGGACGGCGGCCAGTCCGCAGAGGATGCCGGTCACGATGGACAGGCCCAGCAGCACATTGCTTTCCGGGATGTTACGCAAAAGGGCCCGCACGGGGCCCCAGAAATGTTTTATGCCGCTGCGGGTGGCCATTTATTCGTCGTCCGGACCGGTGGAGTACTGGGCGATGTTGTCATCCGGGAGGGTTTCTCCGCTGGCGTCGGAAGCGTCGGCGCTGCCGCCGGCCACGGCCTCGTTCTCCGCGTCTTCTTCCCCTTCCAGCCAACGGGCCACGTCTTCCAGGTCGTCCGTCTTCACGTTTATCTTGACCAGATAGATGGCATCCGGCACTTCCACCGTGACGGCGTAGAAACTGGTGCCGTCCGGCTTGGGATATTTGACCAAATCGTTCAGGTAGTCGTTGAAGCCCTTGGGATACTTGAGGGCAAAAGCCTCTGCCAGATCCGGATGGGCATTCATCTTCTCATAGCTCACTACATGTCTTTTCTTGTCCGCCATAATAGGTTTGGTTTTAGTCCTTATTGTTGTTTTTTCTTCTTCTTGGAGTATCCGGGTGCAATATTAATGGTTTGTTTTGAACTCTGCAAGGGCTTTGGACTTTTTTTCGAAGAATTTTTGAAGAAAAATGATTTTTGCAGCTGTTTCTTCTCCGGATTGCGTTCCGTGAAAACCGGCGTCATGTCCCTGGGATCCAGTCCGGTGTAGAACATGACGGAGGAGGTGGTCATGGGCGTGGGGGTGAAGTCCTGCACCTGATCCATCCAGATGCCCTTGAGGGCGGGATGACTGGCCAGACGCTCCATGTCCTTCATGGTGCAGCCGGGGTGGGAGGAAATAAAATACGGCACAAGGCCCACATGGGTGCCGGCCTCGCGGTTGATTTTGTCAAACTCCTTCCTCAGGTGCTCGAAGAGGCGGAAGCTGGGCTTGGCCATCTTCTGGAGCACATGGTCCTCGGTATGCTCGGGGGCCACTTTCAATCGGCCGGACGTATGGTCCAGCACCAGGGTCTTCAGGTAAGGCTTGGAGCTTGGGTCCACGAAGCCGTCCTCCGTGAGGAAGAGGTCGTAGCGGATGCCGCTGCCGATGTAGCTGTGCCGGATGCCCTTGGTGGCGTCGATGCGCTTGTACAGCTCCATCAGGCGGGTGTGGTCGCACTCCAGGTTGGGGCAGCGCTTGGGGAAGAGGCAGCTGCGGCGCTTGCATTTGTCGCAGAGTTCCGGCTTCTTCCCGTGCATCCCGTACATGTTGGCCGTGGGGGCGCCCACGTCGGAGATGTTTCCGGCAAAGTCCGGCAGGTTGTTAAGGGCCGATACTTCCTTGAGGATGGATTTCTCGCTCCGGCTCTGGATGAACTTGCCCTGATGGGCGGCGATGGTGCAGAAGTTACAGCCGCCGAAGCACCCGCGGTGGGTGTTCACGGAGAACTTGATCATGTCGTACGCCGGGATGCGTTTTCCCTTGTAGCGCGGATGCGGCAGCTTGGTGAACGGCAGGTCCCAGAAGGAATCCATCTCCTCGGTGGTGGCCGGAGGAAACGGTGGATTAATCTGCACATACCCTTCTCCCACCGGCTCTATGATGGTGTCCGGGTGCATCATGTTGGCATGCGTCTCAATCCAGTGAAAATTCTCCGCAAACGCCCGCTTGTCCTTCCGGCACTCCTCGAATGAATGTAAAACAAGGAGCCCTTCGGGTACAGGTCCAGAAATCGCCTCCGCTTCGCTCCGGCCCCTCCCACCGGCTTCGCCGGCGGGCCCCTCCCTCTTACATGGCCGAGGGTGGCCATGGATTTCTGAACCTGCACCCTCCGGTCTGTTTATATCTGAGAAGTAATTTAGAGAAGTATTTAAAACCTTATCATCTTGACTATCGTAACTTTTACCATATCCCGAAAGTCGATGACCCTTTACATAGAAGGCAATCTGGGGGATTTGCTGCATGCGGTGGCGGGACCAGCCTTTTTCGATGCCTTTGGTGAGTTCCAGCATGGGGCGTTCGCCCATGCCGTAGCAGAGATAATCGGCCCCGGAGGTGACCAGGACGGAGGGCATGAGGCAGTCTTTCCAATAGTCGTAGTGGGTGAGGCGGCGGAGGGAGGCCTCGATGCCGCCGATGATTACCGGCACGTCCGGAAAGAGCTTTTTCAGGATCTGCGTATAGACGGTGACGGCGTAGTCCGGGCGGGCGCCGGCCTTCCCCTCGGGGGTGTAGGCGTCGTCGTGGCGCAGGCGCTTGGAGGCCGTGTAGTGGTTCACCATGGAATCCATGGCCCCGGCATTGAGGCCGAAGTACAGCCTGGGGGCACCCAGCTTGCGGAAGTCCCGGAGGTCGTCCCGCCAATTGGGCTGCGGCACCACGGCCACCCGGTAGCCCCATTTCTGCAGCCAGCGGGCAATCACGGCCGTTCCGAAGGACGGATGATCGATGAACGCATCCCCTGAAAAGAGGATGATATCGATATAATCCCATCCCAAGGCCTCCACCTCCTTCACGGACGTGGGAAACATATATGCCTGTTCCTGTGCCATAATTCCGGACAAAGATACAAAAAACCTTTGCAGAAATGTGCAAAAAATGCTATATTTGAGACTATGAAAGATTTATATGTAAAATACATAGCCTCCCTGCTCAATATCCAGCCCTGGCAGGTGGAAAACTGCGCAGAGCTCTTTGCAGAGGGTTGCACCATCCCGTTCATCAGCCGTTACCGCAAGGAACGCACGTGCGGCCTCACGGACGTGGAAGTGGCGGAAATAAAGCATTGGGCCGATGTCTTCCAGGAAATGGACAAGAGAAAAACTTCCATCCTCGGAACCATCGAGGAGCAGGGAAAACTGACGTCGGAACTCAAGGAAGCCATCGAGAAATGCGTCAGCTCCAGCGAGTTGGAGGATCTGTACCTGCCGTATCGGCCTAAACGGAAAACGCGCGCCACGGCGGCCGTTGCCAAAGGACTGGAGCCGCTGGCAGACCTTCTTTGGAACAACAAGTCCCGTAATCCCAAGGCCGATGCCGCCCCCTTCGTGAAGGGAGAGGTGGCCTCGGTGGAGGAAGCCCTGCAGGGCGCGCGGGATATCCTGGCGGAGCGTATCAGCGAGGATGCCCATAACCGGGAAACCCTCCGCGGCATCTACCGTACGCGCCGGGTGTGCTCCAAGGTGACCAAGGCCGGCCAGGACAGCCCGGACGCCGCCAAGTATCGCAGCTATTTCTCCTTCTCGCAGCCCATCTCCAAAATCCCTTCCCACAACCTGCTGGCCATGCTCCGCGCGGCGGACGAAGGCTTCGTGAAGGTGGAGATAGACGCGGACGGGGAGAAGTGCTCCAACAAGCTTTACTATGACTATTGCCAGGCCCACGGCTATCCTTCCCACCAGGAGGTGCGGGCGGCCGTGGAAGATTCCTGGAAGCGCCTGATGGACCCTTCCATTACCGGCGAGGTGTTGAGGGAGGCCAAGGAAAAGGCCGATGTGGAGAGCATCCAGGTGTTCGGGGAGAACCTCCGGCAGCTGCTGCTGGCTCCGCCGGTGGGGCAGAAGCGGGTGATGGCCATAGACCCGGGTTTCCGCACGGGCTGCAAGGTGGTGTGCCTGGACCGGCAGGGCAATCTGCTCTCGCACGATGTCATCTACCCCCATCCGCCGGTGGCCAAGAAGATGGACGCCATCATCAAGGTGGCCGATTGGGTGGACAAATACAAGATTGAAGTGATTGCCATAGGCAGCGGTACGGCCGGCCGGGAGACGGAGGAGTTCGTGCGGAAGGTGGGCCTGCCCGACGAGGTGCGCATCTTCTCCGTGAGCGAGGACGGCGCCTCCGTGTATTCCGCCTCCGAGGTGGGCCGGGAAGAGTTCCCGGAGTACGACGTCACCGTGCGCGGGGCGGTTTCCATCGGCCGGCGGCTCATGGACCCGCTGGCGGAGCTGGTGAAGATAGACCCCAAGTCGCTTGGCGTGGGGCAATACCAGCACGACGTGGACCAGGGCCTCCTGAAAGAGAAGCTGGACAATACCGTGGAAAGCTGTGTGAACAGCGTGGGCGTGAACCTGAATACCGCCAGCCCGTATCTGCTGCGCTATGTGAGCGGGATAGGCCCGGCGCTCTCCAAGGCCATTGCCGATTACCGCAGCGCCCATGGGGAATTCAAGAGCCGGGAAGAGCTCAAGAAAGTGCCCCGCCTGGGAGACAAGGCCTTCCAGCAGTGCGCCGGCTTCCTCCGCATCAGCGGGGCGGCCAACCCGCTGGACAATTCCGCCGTGCATCCGGAAGCCTATCACATTGTGGACAAAATGGCCAGGAAGCTGGGGATGAGCACCCGGGAACTGGTGGGCAATGCCGATGCCTGCAAGAAAATCAACGCGCAGGACTTCGTGGAGAAGGACTTCGGCCTTCCCACGGTGAACGACATCATCCTGGAACTGCAGAAGCCCGGGCGGGATCCCCGGGAACAGGCCCAGGAGTTCTCCTTCGCGGAGGATATCCATGAAATTGACGACCTCAAGCCGGGGATGGAACTGCCCGGCATCGTGACCAACCTGACGGCTTTCGGGGCGTTCGTGGATGTGGGTCTTCATGAGAACGGGCTCATCCATGCCTCCCAGATGGGCGTAAGGGGGATGGCCGTTCCCTCGAAGGTATTGAAACTGCATCAACATATTATGGTTCAGGTGCTTAGCGTGGACCTGGAAAGAAACCGCATAGGATTAAGACTGATAAAATGAAAAGACTGTTAACCCTTTTGGCGCTCTGCGCCTCTGTAGTGGCCGTGCAGGCCAAGGATTACAAGCTCGCTTCTCCGGACGGGCAGCTCACCCTCAGCGTCCAAACGGGAGAGCGTTTCACTTACAGCGTGGCCCGCGGGGGCGTGGTGCTGCTGGAGCCTTCCGCTATCGGCCTAACCCTGGCCGACGGTACGGTCTGGGGCACCGGAACGCGTTTTTCCAAGGCGGTGCGCCGCAGCGTGAACACCAGCTATGATGCGCCCGTTTTCAAACGCTCCACCGTGAAGGACCAGTACAACGAGCTGTGCCTGAAGGCCAAGGGCTTCGAGGTTCAGTTCCGTGCCTACGACGACGGCATCGCCTGGCGGTTTGTGCCCGCAAAGGCCGTGACGGTGAAGGCGGAGGAGGCCACTTTTGCCTTCGCAAAGGACTGGAAGGCCTTCATCCCTTATGTGAACCAGCATACGCAAACGCTTGAGAGCCAGTTCTTCAGCTCGCAGGAAGCGCAGTATACGCATGCAGCCCTCAGCGCCTGGGACAAGGCCTACATGGCATTCCCGCCCGTGACGGTGGAGGCCGATGGCGGCGTCAAGATCTGCATCACGGAGAGCGACCTGCTGGACTATCCCGGCCTGTATCTGTACAACGGGGACGGTGACTGCACCCTGGAAGGCCGGTTCGCCCGCGTGCCCGCGCAGTATGCCCAGGAAGACGGCAAGACTTTCCAGCGTCTTATCACCGCCCGAAAAGACGTGATTGCAGAGAATATCAGCCACTTGCCCTGGCGTACGGTCATTGTGGCTCCCGAGGCTAAGGACCTGGCCCAGAGCGATTTTGTCTGGCGTCTGGCTTCCCCGAATGCCGTCGGTGACCTCTCCTGGCTCAAGCCCGGCAAGGTGGCCTGGGACTGGTGGAACGGCTGGAACCTCTACGGAGTGGATTTCGAGGCCGGCATCAATACGCAGACCTATAAGTATTATATAGACTTTGCATCGGCCCATGGAATCGAGTATGTCGTGATGGACGAGGGCTGGGCCAAACATACCGTCCTTAATATGAAGGAGACGCGCCCGGAGATTGACCTGCCGGAGCTGGTCCGTTATGGCCGAGAGAAGGGCGTTGGAGTGGTTCTTTGGACCATCGCCCGCCTGTTCGAAGACCAGATGGAGGAGCTTTGCGCGCAGTATTCCGCCCTGGGTGTGAAGGGCTGGAAGGTGGATTTCATGGACCACGACGACCAGAAGATGGTCCAGTTCTACCGCCGTGCCGCCGAGACGGCCGCCCGTTACCACATGTTCGTGGACTTCCACGGCGCCTACAAGCCCACGGGCCTGTATAGGACCTATCCCAACGTGCTCAATTTCGAGGGTGTCTACGGCCTGGAGAACATGAAATGGAACGCCAACTGCGACCAAGTCACCTACGACGTCACCATTCCTTTCACCCGCCTGGTGGCCGGTCCGGCCGATTACACCCAGGGCGCCATGCGCAACGCCCGCAAAGACAACTACCGGGCGGTGGGGGATGAACCTATGTCCCAAGGAACCCGCTGCCATCAGCTGGCGGAGTACGTCATCTTTGATGCTCCGCTGTCCATGCTCTGCGATTCTCCTTCCAATTATATGCAGGAGGAGGAGTGCACGCAGTGGATTGCCGCCGTTCCCACCGTATGGGATGAGACGGTGGCCCTGGACGGAGAAATAGGGGAGTATGTGGTGATGGCCCGCCGCAAGGGTTCTGCCTGGTACGTGGCCGCCCTCAATGGCTGGGAGGCCCGTGACCTGGAGATTGACCTGAGTTTCCTGCCCGCCGGCGCCAAGGCCACCATCATGGCCGACGGCGTGAATGCCCATCGTGCAGCGCGGGATTACAAGAAGAGTGAGGTGGTGCTGGACGGCGGCAAGATGAAGGTCCATCTGGCCCCCGGCGGAGGTTGGGTGATCAAGCTTTAGGACGGATCTTGCGGAAGCGGAGGCCCAGAACGCCCCAGAAGGCTTCCCCGAAGATACCACCGCTCATTTTGGAGGTGCCCTTTTGTCTGTTGGTAAAGACAATGGGCACTTCTTTTATCCGGAAGCCCAGTTTGTGGGCGCTGTACTTCATCTCTATCTGGAAGCCGTAGCCCTTCATCTTGACGGCATCCAGGTTCATGGTTTCCAGCACCTTGCGGGTGTAGCAGACGAAGCCGGCGGTGGTGTCATAAACATGGAAGCGAAGGACGCCCCGCACATAGGCCGATGCGAAATAGCTCATCACGATGCGGCTCATGGGCCAGTCAATCACGCTGACGCCGTTGCAGTAGCGGGAACCTACGGCCAGATCCGCCCCCTGCTTGGCGCAGGCCTCGTACAGGCGGAGAAGGTCCTGGGGGTTGTGGGAGAAATCGGCATCCATTTCGAAGATGTAGTCATATCCCTTTTCCAGGGCCCATTCGAAGCCCTTCAGGTAGGCCGTGCCCAGTCCCAGCTTGCCGCTGCGCTCTATCAGGTGCAGCTTTTCCGGGGCCGATTGCTGGAGCTCCTTCACGATGGCGGCGGTTCCGTCGGGGGAACCGTCGTCTATGGTGAGGACGTGGAATTCTCCGGGGAGGGAAAATACGGCGGAGATGATTTCGCGGATATTCTCCTTCTCATTGTAGGTAGGAATAATGACTAACTTTTTTTCCATTCTTCAAAGTTAAAGGTTTTTCCTGAATAATATCTTCTCTTGCCATGAAAAAATGGTGCCAATGAAAAAAAGTTGAAAAAAATCTCGAAAAAAGTTTGTCAGTTCAAAAATAGTTGCTACCTTTGCAGTCCCGCTTGAGAAACGAGCGGGATTTTTACACCAAAAAGCTCATTGAAAAGACTGAAAGGAAGTACAAGCAAGTACCGGAAATTGTAACAACAATTTCAGA
>JAFVAU010000014.1 GCA_017480345.1 Bacteroidales bacterium
CCTGAACGGGATAAGACCTGGGAAACAACCAAAAACAGGGATAACGACGAAAGTCAACTTTTACCAGTGATAATGTTAAACCAGAGTCAACTTCTTTTAGGGAGAGACTCGTTCTGAGTCAACCTAAATCAGGAAATGACATATCGGAATAATTTGCATACTATTGTGGTCATAAATTTTTTAACATTATGACCAAGTATGTAAACATTCTGAACGATGACGCCTTCAAGGTGGTCATCTTCACCCCGGGCAACGAAGAACTCCTGGCCCGGATGATCGAGATCGTGATTCCCGGCATGCATATCAAACAGCTGGTTTTCCAGCCCACGGAGCAGCACGGTTTGGCGGTTTCCGACAAAATTAGTAATTTTGACGCGGTGTGTACTTCGGAGAGCGGGGAAATGTTCATCGTGGAGATGCAGTGTCTCCCGCAGGACAGCTACGCAGACCGCATGTTGTGTTACGCGTCGTTCCCCATCCGGATGCAGTTGGAGCGGAAACTCAGAGACATCCATGAAGGGCGAAGGAAGCCGATGGACTACAGCCTGATGCCCATCTATGTGCTGAGTTTCATTAACTTCCATATCGGCCATGAGGATGACGGCATCCTGCAGGACGGACTGGTGAGCAGTTACAAGATTTGTTCACCCAAGACGGGGGAGGTGATGACGGATGCGCTGTACTTCGGCTTTGTGGAACTGGGGCGGCTGAAAGTGCCCTTCGGCAAACCGGAGCAGTGCAAGACGGTGACGCAGCAACTGGCCTACTCCATGAAGTACATGAACCGGCTGAGCGAGTGCCCGAAGGAATTTGAAGACCGGCTGTTCCCGCTTCTTTTCCGGGCCAGCGCGTACGCGAACATGAATGTAAAACAACAACAGGAGGTGTCACACATTATGAGAACCGAACTGGACCGCATCGCAGAAAACGAATATGCCAGAAAACAAGGTGAAGCCGCAGGGATTAAGAAGGGAATGGAGAAGGGCAAGGAAGAACTGGCGAAGCAATTGCTACGTATGGGCGTTCCGGCAGAGACCATCCAACAGGCAAGCGGTTTTACCATAGAACAAATTGAAGCGCTATGAGAACCGAACTGGACCGCATCGCAGAAAACGAAAAGCAATACGACGCGGCCATGGCGCGCATTAACGAACTGTTGGAGATCGTTGATGATGCCACTCCGGCCGATGACAAGAACGAGGTTGAACTGGTATTGCTGTCCAACCTCGTTGCCGATTATGAGGATGTCTATTATCCTCTTTAATACTCCTTCACGACCTCCATCAGGCGGTCGGGATAGTTGGAGATGATGGCTTCCACGCCCAGGCCGATGAGCCGGCGCATCTCGTCCTTGTCGTCCACGGTCCAGGTGACCACCTTCATGCCGTTCTGGTGGGCATATTCCATAAGCTCTTCATTTACATTCTGATGCTCCGGGCTCAGCCACTGCGGGATGAAATTGAGTTTGGCCATGGCCTCCGGCACATCCGTTTCGTAGTCTTCCAGGAGGTAGGCCAGGATGTGACCGGGATACTTCTGGTTGATGTAGTTGAGGGCGCGCTCGTCAAAGCACTGGACGATGAGGCGGTCTCCCAGGCCCCGGGCGTCCAGCATTTCCATGCAGAGGTCCGTGAATTCATGGTATTCGGGCCAGTCCACACCCTCCACGCCGCCGTCGTAGTCCGGATCGCTCTTGATTTCGATGTTGTATTTCATTGGAGCCAGCCCTTTCTCTTTGGTATAGGCCTCGATGGCGTCGATGACATCGGCCGCGAGGGGTTTTCTCGCGGGGATGCATTTTTTCTCCGGCCAGGCGGGGTTGTATTTGAGGCCCACGTCATATTTGGCCACGGAGTCATAGGGCATGTGGAAAAGGTATTCCTTGGGGTCTCCGGCCACCACAGGCGTGCCGTCCGGACGGGTGGAATAGCGGGGGTGGAAGTATTTGTCATGCGAGAGGACCACCTTCCGGTCCGCCGTGATGCAAAGGTCCATCTCCAGGGTGTTCACGCCCAGTTCAATGGCGTTGATCATGGCCTCCAGGGTTTCCTCCGGATACAGGCCCATGCCGCCCCGGTGCGCCTGCACGTCGGTCACATACACTTTCTGTTTGGGAGAGCCGCAGGATACGGCCCATACCGCTATTGCGGCAAATGTAAGAATCTTTTTCATTTCTGTAAGATTTAGTGAGAGCAAATTTACAAATTTTTCTATCTTTGCACACTATAATAACGAAACCATGAAAAAATTATTCGCATCAACACTTCTGCTTGTGCTGTTCGCACAGGCCCAGGCTCAGAACGTGGTGGACCATTTTCTGAATCGTTTTGCCGACCCTGACCGCCCCAGAACCGCTTTCCTTGAAAAGGGCGGGCGCGGAATCGGATTCAGTGGCGCATATCGTCAGTTCAATGTGGCCGGAGATAATTTGGGAGACGGATATGCCATCCTCTCCATGCTGAATATCGGCGAAGGCCGGCTTCATCTCTGGAGCGTGGCGCCCCGTGTCACCTGGTTTGTGGCCGATGATGTCTCGCTGGGCTTCAGCCTGGTATACAGCGGCTATTCGGTGGATACCAACCTCAAGATAGACGCCCGTGAGATGCTGGGGGCAGACCCTACGGACCCTGACAGCGAGAGTCTGAACTTCCAGATTTCCAACCGTCACATGGCGAACCACAAGGGCGGCATCAACATAAACGCCCGCCGCTACCTTTCCTTCTTCGGAAGCAAGACCTTCGGCGTGTTTGCAGAGGGCCGTTTATTCGGTAATTATGGTGTCACCACCTCCAATCCCATCGCTGAGGCGGGAACGCAGGTTACCAAACTCCGCGTCAGCAATACTTTCAACCTGGGACTTGACATTGCCGGCGGACTGGCCGTCCGCTTTGGCAACAACATCTTTACGGCCAGCATTCCCCTGGTTGGCGTGGCCTGGACGCACAGCCACCAGAACCGCTACTGGACCGTGGAGGACGAGAACGGGAGCAAAGCTACCGGCGGAGGAGCCAAGCTGAACCAGTTCAAGATTGCCCGTAATATAGAACTGCTGGGACTGCAAGTGGGTTACATCCGGTATATCGGCCCCAAGAACAAGAAGTAAAAAAAACCTCCTGCAAGCGCAGGAGGTTCATTTTTTATTCGGCCTCAGGATTTTGCTGGGTGACCGGGAAGTCCAGGGTGGCAGCGTCCTGTGCGGCAGATTCCGCCTGGTTCACGATACCGGAGCCGATGGCGTCGTTGGCGCCGCTCTGGGTGCTGCCGCGGTTTACGAACACGGTGATGATGGACAGGACCAGGATGAAGGCTACCAGGTACCAGGTGGCCTTTTCCAGGATGGTGGCCGTCTGGCGCACGCCCAGGGTCTGGTTGGCAGAGGTGAAGTTGGTAGCCAGGCCGCCGTCCTTGCCGTTCTGCAGGAGGACCACCGCAATCAGAAGAATGGCCGCAATAATGATGAGGACCAATAAAATTACAAATGCTGTAGACATATCTTTACTGTTTTTATTTCACATCCAAACCCTCTTCCGGCTGAAGCGAGTCGATAAGGGTTGCAAAGTAAGCACTTTTTTCCGGAAATTCCAAAATCAGACGGGAATAAATGCGCCTTGCCTCTTCCGGGCGGCCCTGCTCCGCAAAAATCCGGGCCAGGGTTTCGGTGGCAAAGCGGTCTGCGATGGGGGAGGTTTCCGCCTCCGCGGCGGCGGCCTCGGCCTTTATCTTCACGGCGAAGCGGGAGAAGATGCTATCTCCTCCTTCCTTCACTTTGTCGTACTGGGCCTGGGAGAAGTAGTCTCCGCCCACCACATGTACGGTGTGGGCCGGCTCCTGGGCCTCCTCCAGGCTTTCTTCTTCCTGTGCCGCGGGCTCCAGGTAGGCTTCCAGGAGCTTCTGGACGTCTTTGTCGGAGCAGTCTTCCTCCCGGGAGTGCCTCAGCAGGTCGGCCACAATTTCCCGGAAGGGAAGGTACAGGGCCTCGGAGGCATATTGGTCTTCCTCCCAGGCCTGCCCCATCTTGGACATGCGGCGGCACAGCTCCAGCCGGGCCCCGCTGTACCAGGGATACAGGTTCACCACGCCCACCAGCTCGTCCAGGTTGAGGCTGTGGAGGTTTATGCGGGAACTTCCTACCATTGTGCTACGGTTGCGTTGAATATATCTTCCACTATTTTTTCGATGATGGTCTCGCAGAGGGTGGCTTCCACGGCATCCAGGGAGGCCGTGGCATCGAAATCCTCGTACGCGCTGAAACTCTGGGAGACATCGTCTTCCGGGTACTTCCGGTTGGTGAATTCAATCTTCACCGTTACCGTAAGGCGGTTCTGGGCGGCCAGTTCATCGGCCGTGATGGCGGTGGCTTTCACGTCATAGCCGGTCACCTCCGCCACCAGTTCCAGGTCTCCGTCCTGCTCCACCTGCTCCAGGCGGGTGAGCTTGCGGAATTTCTCCTGCAGGGCTTCGGTAAGTTCTCCGGCCAGGCTGGGGTTCACGCGCAGGGCCTTGTATTCCACATAGGGGATGGTGATGGTCTGGACGTCCGCCTGGATGGAAGTTCCTGTGAAAGAATAGATTCCACAGGACGCGGCCAGCAGGGCCAGGCTCAGTATGACGGCCAGGCGTTTCATTTCTTTCGGTATTCCGGGGGAAGTTTGCGGTACAGGGTGCGCTCGCTCATGCCCAGCTCCTCCGCGGCTTTCTTGCGGTTGCCGTGGTATTTCTCCAGCGCCTGGCGGATGAGTTCGTCTTCCGTGCGGCGGATGCTCAGGGAAGGCTGCTCCTGCGGCTCCTCGGCCGGCTGGAAATCCTCCTGTCCCTGCCATTCGGCCTCTTCCTGAAGGGCGGGCTGGGGCGGCGGAGGAAGCTCCCTGCGGTCCAGGCGGGCCTTGAGGGAATCCACCTCCTGCTTGAGGTCGAAGATGGCCTTCATGATAGCCTGGCGCTCATCGGCCGAAAAAGCGGACTGATGCGTCTCCTGAGGCCCTTCATACAGCATGGGGATGGGCTCTCCCTCCTCGCGCGGCATCAGGGGCATCAGGTCTTGGGCCGATAATTCTATGCGCTGAAGGGTGGGGGTTACCTTCTGGGAAACCTGGGCGGTGAGGGACTGGGTGAAGCCCTGCAGCTGGCGGACGTTGCCCGGCCAGCGGTATTGCTCCAGCAGGCGGATGGCATCCGGCTTCAGGGAAATCTTGCACATGCCGTTCACCTCGGAGAAATCGGAGGTGAACTTGCGGAAGAGCAGGTAGATGTCCGATTTGCGCTCCCTCAGGGCAGGAATGCGGATCTGGGCGGCGCTGAGCCGGAAGTACAGGTCTTCACGGAATTTGCCCCGCTTCACGGCCTCATAGAGGTGTACGTTGGTGGCGGCCACAATCCTCACGTCCGTGTGCTCCACCTTGTTGGAGCCCACCTTCCGGTATTCCCCGCTCTGGAGCACGCGCAGCAGCAGGGCCTGGGATTCCGGCGGGAGTTCCGCAATCTCATCCAGGAAGAGGGTCCCCCCGTCGGCCTCTTCAAAATAGCCCTTCCGGGTGTCTACGGCGCCGGTAAAGGAGCCTTTCACGTGGCCGAAGAGTTCCGAGTTCACCAGTTCTTTGGGCAGGGCGCCGCAGTTGACCACGAAGAACGGGGCCTGGCGGCGGGCGCTGTACTGATGGATGATGCGGGCCACGTTCTCCTTGCCCACGCCGCTTTCTCCCTGAATGAGGACACTCAGGCCGGTGGGGGCAAACTTCACGGCCGTCTCCAGCGCTTCGTTGAGTGCAGGGTCGTTGCCGATGATGTCGTATTTGTTTTTTAGCGCTTGCAAATCCATAGTTCTGCAAATTTAATCATTTTTTGAATAAAATGCTTATATTTGTATCTTGCATAAGATATGTACATCAATATGAAAAGAACCTTAGTATTCCTTGCAGCAGCCGCCCTCGCCGTGGCTTGCGCATCCCCCGAGAAGATGGCCAAGATGGCCCAGAACGTCCAGGTAAGCTGCCAGCCGGAAGTGCTGGAAGTGATTGGCGGAAGCCTTGATCCCGTGGTTACGGTAACGTACCCCAAGGATTATTTCAACCCCAACGTGGTCCTGGAGGTCACCCCTGTCATTGTCTATGACGGAGGAGAGGCTGCCATGAAGCCCATCAAGTACCAGGGAGAGAAAGTGAAGAACAACTACAAGGTGGTTTCCTCCGAGGGCCAGAAGGTGACGGAGCGCCTCCACTTCGACTATGTGGAAGGCATGGAAAAGAGCCACCTGGAGCTCCGCGGAAAAGTGTTGGCCGGAAAGAAAGCCATCAACCTGCCTGTGAAGAAAGTGGCCGATGGCGCCAACACCACTTACATGCTGGTGAAGCGCTCCGGCAACCTGGCCTTCAAGAAGGACAATTACCAAGATGTGATTGTTTCCACCGCCGAGGGCCAGATCAAGTATAACGTGAACAGCTCAGAGGTCCGCGGTTCCGAGCTCAAGGGCAAGTCCGTGAAGGACTTCCTGGCCGCCCTGGATGCCGCCGCCGCCAACGAGCGCGCCACCGTCAAGAGCACCGAGATTGTGGCCTACGCTTCCCCCGAAGGCGCAGAGAACATGAACAACAAGCTCTCCGCCAACCGTTCCCAGAGTGCCTCCAAGGCTTGGGACAAGGTGGTGAAGGGCCATGAGAGCGTAGACCCTACCGTCCGCAGCGTGGGTGAAGACTGGGAAGGTTTCCAGCAGCTGGTTTCCGAGAGCTCCCTGGAAGACAAGGACCTCATTCTCCGCGTCCTCTCCATGTACTCGGACCCCGCCGTCCGCGAGAACGAAATCCGCAACATGTCCCAGGTGTACACCGCCCTCAAGGGCGAGGTGCTGCCGGAACTCCGCCGCGCCCGCCTCATCGCCAACGTGGAGGTGAAGAACTACACCAACGAGGAACTGGTGGAAATCCTGAAGAACAACGAGAAGATCCTGGACGAGGAGGCCCTCCTCCGCGTGGCTTCCGTGGCCCAGGATGCCGCCCAGAAGGAAAGCATCTACCAGAAGGCCATCGAGCGCTTCGATTCCCAGCGCGCCATGTACAACCTGGCTGTCCTCTACCTCAGCGAGGGCAAGATGGCCAAGGCCAAGGCCGGCCTGGGTGAACTGAACGGAAACGATGCCGATGTGATCAACGCCAAGGGCGTCGTCGCCCTCCGGGAGGATGACCTCCAGACCGCCGAAGCCTGCTTCCGCCAGGCCGGAACCCCCGAGGCCAAGAAGAACCTGGGCATTGTCCAGATTCTCACGGGAGATTATGACGCCGCCGCCCAGACCCTGAAGGACGTGGACGGCTGCTGCCACAACACCGTCCTGGCCTATATCCTTACGGACCAGCTGGACAAGGCCAAGGCTTCCGCCCACTGCGGAGACCCCAAGGTCTGGTACCTGAAGGCTATCATCTCCGCCCGTCAGGGCAAGGCCGACGAGGTTTCCAAGAACCTGGAGCGCGCCTTCCGCAATCCTGCTCTGAAGGAGCGTGCTTCCCGCGACATCGAGTTCGCCGGTTACTCCTTCTAAACCGTGAGAACCCGCCTGCTTATCATGGATATCATCTTCGGAGTCCTGGTGATTCCGACGATGATATTCCTTTTTCCCGTGACCCGGTGGATGCAGTGGCATCCGGATTACGTCCTGTTCTACGTCATCTGGCTGTATGGGGTGTGGATTCTGTGCCGCAAGGCCATCGGCCCGCTTTTCACGCAGAACATGCAGGGAATCGCGCTGGCGGCGGGGTCTCTTTTTCTGGTGGTGGTGGTCACCTTCCTGATGACCCTCACCCCCGTGGATTTCCCTTCAGCCCAGGACGGGCTTGGGACGCTGAAGCTGCACCAGCGGGCCATGTGGATCCTGCTGCTGGCCGTTATATCGGCCGGGGTTCCTGTGGGCGCCCTCAGAACCCGCAACCGGGAGCTCAACAGCCGGAAGGAGGAAGAGGAGGAGGAGCAGAATGCGGCCGATGCCATCAACACCCGCCGGGCCGAGGCCCTGTCGGACCAGGACCGGGGGGATATCCGGCTCAAGACGGGCTACAGCACCGTCCATGTGCCCGTCACGGCCATCAAGTACATCGAGGGCCGGAACAACTATGCCTGCTTCCACCTGGACCACCGAAAGGACGTGGTGTCCCAGATCACCCTCAAGAGCGTGATGGAAATGCTCCCGGAAGGGAAATTCGCACGTATCCACCGTTCCTACATCGTCCCTCTCTGGAGAATAGAGAAAAGGTCGGCCACTTCCGTCAAGCTGATGGGCGTGGAGGAAAGCATCCCCGTAGGCCGTGCCTATAAAGATTCATTCAATAATGGCTAAAAACAACAAAGACTTCTATGCAACCCGGTCCACCGCCTGGTGGAAAGTGGCCATTGCCATGATCGGGTCCTGTCTGTCCGGTGTCACCTTCGTGTCGGTTCCCGGCATGGTGGGGGTGTCCGGTTTCGGTTACCTGCAGATGGTCATGGGCTTCTTCCTGGGCTATCTGGTCATCGCCTTCGTGCTCACGCCGCTGTACTTCCGCCTCAATGTGGTGTCCGTGTACGAGTATCTGGACAAGCGCTTTGGCATTTCCTCCCACAAGACGGGAGCCTGGTTCTTCTTCATTTCCAAAATTCTGGGTGCATCGGCCCGCCTGTACCTGGTCTGCGCCACGCTGCAGCTCCTGCTGTTGGGTCCCGTCGGCGTTCCCTTCTGGGCCACGGTGGTGCTGTCCGTGCTGCTGGTGTGGCTGTATACCGTCCGGGGCGGCGTGAAGGCCGTGATAGGCATGGATATCGTGAAGGTGCTGTGTATGCTCATTGCCGTCGGGCTCACCCTGTTTTTCGTGGGACGCGAGGTGGGCAAATTGGATACCAGCTATATGCGGGTGTTCTATTTTGACGACGTGAACCATCCCCAGTTCTTCTTCAAGCAGCTTCTGGGCGGCCTGTTCACCGTGGTGGCCTCCACCGGTCTGGACCAGGACATGATGCAGCGCACCCTGGCCTGCAAGAACGTGCGGGATTCGCAGAAGAACCTTATCGTCTCCGTGTGCCTGCAGGCGGTGGTCATCACCCTCTTCCTGCTGCTGGGCGTGGCCCTGTATCAGTATGCGGGCCTTCACAACATCCCCTTCGCCAAGGGAGACGAGCTCTTCCCGGCCGTGGCCTGGAACGGCGGCCTGCCCAAGATGGTGGGCGTCCTCTTCCTGGTGGGCCTGGTGATGGCCGGCTTCCCGGCCGGCGGAAGCGCCCTTACCTCCCTCACCACCTCCTTCACCATCGACATCCTGGGAGGCAAGGACCAGAAGCGTACCTGGATTCACAGCGGCATGGCCGTCCTGATGGCCCTCACCATCATCGTTTTCGGCCTGCTGAACTCTACCAGCGTCATCGATGCCGTGTACCGGCTGGCCTCTTACACCTACGGGCCGCTGCTGGGCCTGTTCACCTTCGGCCTGTGTTTCAAGTGGCAGGTGAGAGACCGCTGGGTGCCCGTGGTGGCCATCCTGGCGCCCATCCTGTGCCTGGTGCTGGACATGAATTCCGTGAAGTGGTTTGGCGGCTACCATTTCAGCTATGAGCTGCTGCTCATGAACGCCATCTTCACCATCGTGGGCCTGCTGCTCATTGTCAAGAGGAAGTAATCTGCCATTTTGTCAGAAAATCCGGAGCGGAACGGAGATTGAAATATCTCCCGGCAAAGGAGACTGATAAAATGAACGAAAACAACAATAGCAATTTTCTCGAGCGCTTTGCCATCAACCTCAATGAGAGGGCGGCGCAAGGTAAACTGGACCCGGTGATCGGCCGGGACGACGAAATCCGGCGTGTGCTGCAGATCCTTTCGCGGCGCACCAAGAACAACCCTATACTGGTGGGCGAGCCCGGCGTGGGCAAGACCGCCATCTCCGAAGGCATTGCCCAGAACATCGTGAACGGGCAGGTGCCGGAGAACCTGAAATCCAAGAAAGTCTATTCCCTGGATATGGGTGCCCTTATCGCGGGCGCGAAATATCAAGGTGAATTTGAAGAGCGGCTGAAAGGCGTGGTGAAGGAAGTGGTGGACAGCGCCGGTGAAATCATCCTTTTCATCGACGAAATCCACACCCTGGTGGGCGCAGGCCGCAGCAGCGGCGCCATGGATGCCTCCAACATCCTCAAGCCGGCGCTGGCCCGCGGCGAGCTCCGTACCATCGGTTCCACCACCCTGGACGAGTATCAGAAGTATTTTGAGGCCGACAAGGCCCTGGAGCGCCGGTTCCAGATGGTGATGGTGGACGAGCCTTCTCCTGCAGAGAGCATCGCCATCCTCCGCGGCCTGAAGGAACGCTACGAGAACCACCACAAGGTGCGCATTGAGGACGACGCCCTCATTGCCGCCGTGAACCTGAGCCACCGCTATATCACCAGCCGTTTCCTCCCGGACAAGGCCATCGACCTGGTGGACGAGGCCGCTTCCAAGCTGCGCCTGGAGATGAATTCCGTGCCGGAGCCCATCGACAACCTCAATTCGGCCATCCGTCAGAAGGAAATTGAGCGCGAGGCCATTAAGCGCGAGGGCGTATCGGCCAAGATGGAGAAGCTGGAGGCCGAGCTGAAGGAGCTCCAGGAGAAGCGGGATGCCCTGATGAAGCGCTGGAACGAGGAAAAGGAGATTCTGGGCGGCCTGCAGACCTCCCGGCAGGAGCTGGAAGACTTGAACCTCCAGGCCAAGACGGCCGAGCGCAACGGAGACTACGCCAAGGTGGCGGAAATCCGCTACGGTAAGATGGCCCAGACACAGAAACGCATCGACGAGCTTACCGCCAAGGCCGAAGCCATCAAGGACCCCATTGTAACTGAAGCGGTTACCCCGGAAGACATTGCCGAGGTGGTGGCCAAGTGGACCGGCATCCCCGTGAAGCGGATGCTGGAAAGCGAGAAGGAGAAGCTGCTGCGGATGGAGAGCGAGCTGCACAAGCGCGTGGTAGGCCAGGACGAGGCTATCCGCGCCGTGGCCGATGCCGTGCGCCGCAACCGGGCGGGCCTGAGCAATGAGAAGCGGCCCATCGGCTCCTTCCTCTTCATGGGAACCACCGGCGTGGGCAAGACGGAGCTGGCCAAGGCGCTGGCAGAATTCCTGTTCAACGACGAGAACATGATGACGCGTATCGACATGAGCGAATACCAGGAGCGGCACACCGTTTCCCGTCTGGTGGGTGCGCCTCCGGGATACGTGGGTTATGACGAGGGCGGCCAGCTCACCGAGGCTGTTCGGCGCAAACCTTACTCCGTGGTGCTGCTGGACGAGATTGAAAAAGCCCATCCGGACGTGTTCAACGTGCTGTTGCAGGTGCTGGACGACGGCCGGCTCACCGACAACAAGGGCCGCACCGTGGACTTCAAGAACACCATCCTCATCATGACCTCCAATGCCGGGGCCGACATCATCCAGTCCTACATGGAGAAACTGCCCGAGGCGGACGGCCTGGACGTACAGGCTATCGCCAACCGCCGGAGCCTGCTCAACGAATGCTCCGCCAAGGTGCTGGACGTGCTCAAGATGACGGTCCGTCCCGAGTTCCTGAACCGAATTGACGAGATTATCATGTTCGACCCCCTCACCAAGGCCGATATCCGTGACATCCTGCACATCCAGGAGGAGGAGCTGAGCCGCAGACTGGCCGATAACGGCATCACACTGGAGTTCACCCCCGCCTTCGAAGACCACATGGTGGAACACGGCTACGATCCCGCCTACGGTGCCCGTCCCGTCAAACGCCTGATACAGCGGGAGCTCACGAACCTCCTGGCCCAGAAGATACTGGAAGGCAGCATCCGGAAAGACTCCGTGGTGAAGGTGGATGTGGCAGGAGGAGAGGTGAGCTTGCGCAACGTTTAGGCGCATCATTATTTGTTGGTATTTTAAGTCCTATGACTTTGATTTAAAAAAATCTGTTCATAAATTTAACGCCCGTATAGAAGCGATATTACACGCTTTATACGGGCTTTTTTTGTATTACTAAACTGTAAGGTATGAATATTGGTGCGTTTGTAAAGGGAACGCTATTAGCATTAATTATCCCATTTTCAGCCACTTCTGTCCTTTGGGCCCAGAACCCGCCGGCCAAGCTGACGGTGCAGGGGAAGATTACCGATACCGAGGGCGAGCCTCTTCCCGGAGCCAACGTGATGGTTAAAGGCACCCGGCAGGGAATAGCGGCCGATGAGAATGGTAATTATGTGCTCACGTTCACTCCTCCTTCCCAGGGTAAAGCTTCTGTTCTACAGTTCTCGTTTATCGGAATGCAGAGCGAAGATTACACCGTTCGCTCTTCCACTACCCTCAATGTAAAGCTCAAGAGCGACACCGCCCTGGACGCCGTTGTCGTGAATGGTTTCTACGACCAGAAGAAAGAGACTTTCACCGGCGCCGCAACGGTTATCAGTGGTGAAGAGTTGGTAAAAGCTTCTCCAACCAATCTGGTGGCCGGTATTGCGGCCATGACTCCGGGTATGGTAATGGTGGAAAACAACGCTCTTGGGTCTGACCCTAACGCCATCCCTTCCATCCTGATCCGTGGCGCCAATACGCTTATTACCAATGAGAGCGAGGAAGGTGTCAATAACCCGCTCATTGTTTTGGATGGTGTGGAGATAAGCATGGAGGAACTCTATGACTTGGATATCTTTGATATTGAGCGAGTAGACGTGCTCAAGGATGCATCGGCCACCATCCTGTATGGAGAAAAGGGTTCCAATGGCGTTATTGTGATTGAACGTAAGAGAATCGGCAACGAAAAGGTGAAACTGAGTTACAACTTTGTCCCCAAGTTCAGCTATCCGGACTTGAGTTCCTTCAATCTCACAAATGCGCAGCAGAAGCTGGAGTTTGAGCGTTTGGCCGGCTTGTATGAAAGTGCAGACGGCTCCCTTGACCAGGCGTATGATTACAAGCTCCAAAATGTTCGCCGCGGTGTGAATACGGATTGGCTCAGCGCTCCTTTGCGCATACCGTTCAGTCACAATCATTCCCTTTCTCTGACATCCCGTGGAGAAAAGCTGGATTTCAGTGCCAACGCTCACTTCAATGACACTTACGGTGTCATGAAGGGAGATAACCGCCGTGGATATGGTATTAACTTTACGATTAACTACCATCTTCGGGACAAACTTACGCTTTCCTACAAGAACAACTTCAGCCTTACGGATTCAAAGGCTTCCCCCTACGGCTCTTTCTCTGAATATGCCAAGATGAACCCTTATGAGCCCATATATGATGAAGACGGGGAATTACGGAAGTACATTCCCTTTAATCCTTTCTCGTCCTCGACGACCTTGGTGGTGAACCCCTTGTACGATGCTACGACTTCCAGTTTCTCCACCAACCGGTCCATGTCAGACAACAACTCCCTTTCCCTTCGTTATAACATTACCAAGGCTTTTTATCTTACCTCTCAGGGCAATCTGAGCCTGTCTTGGGGAAACAATGAGCGATATGTATCTCCGGCAGAAGGTCGTGAATTGATGACAACGGAAATTACTAAGCGGGGAAGCTATACTTTTTCCTCTCATAACAACATGTCCGCGAGCGGTAAGGTTGTTCTGAATTATGGCAAATCCCTGGATTCAAAGGGCTCCATGTTCCGGGTAAGTGCCGGTGCAGATGTCAAGTACAACCGCAACCGTTCTTCCGGAGCCACAGCAGAGGGCTTTCTGAAAGACAATCTCTCAGACATCAAATTTGCGCTGGCATATGCCAACGGACGTCCTTCGGGAACGGACAACATCAGCACCAGCGTTGGTTTCTTCGCAAACGGAAACATCAGTTTCCGAAACCGGTATTTTGGAGACGTTTCTTACCGTTCCTCCGGATCCTCCAAGTTCGGGTCGGCCAACAGCTTTGCTCCTTTCTGGGCCGCCGGTCTGGGCTGGAATGTACACAATGAACCCTTTGCCAAGAATTGGGACTGGCTCAACAGCCTGGTTTTCCGCGTGTCCAGCGGCTATACGGGAAACGTATCCTTCTCTTATTATCAGGCCAAGACCATCTATGAGTACAAGTCTGACAACCTATATTATACCGGTATCGGGGCCCTGCCCAAGCAGATGGGCAATCCGGACCTCAAGTGGCAGCGTACCTTGAACAACAACATCGGCCTTACGGCGGCCTTCCTGGACAACCGGATTAATCTCTCGCTGGATTATTATATCAATACCACCCACGACATGGTGATGTCCATCGACCTTCCGCCGTCTGTGGGTACCACATCCATGAGTGTCAATTTTGGCCAGCTTACCAACCAGGGCGTAGACCTTGCCATATCGGCCCAGATTATCCGGACCACGGACTGGTTCTGGAGCACAACGCTGAATGGCGGTCATGTGATGGATCGCATTGAGCATATCGCGGAGTCCATGAAGAATACAGAGGTGGACAATGCCGAGAGTGCCCTTAAGCCCAAGATTTTATTCCGAGAAGGTGGCTCCCAATTTGACATCTATGCCATGCGTTCCGCCGGCATCGATCCGGCTACGGGCCAGGAAATTTTTATCCGCAAGAATGGAGAATATACTTATCGTTATGATGCCAACGAGCGGGTGGCGGTGGGAAATACAAACCCCATCCTGCAAGGCTCTTGGATGAATACCATCCGCTATAAAGGTTTGTCTGTGAGTATTTCCACCAGCTATACCTTTGGAGGCGATGTCTACAATGAAACGCTTCAGCAGAAGGTAGAAAAAGTAGATCCCCAGTTCAATGTGGACGCCCGCGCTTTCACTGACCGCTGGAAACAACCCGGAGACCAGTCTCGCTATTTGGCCATCCAAAGCAAGGAGACGGCCCACTATTCAGAACGTTTCGTGGAGAAGAAGAATGAATTGTATATCTCCAATATTCAGGTAACATACGAGTTGCCCACTTCCTGGATCAGTCGTATTGGGCTGCGACGGCTTACCGTTGGCTTTGGCCTTTCCGATGTGGGACGAATCTCGACGGTGCGGTACGAGCGGGGAACCAGTTATCCCTATTGTCGGAGTATCAACCTTATTTTCCGTCCAACCTTTTAATCTTGGGCTGTCATGAAAAAGATCATCACTGTTTCAATAATCGGCCTCCTGCTCACGGCTTGTAATAAATTCCTGGACGTGAATCCAAAGGGAGAAGTGTTTGATGCCGATATGTTTACGACCGCCGAGGGCTATGAAGACGCTCTTTATGGCGTATATAATGAATTGTCGGAAACCCAGTCGCTCTTTGGCGCCTATTACTGGTGGATTCCGGAAGCATGTTCCCAGAATGTGATTGCCGGAGCCTCCAGCAGCGATTATCAGTTTGGATACATCCAGTTGGGCTATTGGTATGACACGGCTCAGAAAGGCATTTGCAAAAGTTTGTGGTCGGATGGTTACAAAGCCATCAATCATGTGAACAACATCATCCAGCATGCGGAAAATGGTGGCGTGGATGTTTTCCGGCACGGAAATCTGTATTTGGGAGAGGCGTATGCCTTGCGCGCGTTTATCCACTTTGAATTGCTGAAATTGTTCGGTGCCCCGTATTGGGCTTCGGAAGATGTGAAAAAGCAGGCTATCCCCTATGTGGAAAAGTATTCCTTCGATGTCACTCCTTTCTCCTCCTTCGATGAGGTGGTGGAAAAGATTCTGGCCGATTTTTCCAGGGCCGAAACGTTGTTAAAGGAAGATTCGGAGCTGGTCCCGGCAGAAAGGGACAATGCTGCCACCGGTTTTACATCGGCCCGAATTACCCATCTGAATCTGTATGCCGTCCAGGCATTGATGGCCCGCCTATACTGGTACCGGGGAGATATGGCCAATGCTGCCATTTATGCGCAGAAAGTGATAGACTCCAAGAAGTTCTCTTTCCGTCCCCTGAGCGCATTCCGTCAACCGGACAACGGGACGCTGGACCTTGACGAAACCCTGTTTGGCCTGTACGGACTCAAGTATCAGAATTGGAACGCCCAGAAATACGGCCTTACCGGAACCGTCAGCCGTGCATTCCTTTTGCCTTCAGACTGGAAGAGCCTGTACGACCAGGATGCCACGGTAGTGACAACTGCGGATTATCGCCTCTCCGCCTGGTTCAATGACGGAGACCAGACCTTGCGGAAATTGGCCAACAGCGTTTATTACGAAGGCACCAGCAACACCTACAGCGGGCCTTCCATCCTGGGAGCGAACGTAATCCGCCTTCCGGAGCTGTATTATATCATGGCCGAGGCTTATATGGAAACCAACCCTTCCATTGCCGTGGACTATTACAACGATGTTATTGTCACCCGCGGCCGGCCGGCCATAGCGGAGTCGGCCCTTACCCAGTCGGCCCTTTTCAAGGAACGTCGCCGCGAGTTCTACGGGGAGGGCTTCACCTGGTATGAAATGAAAAGGGGGAAGATGGATGTTGTGACTGTCCGCGGAGATGCCCTTCGGGGAGACTTGCCGGCAACGTTCATGGTCCCCATCCCGGACGAGGAGTACGCCGCCCGTGACAATATGGAAATCTAAAGGAGGAAGCCTATGAAAAAAATACTGCATATTTTGTCTGTCTCCATCGGGGTGTTGGCCCTGGTCCAGTCCTGTCGCGGGACATGGGTGATGTATGATGAAGGACAGATGGACCACCTGTATTTCTGTGAAGGACAGCAGGTGCACACGGCGTCCTTCTCCTTGATTCCGGAAAATGAAATTGTCGTGACCACGAGTGTATTCCTGATGGGCGTTCCGTCAGATCAGGACCGGACATATTCTCTGGAAACCATCCCGGTTCCCGCCGGAGAAACGTTTACTACCGGAGGCGTCAGTTATCCGGTGGTGGCTGCGCGGGAGAATATAGATTATTCCCTTGGAAGATTGGTCCTTCCAGCCGGAGCGGTGGAGACCACTTTGGAGATTACCTTGCACCGGACACCCGAAATGCTGGAAGGGAACATGCTTCGGGTGGGTCTACGCATCAAAGACGACAGTGAGTTCCTGGCTGCACCTGCAGACAGTTCTCGTGCCGCGGCGATTGTTACTCCGGAGTTTTATCTCTATGTTAACGACGGAGAGCCGTCGTGCCCTTTCTGGTGGCGGGCCAGTGGCGGCCCCTTGGGCTGGCATTGGGATTTCGGTCGTTTTTTCCCGGACAAATACCGCCGTTTTCTAGAATATTTCCATGCTACGGAGCAGACCAATCCTTCTTTCTACAACTATTGTGTGGCGGCCTACGGTTATTATCTGGACACCCCGGACGCCTCCTATGCCAGCGACGGCGACACGGAGCGGTTGATGAATACATTTTGGAGGAAGACATACAGCTCAGCCTGGGCAAAGTATGTGTTCATACCCCTATATAACTACTATAAAGAGTGGTATGCGCAACATCCGGATGACCCTAATGTTGAGCCGATGGGCCCTGGTACCATCAATCAGGGAAACAAATCCGGCTGGTCAGACCCGATGGACCCTACATATGGTTTCTTCAACTGATACGCGTATGAAAAAAATAATAAACAGTGTCTTGTTATTGGGATGGGGTGTCTGTATGATCTCCTCCTGTTATGGAATCAAGGCAGAGCATTATCCGGAGCTTTCTCCTATTCAGATTGTCACCCAGTCCGATACCATCAATGCCGACTTGGGGGTAAAACTGCATTATGAGGGCATTGCCGTAGCCAGTTCGCTACCGGTGACATATGAGTGGGCCTACGGCCTTCCTGCCGCCAATACCACGGTAGAGCAGCATCAGTTTTCCAGCCGGACCATACTGGATACGGAGTCGCCCAATATTGACTACACCTTTACCCACTTGGGTTCCTATATCCTTCGCCTCAAAGTGGACAATGGACAGAGCATTGCCTATAAATTCTTCCGGCTGAATGTGAATTCCGGTCTGGACGAGGGGGTGGCCATCCTGGACAATGATGCATCCGGAAACTCCTCCATCCGTTTTTTGAAGACCCTCACGGCCGAAGAGAAGATTCGTGGGGCTCAGGAACTCTATTCGGTGCAGCCGACAGAGGGTATCAAGAACGGTAAACAGCTCTATATGAGTTCCTACAAGCTTAGCGGAAGCACCAAGGACGAGGCCGCGTTTGTGATTGCGACAGATGATGCCGACGGCACCATGTATTTGTTTGAATCCAGAACGATGGAATTGGTGCGCAGCGACGTAATGTCGGCATGGGGCACATCTTTCTCTTCTTTCAGTGGAGAATATGGCGGGGCCCACGATTTTGGTGTTTTCTTCAACTCGACGGACGGGCGTGTTTTTCGTTTCGACCTTGTTCTGGGATATTTGAATGATATTGCCAATTTCCCAGAAGGCCTCACTCACGCATACCTTGCACGGAATCGGTCAAGTGCAACGGGAGCTACTACAAACTATCCTTTCTTCTTCGGAGAGGATGTGGTTGCCACCCGTACGACAGTTTCTTCCGGAGTGAAAGTATATGAGCAGGAGGGGTTCAAGGTGGTGAACATGGGAATGTCCCGTACATGGGGGGATGTTTACCCTCTGTATGTCCTTCTCCAGAGCAAGACTGACCCTCGGTCTTATCGGATTCAGCGGGCAAACCGCATCAGCGGCGGCACTACCACCTGGGCTACCGTCAAGGATGAAAATGACAAGGAGGTGCTCTACCACTACGATTTTACTTCTTCCAACTTAAAGATGGACAGCGAGTCAAAGGTTGTGAATACAAAACGCTCCAACGATGTTTATTATACTTATGAAAATGCCATTTATCGCTGGAGCCTTTCCGCTCCGCCAGCAACGGCCCCGACCATATCACTGCCGGCCGGGGAGCAGATACGGGATATTGCCGTGAATTATATGGGGCGCTCTGCCGCCCGCGACGGGCAGGATCCGGGAGAGGATCTCCTGTATATCCTCACATATAATCCCGGCCGGTCCGGAGACAAGAAGGGCAGCCTGTATATTTACCGTTTTTCCGATGACACGCTGGTTCGTGCCATTGAGGGGATAGCGGACAATCCTGTCAGTGTAGTTTATAAATATAGAGTAAGTTAAACCTTTAAAACACAAACGGATGAAACAAATTGTAAAACTCCTTGCAGGAGCACTTCTCCTTCTGGGCCTGGGTGCCTGCGGAGAAAAGACCGTTTACGTGGAAAGCGTAAAACTGGACAAGACATCCCTATCCCTTATGGTAGGAGATGTGGCAACTTTGACGGCGACGGTGAGCCCTTCCGGGGCCACCAATCCAGCCGTTACCTGGGCTAGCGGCAATACCGCGGTAGCCACGGTTGAAAATGGGAAAGTAACGGCAGTGGCCAAGGGTGTCACTACGGTTACGGTTACTACGGAAGACGGGCTCAAGACGGCCACCTGCGCCATTACGGTAGATAATGTTCGCGTTAGCGGCGTGTCTGTTTCACCGGCCGACGGTGCCATGGTCAAAGTGGGCGAGACATTGCAACTTTCTGCTACGGTGACACCCGACAACGCCTATGACAAGTCGGTGGTATGGAGCTCGGACAACGAGCCGGTTGCCACCGTCAGCGCCGACGGGCTTGTTACTGCCGTGTCCAGTGGCATTGCCAACATTACGGCGACAACAGTAGACAATAATAAGACCGCAAAGCTTGTCATTACGGTTCCGGGATTATCCCTCTCCGAAACGGCAGTCACCGTGTACTCCGGTTACAAGGCTTCCGTAACGGCCACCATGGTTCCGGGTACGGCTTCGGCCAGTTCCCTCAGTGTCGCTTCTTCTGAAGAGACGGTTGCGGTAGCAGATGTAGCCGAGGACGGCACCATCCAGATTCTGGGTATCAAGGAAGGTACGGCTACCATTACGGTGACCGCAACGGCTTCCGGACTCACCGCCACCTGCGTCGTGACGGTAAAGGATGCCGGCGGCAGCAGCTTTGATGATGACGATTATGGTAAATTTGAATAATGGAGGACCTAATTATGAAAACAAGATATTTTCTTTTGCTGGCGGCAGTAGTCGTTTTTGCGTCCTGTAAGCAGGAGCAGGTTTTCCGGGAGGAGACATCTTCGGCCAAGACTTATACCATCCGCGCGGAAGCAGGAGACCCTGTTACCAAGGCTTATTTCAAAGAGGACGAGGCCCCTTCCAAGTATATTTACTGGGAGGCTGACGATGCTTTTGATTTCAATGACATTACCATCGGAGAAGTATGGAATGACAATGTGACATCCGGAAAAGCTACCGAAGTGGCCGCTGACGGAAAAACCGTGTTGTTTACACAGACAGTCAACGATTACCTGGTGATTACCTATCCTGCGGATGCCGTATCAATGACGGATGAGGACAAGGTGATGGTTACGGTCCCCCGTGACCAGGAACTTTCTTCTGTGCTAACGCCCAATAATCTTCCTATGACAACTTCTCTTCTGGCACTCTCCGAAACTGCGAAAAAAGCGGTTGAGGAAGGAATAGACGCGGTGGCTGTTATCCCGGGCGATGCGCCGGTCAAGTTTTACCCGCTGGCCGGCATCGGCAAGATGACCATTACCGGCCTGGGCGTGGAGTCCACCACCATCAATAAGGTGAATATCCTCACTGAATTCAGCGCTGCAAAAACCTCCACAGGCGAGCCTCAGCGGGGTCTGCGCGGATCCAATGAGTTCTCTCTGGCCGGGGATAAGGAACTGGTATCCACCTGGACTTCAGGGGATGCCCGTTTTGACCTCTCCCTCGCTTCTGAGACCGGTATCAGTTATACCGCCACCGACGGTGCCGACGTTGTTTTTGTTGCGGACCAGAGTAACTACGGTGTCAAGACCATGCAGGTGGTGGTTTATACCTCCGACGGCGCGGTTTACAAAAAGAAGTTTGACATGGCGTCCGCTGAAAAGCAGATTGCCTTTGACAAGGCCCGCATCTCTTCCTTTACGCTGGATTTCACAAACGGAACGGTTTCCAAGATTGCCGATTCCAAGTTCGCCGTGGAGTGGTCCAAGGGTTACCTTGTATTTGACGAGGAGAACAAGGGTTACAAGATTGGTGAGCCCGAGGATATCGGCCTGTACTTTAAGTTTGGAACTGCCGTAGGTGTCAAGTTTTTCAAAGACAATGAAGACTGGGCCTGGCGTCTCCAACCAAAGGATGAAGACGGAAATAAACTCAGCGGCTCTACCACCTACCTCTCCAACAAGACCACCTTGGCCAACGGAACCGAAATGTTCTATTCCGGAATCCTGCAAAAGGGTGTCCGGTTTTACGGCGAAAATGCCATCTGGCAAGATACGCCCTATTACTATCCGGAAGGCACGGACATCGTGGCCGGAACCATTGCCGGCGGTAACGACGGGGATGAATTCAACTACCATAAGATGGCTGGAACAACCGTTTACAGCGGTGCTGCCGACCCTTGCTCCTACGTGAAGGTGGGTGAGGGAGAGAAGGCTTGGCGTCTTCCTACCAAGGCTGAGGTTGAAGATTTGATTTCCGTAGGCGCACCCGGTGTTGAGTATTACACCCTGGACGGCTCCGACGTGAAAGGCTCCAGTGGTAACGGCAGCCCGGTCTATGCCAAGTATACCGACGGGGTTCAGGAGCTCCAGTTCATGACCAATGGTTTTGTGGCCATGACGTTCTCTTCTGCCTACACTCAGATTCAGATGACCTATAGCAACAAATACGCCGTGGATTTCTGGACCAGCCAGTATGAAGGAAAGACCGAGCCTCAGAAGAGCACCACCAACAGCGCATATGCTTACAAGCTGTCCTTGAGCTCTACGCCCGGATTCAACACCAAGGCGGAGGTGGCTAAATTCTCGGCCAACCGCTTGAACAACTATACCACCAAGAATGGTGTTGAATACACCATGTGGGACGCCATGAACGTCCGCTGCGTCCGTGACAAGTAAAGTATGTTATAAAGGCTGGCCTGTTCAGAAGGGCAGGCCAGCCTTTTAGTAAATAGCGATTAAAAATCCTAGATTTCAATGAAACGATATATCCCTGTTTGTGTTATTCTGTTTTTACTGGCATTTTGTTCTTGCTCAAAAGAAAAAGTGACATTATACAATGGAACCCCAGAACTGTTAGGACATCATTTCTATATGGAATTCAGGTTTTTATCATTTTTCTCGGGGATGGATGTGCCTGATTTTTGTTCATTTGGTGAAATGGATTGTTATTGGGGGCACTTAGGAGAAGGTCAGCAGCATAGTACGGATTGCTCATTACAGAATTATTCATGGTGATATGGTTGTTTTAATTGTTTCTATACTTCTGTTTTGTTGTTCTGAATGGACTCTTTTTTCTCAGAACTTGAAACAAAAAGAGTATAATGCAGAAGTGATTTGGCGTCAAGCTGACTATGCGGAAGACAAATCTAATCACTCCATACCATTTACAATTGGAGATGGGAACGATATGATTGTTTTTAAGGCAGAAAAAATCGGGATAGATAACAAGAAATACTATATTGTTGCAGAAAGGGTTGAAGGCGAACTGTTTACAGGGGATATAGTGTCGGGAAAACTATTTGCATTGAATACAACTCAAACGATAAAGAATCTCACGCAAAAAAGTTCTGTAGGTGTACATATTCTACATCTTGTTGATGCAGATAATTTCTTACCATATTATCCATGAAAAAGATAGTGACCCTTCTTATTGTGCTTGGGGGGCTGTCGTGTGCTTGTTCTTCCCTGAAAATATCTGGCAGGCAGGACCCCGGTTCGGAAGTAATCGATGGAGAAATCTTTGCGTCCAGAGGAAAGGACTTCTATGTTTTATTGACAGAAAAGAATATTATTTTCGTCGAGTGGCAGGCTGGCTCTTTTTTCATGCATGACAAGGTTGAAGGTTTTTTCCCGGGGAATCATACTGTGGGCACCCTTACTAACAAAACTCGCGGCGAGAAGATGTCTTTTTACTTCATACAATCATTTGAACGGGGTGCTGACGAAGGGGCTTTAGCCATTAAAGAGTGGAAAAAAACAGAAGGGGTGGCATACCCCAATTTTTAGGCAATGAATAAAAGGCTGTTTACCATTTTTTTTGCGTGTGTGCTCGTTTTGCCGATGCATGCCCAGAAGGACGTAGTAAAGCGCGCGGAGTGTCCGGAGGGGATGGGAATCTACCTCACCTCCAAGAACAAGGTGTATCTGGGGGTGCCGGAGGGCATGCTGGGCCGGAAACTGCTCATTGGGGGAACCGTGAGTGCGGTGAGCGATCCGGGCGCGGCCAATGTGGGTCAGATGGCCTCCGGACCGCTCATGTGCGTGATTCCCACTGTTGAGGACTCGCTGCTAGTCCTGAGCCGGCCGCAGGTGGCCGGCAGCAGCCGGGCCGATGACCTCCAGACTGCCATGGACCGCAACTTCAGTGCGCCCATCCTCAAAAGGCTTCCATTGGAACGGCGCGGCGGCCGCATTGTCTTTGACATCACTTCCTTTGTGACCAAGGCTGCCCCGAAGGGGGCCGATTTCAAACCCGGCAACGAGGACGGGACCTCCTGGTACGACGGCCTCAAGGCCTTCGAGGACAACGCCTCCGTGAAACTCTATCAGACGCTGGAAGCCGGCGGGCTTGGCGGAAAGGCTACGGTGAGCATGGTTTCCACCGTCTCTGTTCTGGCCCTTCCGGCCCGGCCCATGCGGCCCCGCCTCCAGGACAGCCGGATAGGCACCTTTTATACCGGAAGCCTTGCTGGCGGCAACCGGTTCGACCTCAATTATTTACAAGACGGCCTGCAGCCTTATCGCTTTGCCAACCGCTGGCGAATCGAACCCTCCGACATGGAGGCTTGGCAGCGGGGCGAGTCGGTTTCGGTAAAGCAGCCCATTGTGTGGTATATTGACGATGCCTTCCCGGAATTGTGGAAGCAGCCGGTGCGTGAGGGTGTCCTGGCCTGGAATGCCGCTTTTGAAGCGATCGGCCTGAAGGATGTGCTCCAGGTGCGCGATTTCCCTTCGGGAGACCCTTCCTTCGACCCCGACAACCTCAAGTACAACTGCATCCGTTTCATTCCCAACACCACGGCTAACGCCATGGGGCCCTCCTGGGCCGACCCTGAGACTGGAGAGATAGTATCGGCCTCGGTGCTCATGTTCAACGACGTGGTGCGCCTTCTGAACAACTGGCGTTTTGTGCAGACGGCACAGGTGGATCCCCGGGTTCGCACGAGAAAAATGCCCGACGAGGTGCTACAGGAAGCCCTTGTGTATGCCGTTTCCCATGAAATTGGCCACACATTGGGCTTGCTCCACAACATGGCTGGCAGTGCCGCCATCCCGGTGGATTCCCTTCGGAGCCCTTCTTTCACGGCTATCCATGGGACCACGGCCTCTATCATGGATTATGCCCGTTTCAATTATGTGGCGCAGCCTGGTGATACGGATGTCCGTCTGGTTCCGCCATCTTTGGGTGTTTATGACAAATATGCCATTGAATGGCTGTATAAGCCGGTTCCTGAAGCATCGGACCTTTGGGATGAAGCTTCCAGGGCAGAGGTACTTATTGATGCCCATGAAGAGGACCCCTTCTACCGTTTTGGTGCCCAGCAACCTTCTATGGCCATGGTACAGTATGACCCCACAGCGCGTACGCAGGATTTGGGTGACGACCCCATGAAGGCCGGAGATTATGGCATTGCCAATCTGCGCTACATCCTTCCCCATTTCAGCGAGTGGATTTCCGACGACCCGGATTATTCCCACCGTCGTCAGCTTTATTCCCAACTGGTTACCCAGTTTGGCCGATATCTTGGCAACGTAGAGTCGCTCATCGGCGGTGTCGTCCTTTATAAAACCAAGACGGGGGAGCCTTGTGTTCCCCTACCTTCCCAAAAACAGAAAGCCGCCCTCCGTTGGGTGGTGTCCCAGGTGGCGGCGTCGGCCTGGCTGGACGAGCCTTCAGTAACGGAACGCCTGGGGCTTCACGCCTCCGAGAGTGCAAAGGCTGCTGTTTCCGTGGCCCAGTACCTGGCCGGGTCTGCGCCAGTTGCCGTAGCCACTGCGCAGTCCAACGGTTCCACCTATACTTCGGAAGCCTATTTTGAAGATTTGTTCGATGCGGTTTTCCATGGGGGAAAGTATACGGAAGCGGAGCATGTGCTCCAGCGTGCCCTAATCACCTTCCTTACCCGCCGCTCCGCGCCGGCCAAGACCCAGGAAAACAAAAATACAGGATTCTGTTTTGGCGAAGACACCCCTCCTACACAGCCCTCGGTAGACGTGGCGGCTCAAAGTGATACGGCTGTTTACCGGCTTGCGTTCCTTCAGAAAGTGAAAAAATGGACTCGCTCTCGGAGAAACAATCCGGAATTTGCGTATATTTACTCGCTAATTTACTAAGATATGAAAAGACTTCTTCTCCTACTGTACCCTCTGTTTGCGTTCGTTTCTTTGCAGGCTCAACCATTGGGTTATTTATCAGATGACTTAAAAGCAAAGGAGGCGTACATCGGCCAAAGCGCCTATATGGATTTTTATCATGGTTTGGCCCTTAGCCAGGAGGGGGTGGATATTTCCCTGAGCGGCCTGTTATCCATAGATGGGGTCATCTCTTCTGGCGCCATCTACGAGGACGATATCAAGCGGCTGTATCCTTTCCCGAACACCCTGATGGTGCTCAAAATGACCGGAGAGGAGATTTATAAGTACCTGGAAGCCAGTTATGATGCTTGGATTGGGACCCTGTCGTCGGCCGATGAGCCGCTGCTGCTTCTCAAATCCCTGTCCAAGGCAGACGGCAGCATCAAGTGGAATTTCAAGAATTCTCCGGCCAACTTTGACAGCGCGGCGGGAATTGATTATACGGTGGATGTCACCCGGCCGTCTGGCTCCCGGATAAAGATATCCGGAATGGCCGATGGCCGTCCTTTCCTTCCTGACGCGGTTTATCATGTCGCCATAACCAGTTACCGGGCTACCGGAGCCGGAAAACTGCTCCAGGCTGCCGGGATAAACCCCAAAAACATGGAAGATAGGATTGTTGTGTGCGGCAAGCCCTTCCGCGATATTTTGCGGGAAATCCTGGCTTCCTCCGGAACGATTGTTCCTTCCCGGATGTCCCGTGGAACCTGGAGCTTCGTCCCGGCGGATTTGTGTACGCCTGCACTCAAGGCCGGCCTGTCCCTTGTTTTCGGAACACCAATCCAGGCGCCCTATAACACCCGTGAAGAGATATTTTCGGACATTGAAAAAGCGGGCGCTGTCCATTACATGTATCCGGAGAACTTGCCTCGTCCTACAGCCGCGCCGAAAGGATATAAGCCGTTCTATATCAGCCATCTGGGGAGACACGGCGCCCGCTATGCCTTGGGTTCCACCGTATATTCGGACCTGATGGAAATATGGGAGAAGGCTAATGAAAATAGCCTGCTCACTCCGGAAGGGGAGCGGATGTTCGACGCGTACAAGTCTTTTTATCCCTCTGTAAAAAAACACGAAGGACAACTGACACTGAAAGGTCAGGACCAGCATCGCCGGATTGCCCGCCAGATGGTGCGCGATTACCCGGATGTTTTTCGGGGCGTAACACATGCATCGGCCGTTGCAACCGTTTCCCATCGTGTCATTGTGAGCATGTACTCATGCCTTGGGGAACTTGAGGAGTTGGATAAAGACTTCGAATGGGAGGCCGACTATGGTTACCCTTATCAAGATTATCTGCTTCCCGACATCATAGATAAGCCTAACGCCTGGCCGGCCTCTGTAGAGAAAAAATACAATAAATTCATGGCGGACCGTCTGGACCTTTCTGGCATCCTTGGACGTTGGTTTACCGCACCGGACAGCCTTGTGACAAATCCTTATAAGTTCTGCTACGACCTGCACACGGTGGTCTCCACACTGGACAACCTGGACACAGGCTATCCTTCGGCATTATACGGGTTGTTTACCCCGGAAGAACGTTATCGGCTTTGGGAGGTTTTCAACTATGGCGGATACTTGCGTCTGGGCATGAGTCCGGAAGTGAAAAATGTGCGCCCGGAGTCTATGAGCGTTCTTCTTCGTGATTTTATTGACAAGGCCGAAGAAGACATGGCCGACGGCAAGGTGCAGCTGCGCCTCCGATTTGCGCACGATTCCACTCTGCTGCCGCTCCTGTCCCTTATGGATGTGAACGGGATGGGCGTGCGGATGACGGATCCCTATGAACTAGAGAACTACTGGCGCAGCTTTGACATTCCCATGGCCTGCAACTTCCAGCTTGTTTTCTTCAAGAGCAAAAAGAGTCCGGAAATCCTGGTGCAGGTGCTGCTGAACGGCCGCGAGGCCACGCTTCCGCTGCAAATTGCCGCTCCCGGCAGTTTCTACCGCTGGAGCGACATTGTTGCCAAATACACTCCTCTTTGCAGTGACAAGTAAGTAATTGTCCCACAGCATATTATACAACATTTCTCGTTCAAATTTTGAACGAGAAATGTATTACAAGTCTATGAATATCAGCTGATTAGCTGTCACCAAATTTCACCCTCGAGGGGAGAAGGCTAATGCAGCATCACGGTTAATCCGGCCATCACGATGGAGACCATGCTCATCAGCTTGAGGAGGATGTTCAGGGACGGGCCGGAGGTGTCTTTGAAGGGGTCTCCCACGGTGTCACCCACAATGGTGGCCTTGTGTGCCAGGGAGTTCTTTCCGCCGAAGTGGCCCTCTTCCACATATTTCTTGGCATTGTCCCAGGCGCCGCCGGAGTTGGCCAGGAAGATGGCCAGCACAAAGCCGGCACCCAGGCTGCCGGACAGCAGGCCGATAACGGCCGCCGGTCCCAGCAGCATGCCTACGGCCATGGGAACCAGGATGGCCAGCAGGGAGGGGAAAATCATCTCCCGCTGGGCGGCCTTGGTGGAGATGCGCACGCAGCTGGTGTAGTCCGGACGCTGCCGCCCTTCCAGGATGCCCGCAAGCTCACGGAACTGCCGCCGGACCTCCACCACCATCTTGGAGGCGGCGCGGCCCACGGCGTTCATGGTGAGACCGCAGAAGAGGAAGGCCATCATGGCGCCCACGAAAATGCCCACCAGCACCTTGGGATTCATCAGGGAGATGTCGTACAGGTTCACGATATCCGTTATGCTGGCATTCACGGTTTCCACCGTATGGTCTCCCACCTGGAGAACCGTCCGGCCGATATGCCCCAGCCCAATCTTCAGCTCTTCAATGTAGGAGGCCAGCAGGGCCAGGGCCGTCAGGGCGGCCGAGCCGATGGCAAAGCCCTTTCCGGTAGCGGCCGTAGTATTGCCCAGGGCGTCCAGCACGTCCGTCTTTTCCCGTACGGAAGGGTCCAGCCCGCTCATCTGGGCGTTGCCGCCGGCATTGTCGGCGATGGGGCCGTAGGCGTCCGTGGCCAAGGTGATGCCCAAAGTGGAAAGCATGCCCACGGCGGCGATGGAGATGCCGTAAAGGCCCAGGCTCAGGGTATCGGCACGGAAGACGAAATCCGTGGCAAAGCCATAGGCCAGCAAGATGGCCGCGCAGATGGTCACCACCGGGATGGCCGTGGAAATCATGCCCAGGCCCACTCCGCTGATGATGACGGTGGCCGACCCGGTCTGGGCGCTCTCGGCCAGTTTCTGCGTGGGCTTGAAAGAATGGGAGGTGTAATACTCCGTCACCTTGCCGATAACAACGCCCGCCACAAGGCCGCTGAGCACGCTCAGGGCCAGTTTCCACCAGCCCGGGAAGCCCAGCAGGTAAAACACGCCGAAGCTGAGGATGCCGATAAGGACGGCGGCCAGGTTGGTACCCACGGAGAGGGATTTGAGGAGGTCGTCGAGGTGGGCGCCTTCTTTGGTGCGGACGGCATAAATGCCCAGGATGGACAGCACCACGCCGATGGCGGCAATCACCATGGGCGCCAGGATGGCCCGCATCTGGACAGCGGTGCCGTCGGCAAAGAAGGCCGATGCACCCAGGGCCATGGTGGCCAGGATGCTGCCGCAATAGCTCTCGTACAAGTCGGCTCCCATGCCGGCCACGTCTCCCACGTTGTCACCAACGTTGTCGGCGATGGTGGCGGGGTTGCGGGGATCGTCCTCGGGGATGTCCTGCTCCACCTTTCCCACGATATCGGCCCCCACGTCGGCAGCCTTGGTGTAGATGCCGCCGCCCACACGGGCAAAGAGCGCCTGCGTGGAGGCGCCCATGCCGAAGGTGAGCATGGTGGTGGTAATCACAACCAGGTTCTGGGCGTCGGAAGGATCGTAGAACATCTTGAGGACGCTCCACCAGATGGCAATGTCCAGCAGGCCCAGGCCCACCACGGTGAGCCCCATGACGGCGCCGCTGCGGAAGGCTATCTTGAGCCCGGCGTTGAGGCTGCGCATGGTTGCGTTTGCCGTACGGGCGCTGGCGTAGGTTGCCGTTTTCATGCCCACGAAGCCCGCCAGGCCGCTGAAAAAGCCGCCCGTGAGGAAGGCGAACGGCACCCAGGGGTTCTGCACCCCGAATCCGTAGGCCAGGACGGCGAACAGGATGGCCAACACGATGAAGACCACGATGACCACCTTATACTGCTGTTTGAGGTATGCCATGGCACCCTCACGCACATACTGTGCGATTTCTTTCATGGTAGGGGTTCCTTCGCTCTCCCTGTACATCTGCCGGAAGAAAATCCAGGCGAACAGAAGCGCCAGCAACGCGGCGGCGGGAACCAGATAGAATAGCCAGTTCATAGTCTTAGTGTTATTTGCAAGGACAAATATAAGGATTATTTCCAATTCTTGTACGGGTTCCGGGAAAGAGAGGCGTTATAATAGCGCCGGTCGCCGGTTACTTCCTCTCCCAGCCAGGAAGGCTTTTCAAAGGATTCGTCCGGAGCGTCCAGCTCCACTTCGGCCACAATCAGGCCCTCGTTGTCTCCGTAGAACTCGTCCACCTCGAAGGTGTGTTTTCCGGCTTTTACCAGATACCGGGTCTTGTCAATGATGCCGGGCTCGCAGAGCGTCATCAACTCCCGGGCCTCCTCCAGCGGGATTTCATGCTCCCACTCGAAGCGGCTAAGGCCGCCATCGGCCGACGGGCCCTTGATGGTAAGGAAGCCCTGTTCTCCGCGGATGCGCACCCGCACCGTGCGGCCGCTGCCCCGGCAGATATAGCCCTGGCTGATGCGGAGGGCGGCAAAGGCAGCCTCCTTGAAGCTGCCCTTTACCAAAAACTTTCTTTCTATTTCTTGAGCCATTACTGCTTGGGTGCTCGGATGGTCATACCATGCTCCTGGGCCACGGTCTCTTTCCAGAGGTCCGTGTAGCCGGGCCACTCCACCTTCTCGGGCATGCCCTTGCTGTACTTGGAGTGCTTGAAGGACCCGTCTTTCTCCTGGGGAAGCACGTTGCCGTCCATGAATTTCACCAGCAGCTCCTCTTCCAGGTTCTTCCAGTTGGCAAACTGGCGGTTAGCCGTATCCATGCAGTAGCTGGTGATGTATTTGACAATCTTGGCAAAGGGTTTGGCCGATACCATGGTGTCGTGCTTGGATTCCAGCTTCTTCTGCAGTTTCACCACCACCTGGTTGTACATGACCACCGCCATGCTGTCTACCGAGTGGGTGCGGTGTTCCATCTGGTCCACCTCAAACTTGTCTATGCGCTCCCGCACGTACGGGGCCATCTGGTTATACATCTTGTAGCAGGCGTTGGAGATGCGGTTGTTCATCCAGAAGGAAGAGGTGGGAGAATAGTGCAGGCGGTCTCCGTTGCCCTCGCGGAAGCATTCCGGTATCTGGGTCACGCTGGTGTAGATGGGCGTAAGGTAAGATGTAGCGGCGTCGTCCGTTCCGAACCAGAGGATGCCTCCCACCACGTCGGGGACATAGTTGCGGGCCTGGCCCACCATCCAGAAACCGGTCTGCTGGGTGGCGATGGCGCGCTCGTTCACATAGGTGCTGCCTTCCACGGTGAATTCCATGGGGCGCCAGCGGTACGGGAGGGCGTTTCCACCGGCTCCGATATCCTGGGTCATGTCCATGGGAGTGCCCTCATAGTGGTCTCTCATGACATCGGCCACATCCTTGACGCCAATCTTCTTGCGGGGGAACACGAAGAGGGGAATGTCTCCCTCCAGGTTCCGGCCCATCACATAGTCCAGGTAGGTATAGGCGTCCCGGGTGACGGCGTTGCCCTTCTCGTCGTAGAAGGAGAACCAGCCGTCCGTGAGGATGTTGAAGGCGCTCCAGGCACGGGCGTCGCAACCGCGGACAGTTCCAAAGTCAACGGGGCAGTAGGCCTTCTTGAAGCTGAAGTCCTTGTCCTGGCCGTCGAAATAACCTTTGCGGCGGGCGAAGGAAATCACATCCGGGGCAAAGAGGCAGTTCTCAGGGTCGTTCAAGGGGAATTGGCCGATACGGGCCTGGTTGGCATGGGCGCAGATGGCTCCGTCCGGAACCCGCATGGCCACCCAGACGATGCCCTTCTGCGTGTTGATGCCGTTGCGCATGTTGGTTCCCTTGCCAATCAGTTCCATGATCCAGGCTTCGTTCTTGTCCGCGATGGAAAAGGTCTCTCCCTCCGAGGCGTAGCCGTATTCATTGGCCAGGTCCACGATGACCTGAATGGCCTCGCGGGCCGTTTTGGCACGCTGCAGGGTAATGTAGATGAGGGAACCGTAGTCTATGCCTCCGGTCTTGTCTTCCAGCTCCGGACGGCCACCCCAGGTGGTCTCCGTGATGATGAGCTGGTACTCGTTCATGTTGCCCACGGTCTGGAAGGTATGGGGGACCTGCTCTATCACACCCAGCGGCTTATTGGAGTCCCAGTCGTAAATCTGCAGGGTGCTGCCGGCCTTCCAGTCCTTGGCGGGCTTGTAGTACAGCTCTCCGAAGAGGGTATGGGAATCGGCCGCATAGGAAACCAGCACAGAGCCGTCTGCAGAGGCACCGCGGGAGATGATGACGTTGGTGCAGGGACGGGCGACGGCGGCTCCCAGCAGGAGCGCGGCGGTGGCCAGCGTGAATTTCAAGAGCGATTTTTTCATCGTATTTTGGGCTTTTTCGATTTATTGCGTAATTTTGTCGTCTGACATTATCTTGCAAAGATATGAAATTTTATCATTTATTGAGCGTTTTCGCCGCTTTCTGCCTGGGCGTTTTTGTTGCATCGGCCCAAAATCAGGAGCTTCAGAGCCCTGAACAGAGGGAGAAACAGCTTCAGGAAGCGCTGGACAAGGAGGTTCAGCGCCTGTCCACCCTGCTGAATCTAGAGTACTGGCAGGAGTTCTATGTGGACTCCACCCTTCGCCACGACATTCCGGAAATGAACAAGGAACTGGAGAAGATGCAGGCGGCCAAGGTGGAAAACCGGGACCTGTACATTGTGGTGCAGGACAAGTGGATGCAGAAAATAGATGATTCCTACAAGCGTTTTTTCACGGAGGAGCAGTGGAACAAATACTGGAAATCCGGCGGAAAAAAGGCCCAGGAAGCCCGCGACAAAAGAAACAAGAAAAGTAAAAATAACTATTGAAATGAAGGAAGCGATTGATCAGATTTTCAAGGAGCTGGCCGATTTGAAGGCCACCACCGCCAAAGAGGCCGAAGAAGCCCGCATCCGTTTTCTGGGCAAGAAGGGTGAAATCACCGCCCTCATGGAGCAGTTCCGCTCGGTGGCCCCGGAGCTGAAACGAGAATATGGCCAGAAGCTCAACGAGCTCAAGAAGGCCGCCAATGCCCGCATCGAAGAGCTCAAGTTTGCCGTGGAGGAAAATGAGGTGGCATCGGCCCCCAAGGAAGACCTTTCCATGCCCGGAGACGCCTTCCCGCTGGGCAGCCGCCATCCTGTCTCCATCGTACGCCAGCAGATTGTGGACATTTTCCGCAAATTCGGCTACGATGTGGCCGAGGGTCCGGAAATCGAGGACGACTACCACGTGTTCGAGGCCCTCAACTTCCCGCCCAACCATCCGGCCCGCGAGATGCAGGACACCTTCTTCGTGAGCACCGGCCACTTGAACCCCCTGCTCCTGCGCACGCACACCTCTTCCGTGCAGGTGCGCACCATGGAGAAGCAGCCGCTTCCCATCCGTGTGGTGTGCCCCGGCCGCGTTTTCAGGAACGAAGCCATATCGGCCCGCGCCCACTGCATCTTCCACCAGGTGGAAGGCCTTTACATTGACAAGGACGTCACTTTTGCGGATTTGAAGCAGGCCATCCTGCTCTTTGCCCGCGAGATGTTCGGGGCCGACACCCAAATCCGCATGCGTCCCTCCTACTTCCCCTTCACGGAACCTTCCGCCGAGGTGGACGTAAGCTGCAACATCTGCCACGGAAAGGGCTGCAACATCTGCAAGGGCACCGGCTGGCTGGAGATTATGGGCTGCGGCATGGTGGACCCCAACGTGCTCAAGGCCAGCGGCATAGATCCCAATGAATACAGCGGCTTCGCCTTCGGTATGGGCGTGGAGCGCATTGCCATGCTCAAGTGGCAGGTGAACGACCTCCGCCACTACTTCGAGAACGACATGCGCTTCCTCTCCGAGTTTGCCACCGCCACGGAAGTCTAATTTTGGTGACAGCCAATTGGCTGATATTCATAGACTTGTAATACATTTCTCGTTCAAATTTTGAACGAGAAATGTTGTATAATGCACTGTGGGACAATTACTTACTTGTCACCTTGCCGGCCGATGGGAATATTTGTGGAAAAACCGTATCTTTGTAAGATATGAGTACAAAGCAGGTTCTTCTCTTTTTCTGCGGCGTTTTTGCGGCGCTGGGCCTGCTGTGGCTCATAACCCCCGCCCAGGGGGTGAACCTAGGCGTCTACACCCTCCGCTTCGCCTCTTACCGAGGGGCGCTTGAGAATGCACGACTGCCCCGGGTAGATGTGGATTCCGTGCTTCGGAGCGTGGAAGCCCGCTTTAAGATGGACCAGGACACTCTCCGCTATTATGAGACCTTCTTCCACGAAAATCCGGACCGCATCTATCTGCCCGGGGATGATGTCACCTTCTTTGATACCCTGTTTCAGGAAATGGAGCAGACGGAGGAGCAGGACAGGACGGTCCGCATCCTCCATTTCGGAGACTCGCAGATAGAGCTGGACCGCATCAGCCAAGACCTGCGGGAAGGCCTTCAGAAACGCTTCGGAGGCATGGGGACCGGCTTTTTCCCGGCTCTGGGCAATGTTCCGTCGGCATCCATCTACCATACGGCAAACGGCGCCTTGGCCCATTACACCATGTACGGAGATTCCACCACTTCCCGTGCCGGTCACCGCCGCTATGGCATGCTGGCCCAGGTGGTACAGCTGTCGGGCAGCGGCACCGTGAGCCTGAAGGCAAGCGGAAACAAGAACATCCGGGAGCGCGTGAAGGAGTTTTCCTCCGTGAGCGTTCTCTACGGGCATGCAGACAAGGGGCTGGAAATAAAGGTAAGCAGCGATACGGTGAAAACCAGCCTCACCACCCGCACGGCGGCAAGCGGCGTCACCCTCCAGACCTGGCAGTTCTCCCGACCCGTCCGCAAGGCGACGCTCCAGTTCAAGGGGAAGGCCGAGATTTACGGCATATCGGCCGATGGCGACGGAGGCGTGGCTGTGGACAATGTGCCCCTCAGAGGCGGCACCGGCACTGTTTTCACCCGGATAGATTCCACGGTGATGCGGGAGAATCTGGCTCTGGCAAACACCCGGCTCATCATCCTCCAGTTCGGTGGCAATTACGTCCCTGCGGTGGGCGGTACCCGGAGCATTGAGAAGTACCAGGAGCAGATGGGACAGCAAATCAACTATTTCCATGAGGTGGCTCCGGAGGCGAAGATTCTCCTGATCGGCCCGTCAGATATGGGAAAGAGCGTGAACGGGCGCATTGTCACCTGGCCCCGCCTGCCGCAGATGGTGGACTCCCTCAAGGCCACGGCCCTGAGGAACAACGCCGCCTACTGGGACCTGTTCCACATGATGGGCGGAGAGAACTCCATGGTGGAGTGGGTGAGGCATTCCCCTCCGCTGGCCGGGCCGGACTACATCCACTTTACCCCGGCGGGTGCCCGGGAGGCCGGAGAAGCCTTTACCCGCTCTTTCCTAACATATTACGACTTTTATCAGCTCCGTAAGAAATGAAGCGAATCTTAATCTGTATCCTCCTGCTGGGGCTTTTCCTCACGGATGCCGGCGCCCGCAGATATCCGTTCATCAGACCGGACAAGAGCGTCTTGCAGTATCCGGCCGGCACTTCGCCGGACTATAACCTCTTCCTGCGCAAGCTGGATACGCTCCTGACCACCGGCTCCTCAGACGTGAAGGTGCTGCAGATTGGCGGCTCCCATGTGCAGGGCGGAACGCTCAGCGACTACCTCCGCCGCCGTTTCCTCTCTCTCCGGTACGGTATAGACGGCGGACGGGGCCTCGTTTTCCCCTTCTCCGCCGCGGGTTCCAACACCCCTTCCAGCTACCTCAGTTCCTGGCAGGGCTCCTGGGACAGTGCCAATTGCCTGAAACCCAAGGGGATGGACCTGGGGCTCACGGGGATGGCCGTGATGGCGCGGGACACATCGGCCCGGGTTATCATTGACCTGGTGCTCAAGGAGAACAAGGTCCTGCAGCACCATTATGCCTTCAACAAGGTGGATGTGCTGGGGGAGGGCTCGCTGGAGCCGGTGCTCATCCTGAACGGGAAAGACACCGTGAGCGGCGTACAGGGCCCCCGGATGGCTCATTTCGACCTTCCCTATTATACGGACTGGCTGCAACTCTCATTCAGGGGGAAGGGCAGTTATACCCTCCGCGGCCTTTATCTGGACCGCCCGGCCTCCGGCTTCACCTTCAGCGAAGTGGGGGTGAACGGGGCTTCCACCCATTCCTGGCTGCAGTGCCCCCTCTTGGAAGAGGACCTTCGGCGCGTCCAGCCGGACCTGGTGCTGCTCTCCATAGGCATCAACGACATCCAGGGCGGCTATTTTGACGAGCAGCGCTTCAAGGCCAACTACCGTGCCCTCATCCACCAAATCCGGAAGGTGAATCCGCACTGCGCCCTTCTTTTCACCGGCATCAACGACAGTTGGCGGCGGGGCGCGGGCGTGAACGAGCATACGGCCGATGCCGAGAGGGCCTTCCGGGACCTGGCGGCAGAATACAAGGCCGTCTTCTGGGACTGGTACGAGGTGATGGGCGGCTACGGCTCCATGGCCCAATGGGAAGCCGCCGGCCTGGCCCAGCCGGACAAGATTCATTTTACCCCGTTGGGGTATAAGGTAGTGGCCGATTATCTGTTTGACGCCATCTTTGAGGATTATTATTCCCGCCGATGAATCTCTGGGGGCTCATAGGAGAATTCCTAAGGAACCTGTTCGCTTTTGACCAGGCTCACCCCCTGCTGTTCACCCAGTTCTACTTCTGGGCCTTCTTTGCGCTGGTCTTTGCCGGCTTCTCCTTCCTCCATTCCAAGCCCCTGCTGCGCAACGCCTACCTGTTTGCCTGCTCGCTGTTCTTCTATTACAAGACCAGCGGCGTGTTCCTGGCGCTGCTCCTGTTTGTCATCCTGTACAATTACCTGGCGGCCCGGCTGCTACACCGAACCCGGCGGGAATGGCTGCGCAGCGCCCTCACGGCCTTCAGCGTGACGGTGGACCTGGGCCTGCTGGCCTATTTCAAATACGCCTATTTCCTCACGGACTTCGTGAACAACCTCCTGGGCCTTTCCCTGCAGGTCCATGACGTGCTGGGAGAGTGGCTCAACGTGCTCACGGGGACATCGGCCTTCCGGGTGGATGTGATTATCCTGCCGGTGGGCATCTCCTTCTTCACCTTTCAGGCGGTGAGCTACATGGTGGACGTGAAGCGCCGGAAGATTGAACCGGTGCGGAATTTCCTGGATTTCGGCTTCTACCTGAGCTTCTTCCCGCAGCTGGTGGCCGGCCCCATCGTACGGGCCTCGGAGTTCATCTCCCAGCTGCACAAGCCCTACAGCCTGAGCCGCCGCTGGTTCGGCCTGGCCATTTTCTGGATCATGAACGGCCTCATGAAAAAACTCATCCTGGCCGATTATCTGGCGGTGAATTTCTGCGACCGGGTGTTCGAGAACCCGCTGCTGTACAGCGGCTTTGAGAATTTGTCGGCCCTCTTCTGCTATTCCCTACAAGTTTATGCCGATTTCTCCGGCTACACGGACATAGCCACCGGCGTGGCCCTGCTGATGGGCTTCTACCTGCCCCAGAACTTCAATTCGCCCTACAAAGCGGAGAATACGCAGCAGTTCTGGCGCCGCTGGCACATGACCCTGAGCCGCTGGCTCCGGGATTACCTGTATATCCCGCTGGGCGGCAACCGCAACGCTACGGCCGGTACCTATATCATCATCGCGGCGGTGGCCGTGATAGGCTCTTTCCTCAGCGGCAGCTGGTGGGTGGCCGTGGCGGTTTTTGTCGTGGCGGCGGGAATCGGCCTGTGGGCCTGGAAGTGCCCCGGAGACAGGAAACTCATCACCACCAACATCAACTCCATGAACACCATGCTGCTGGGCGGCCTGTGGCATGGCGCCAGCTGGAATTTCATGATCTGGGGCGGCCTCAACGGCCTGGGAATGGTGATTTATAAGGTCTGGACCCGGCGAAGCATGAAGGTGAAGGTGCTAATTATCGGCATTACAACCCTGCTCTGCCTGGCCCTGGCCCTCCTTACGCACTACCCCGTCTGGAATCTCTTCTCTGCATGGACGCTCATCCTGCTGGTGGGGACGCTGGTCCGTTGGGGTTTTGACCTCTTCCGCCGGGCGCATCCGCTGCTGCCGCGGTTCAACAATACGACGCTGATGTATGAGGAAATCCATGAGCCGGCCGCCATCCCGTGGCTTTCCCGCGCCTGGGACATCTTCCAGACCTTCGTGTTCATCACCTTCACCCGCCTGTTCTTCCGCAGCGGCTCCAACCTGGATCCGGCGCTGGCCAACGAGCAGGCCTGGAACACGGCCAAGAACATGGTGAACCGGATGGGCGGCAAATGGGACCTTTCCCTGCTTCCGGACATGATCTGGCAGCACCGGGCGGTATTACTTGTGTTTGTAATAGGCATGCTCATCCACTGGCTGCCGGAGCGCTTGAAACGTCGCTATCGGCTGGCCTTCTCCCGCTTGCCCCTCTGGGCCATGGGCGGCGTGGTGGTGCTGCTCATCGTCCTGATGTACCAGTTTGTCACCTCCGACCTCCAAAGCTTCATCTATTTCCAGTTCTAGCGCACCCTTTTGCCCCAAGCCCAGTTTTGAAATCTAATATTTTTTGGCCAAATATTTGTGAATTCCTGACGCCTTCATCTCACGTGTTGTTCCGGACCAGGAGGCTTAGAAAGCAGCAAAACGACTTGTGTCAGCCTACCGGCACTTCGATGGGAATGACGGAGAAGACTCGGAGTTCTGCGCACAGTACGCTCATTTTTGAACTCAAACTCGTCAAGATAGAAAGATGAAAAGATTCATTCGGACAATTCTCACAACCATTCTCATGTGCTCCGTGGCCATCAGTTGCGGAACGCAGAATAAGGTATCCTATACTCCGACGATTGATAAGATACAGGCTCGGGGAACACTGCTTGTCGGCACGACGGGAGACTATAGGCCGCTGAGCTACAAGGATCCGGAGACCGGCGAGTATTGGGGATTCGGCATCGATGTGGCAGGGGAGATCGCAGGGAGCCTGGGCGTCAGCGTCAGTTATGTCCCCACCTCCTGGCCCACTCTGTCGGCCGATGTCCAGAACCCGGAGCTGTTCGACTTCGCCATCGGCGGAATCACTATTACGGACGCGCGCCTGGCGACGATGGACATGTCCGAAGGCTATCTCTGCAACGGCAAGACCATCCTCTGCCGGAAAGAGGATGCCGACAAATACCAGTCGCTGAAAGACCTCAATCGGCCTGATGTCAGGGTGATGGTCAATCCGGGTGGCCTAAACGAGAAGTTCGCCCGGGATAATCTTCCGGACTGCACTCTTATTATCTACGAAAAGAACGAGGAAATCCCCACCAAGATTGCAGAAGGGGAGGCCGATGTGATGATCACCGAAATCACGGAGGCGCCCTGGTATGTCCAGAACGACACACGGCTCGCGGCGCCGCTTCTGGAAAAGCCTTTCACCCGCGGACAGATAGGTGTCCTGATGCGAAAAGGTCAGGATGATCTTCTGAAGAAGGTCAACGAGAAGATCCGGGGATTGAAATCGAGTGGAGAACTCAAGGAACTTCACGAAAAATATGGCTTAATTTACGGATATTGAACGAAGTGTCATCAGAAAGGAACTCGATGAAGTGTTGTTCCTGAGGGATCAAAGGACGGATTGAAAACGGGTATATTGTGAATGGGTAGTCATACCCGGAACTTCGCCGGTGAGCCCTATTGGAATAGATCGTCCAAGGTGAGTGTTTGCCCATAGACATATGGGTACGAAAAACATTCGATTCGGCAAAATATAATCTTATAATTCGCCGATTGTCGGCAAAAAGTGCTCGTTTCGGCAGAATATAAGTCAATTTGCGCTTACTAGCTTTTTTTGCTACTTTTGTAGATTGTTACAACGCAAAGAGCAAAAATCGACATAAACTATGTACAGAACAAACACGTGCGGAGAGCTCCGCATTGAGAACAAAGGCCAGAAAGTAACGCTGGCCGGATGGGTTCAGAAGGCCCGCAAACTGGGCGGAATGACATTCATCGACCTGAGGGACCGCTATGGCATTACGCAGTTGGTGGTTGAGGCCGATGCCCCCCAGGAGCTGGTGGACGCGGCCACTTCGCTGGGCCGTGAATTCGTGATCCAGGCCACCGGAGAGGTGGTGGAGCGCCAGGCTAAGAACGCCAAGATGCCCACCGGAGACATTGAAATCAAGCTGGAAACCATCACCGTTCTCAACAAGAGCGTAACGCCTCCCTTCACCATCGAGGAAGAGAGCGACGGCGGCGAAGACCTCCGCATGAAGTACCGCTACCTGGACTTGCGCCGCGCTCCGCTGCAGCGCGCCCTGGCCCTTCGGCACAAAGTGGCCCATGAGGTGCGGAACTACTTGGACGCCAAGGGCTTCATGGAAATTGAAACCCCTTATCTGATTAAGTCCACCCCGGAAGGCGCCCGTGACTTCGTGGTCCCTTCCCGCATGAATCCCGGCCAGTTCTACGCCCTCCCGCAGAGCCCCCAGACCTTCAAGCAGCTGCTCATGGTGGCCGGTTACGACCGCTACTTCCAGATTGTGCGCTGCTTCCGTGACGAGGACCTTCGCGCCGACCGCCAGCCCGAATTCACCCAGATAGACTGCGAGATGTCCTTTGTGAAGCAGGAAGACGTCCTGAACATGTTCGAGGGCATGATGCGCACCATTTTCAAGAATGTTCTGAATGTGGACATCCCCAATCCCATGCCCCGCATGAGCTGGTACGACGCCATGGACCAATACGGCTCCGACAAGCCCGACGTACGCTTTGGCATGACCATCCATGAAATCACCGACGTGGCCAAGGGCAAGGGCTTCAGCGTGCTGGACGAGGCCGCCTATGTAGGCGCCATCTGCGTCCCCGGCGCGGCGGAGTACACCCGCAAGCAGATTGACGAGCTCACCGAATGGGTAAAACGCCCCCAGGTGGGTGCCAAGGGCCTCATTTACGTGAAAGTGAACACCGACGGCAGCTTCAAGAGCTCCATCGACAAATTCTACGGGGCCGATGACCTCAAGTGCCTGGCCGATGCCGCCGAAGCCAAGAGCGGAGACCTCATCCTGGTGATGAGCGGCGCGGGCAAGCGCAAGGTTCAGACCATGCTGGGCGTCCTCCGTCTGGAGATGGGCGGCCGTCTGGGCCTCCGTAACCCCCAGGAGTTTGCCCCGCTGTGGATTGTGGACTTCCCGCTTCTGGAGTGGGACGACGAAACCCAGCGCTTCTACGCCATGCACCACCCCTTCACCGCTCCCAAGCCGGAGCACGAGAAGTGGTTCTACAGTGACAAGAAAGAAGACCTGGAGCGCGTCTGCGCCAATGCCTATGACTTCGTGCTCAACGGCAACGAGCTGGGCGGCGGTTCCATCCGTATCCACAATGCCGACATGCAGAAGCGCATGTTCGAAGTGCTGGGTATCGGCCCCGAGGAGGCGGAATACAAGTTTGGATTCATCATCAATGCCTTCAAGTTCGGCGCCCCGCCGCACGGAGGTCTGGCCTTCGGCTTCGACCGCGTCTGCGCTCTCATGGGCGGGCAGGACACCATCCGCGACTACATCGCCTTCCCCAAGAACAACCAGGGCCGCGACGTGATGATAGATTCCCCTTCCGAGATTGACCAGGTCCAGCTGGACGAGCTGCAGATTGCATGCAAGTAAGGGCCAAAAAAGCCCTCGGGCAGCATTTCCTCACGGACCAGAAAGTGGCCCGCAGTATTGTGGACGCCCTTTCGTCATGCCCGGCCCCGACCGGGCATCCCTTCCCCGTCTTGGAAGTAGGCCCCGGCATGGGCGTCCTTACCCAGTACCTGCTGGAGCGGGAGGACATTGACCTTCGGCTCATTGAGATTGACTCGGAGAGCGTGGAATACCTTCTCACGCACTTCCAGGGCATGCAGGGCCGGCTCATGGAGGGGGACTTCCTGCAGCTGAAGCTGGAGAAGCTGTTTCCGGAGCAGTTTGCCATCATCGGCAATTTCCCATACAACATCTCTTCGCAGATTTTCTTCAAGGTGCTGGATTACAAGGACCGCATCCCGGAAGTGGTGGGCATGGTGCAGAAGGAAGTGGCGGAGCGCATGGCGGAAAAGCCCGGCAGCAAGACCTATGGCATCCTGAGCGTGCTTCTGCAAGCTTGGTACAACATCGAGTACCTCTTTACGGTGGGCTCCGGCTGCTTTGCCCCGCCGCCCAAGGTGGAAAGCGCCGTCATCCGCCTCACCCGGAACGGCCGAACCTCCTTAGGCTGCGACGAGAAACTCTTCAAGACGGTGGTGAAAACGGCCTTCGGGCAGCGCAGAAAGATGATGCGCAATCCCCTGAAGCCTCTGGCCCTGGCCCGCGGCAAGGCCGATATCCTTTCTCAGGACATCTTCTCCCAGCGCCCGGAGCAGCTTTCCGTAGAGGACTTCGTGGCGCTTACCAATCTGTTGGATTAAGCTATCCAGCCTTTTTTCAGCAGCACCTGCGCAATCTGGACGGCGTTGGTGGCGGCGCCTTTGCGGATGTTGTCTGATACGCACCAGAGGTTGAGCCCGTTTTCCACGGAAGGGTCCCTGCGGATGCGCCCCACAAACACCTCGTCTTTCTCCCAGGCCGTCAGCGGCATGGGGTAGAGGTTTTCTTCGGGCTTGTCCTGAATGACCACGCCGGGCATATCGGCCATCAGCTGCACGGCGTCCTTGAGTTCGAAGGGCCTCAGGAATTCCACGTTTACGCTCTCCGAATGGCCGCCTTTCACCGGCACCCGCACGGTTGTGGCCGATACGGCTATCCCGCTGTCTCCCAGAATCTTGCGGGTTTCGTTCACCATCTTCATCTCCTCCTTGGTGTAGCCGTCGGGAAGGAAGGAATCGATGTGCGGAAGGATGTTGAGGTCTATCCGGTGCGGAAACTTGGAGCCGCTGCCGCCGGCCCTTTCGGCCTCCAACTGCTCGATGCCGCGCTGACCGGCGCCCGTGACGCTCTGGTAGGTGCTCACCACAATCCTTTTGATGCCATAGGCCTTGTGCAAGGGGGCAAGGGGCAGCACCATCTGGATGGTGGAGCAGTTGGGATTGGCAATGATATAATTTTCCGGGCCGATGGCGTCCGGGTTAATCTCCGGCACCACCAGCGGCACAGCCGGGTCCATGCGCCAGAAAGAGGAATTGTCCACTACACGGCATCCTGCGGCCGCAAAACGGGGCGCCAGCTCTCCGGAAGCGGCCCCGCCGGCGCTGAAAAGAGCCAGGGCGGGTCTCTGGGCAATGGCCTCTTCGGCACTCATGACGGTCCACTTTTTTCCCTGGAAGCTTACTTTCTTCCCCCAGGACCGCTCTGAAGCCACTGGAAGCAGGGATGTAACAGGGAAGTTACGCTCCTCCAATACCCGGAGCATCTTCGTACCCACCAGTCCGGTGGCACCCACTACTGCAACTAACATAGAAGTTTCATCGTTTAAAACTTGTGCAAGTTACAAAAAATATGTGTAAGTTTGCGAAAACACTGAAACGTATGAAGAAAATTTGTGCCCTTTTGGCCACCCTTTCCCTCTTTGCCGCCTGCTCTCCCGAAATTTCCTGGAAGGAAGGTCCCACCGGGGCCGATGGCAAGGCCCTCCAGACGCTAACCCTCAGGAATGTGCCCGCCGGCGCCCGTGTCTGGTTCCAGGAACTGTTTGACAATCACGAGCTTGTGGAAGGCCCCGTGAGCGAAATCCATCATTTCCAGGGCACCACCTTCTGGTTCGACGTCCCCGAGGGAGCGGGGAAAGAATTCACCATCCAATACAAAGGCCGTCCGCTGCCCCGCCGCTCCTGGGCTCCCGAAGGCTTCGTGCTGCAGGTGAAAGGCCAAAAAGACAGGCCGATAGCCGCCACCTATACCTTCCGGGACTGGGAAGGCACGCAGCCGGACCCCGCCTTCTTTGCCAAAACCTATCCCGTGCAGCCCACGGACATCATCCCCACCCCCAAGCGGGCTGCAGCCCCTCAAGAGCGCCCGGCGGGCTGGTATCGGCTCACCATAGACGCTCAGGGAAACACTTCCGTAGAATCGGCCGATGAAGACGGGGCCCGCTATGCCGCCGTCACCCTGGCCAAGCTTCCGGAGGGCACAAAGGATGTGGTCATTGAAGACTGGCCGGATCTGGGCCTGAGGGGCTTCATGCTGGACGTGGTGCGGGATTTCCGCCCCAAGGACGAGGTTCTGAAGGTCCTGGACATCATGGCCTCCTACAAGCTGAACCTCCTTCACTTCCACCTGGGAGACGACGAGTCCTGGTGCCTGGAAATTCCTCAGATTCCGGAGCTTACCTCCTTCGGCGCCCATCACGAGCTCCCGGACTGGGACCTGAAGGAGACGCGGGGTCTGAAGCCGCAGGCCGGCGGCCGCATAGGTGTGGATACTTATTATACGCAGGAAGAGTACAAGGAAATTCTGCGCTATGCCTGGTCCAAAGGAATAGCCGTGGTGCCGGAATTCGACACCCCCGGCCACTCCCGGGCGGCTATCCGCTCCGTGGAGGCCTATATCCGCCGCACCAGGGACGAGAGCTACCGCCTGCAGGACCCGGCCGACACTTCCCGCTACTGGAGCGCCCAGGATTTCAAGGACAATGTCCTGAGTATTGGCCTGCCGGGTGTTTACAAGTTCTACGGACTTGTGTTTGAGGAGGTGAAGCGTCTGCACGCAGAGGCCGGCGCTCCGCTTCCCGCCATCCACATCGGCGGAGACGAGGTGCCGGACGGCGCCTGGGCCGGGCAGGACAAGAAGGCCCTCAAGGACCGCTTCACCCACCGCATGCTGGAGCTGGCCATCGAGAAGGAAGTGAAGCTGGCCGGCTGGCAGGAGCTGGTGCAGGGCATCCGTCCGGAAACCCTGGTGGCCCTGAAACCGCAGCTGCTTTTCGTGAATGCCTGGAGCACTTTGGGAGAAAATGCCAAGCTCACCTATCAGCTGGCCAACGACGGCATTCCGGTGCTGCTTTCCAATGTCCAGCACGCCTACGTGGACCTGGCCTATTCCAACGACCCCAAGGACATCGGCCTGCATTGGGGCGGCTATGTGAACGAAATCAGCAGCTTCTCCCTCCAGCCCTGGAAGATCTGCGAAGAGGTGGCCCTGGAGCACCCGGAGAACATCGTGGGAGCCGAGGCCCTGCTGTGGTCGGAGAACATCCGCTGCTTTGACAACGCCACTTATCAGATGCTTCCCAAGGCCCTGGGCATCTGGGAACGCGCCTGGAACAGCCATCCGGATTGGCCTACGGAAGAGGCTTTCAAAGCCGATTTCGACCGCTTCTACAGCATTGTATCGGCCCGTGAAATGCCCCTGTGGGACCGGGCGGGATACTGCTACAAGAAACGCTGATATAGGGATTAACGCGAAAATTGCGTATATTTGCAGACTATGACAAATGTGCTGGGCATATTCGGCTTTCTGAGCTTCGGCTGGGTGGACCTCCTGGATATCTTCATGGTGGGTCTGCTTATCTTCTTGCTGGTCAGAAGCATCCGGGGAGACTCCACCGTCTTCAATATCGTGATTGTGCTGGTGGCGCTCCTGCTGCTGCAGGCCCTGGTATCGGCCTTGGGCATGCGGATGATGACGGCCCTGCTGAGCGCCCTGCTGGACGTGGGTGTGCTGGCGGTCATCATTCTCTTCCAGCCGGAAATCCGCCACATGCTCAATCGCTTTGCCGTGCAGTCCGGTCTTACCCGCCGCACCGGAGAGCTCTTCAACCGCATCCTCGGAATCAAGGAGGACAAGATGGGCAGCCACAGCGTGGAAGAGCTGGGAGAGGCCGTCCGGGCCATGTCCGCGGAAAAGACGGGCGCGCTCATTGTGCTCCAGCACAAGTCTTCCATGGAAGAGTATATGGAAACGGGAGACCGTTTTGAGGCCGATATCAACCGTCGGCTCATCATGAATATCTTCTTCAAGAATTCACCCCTGCACGACGGCGCCATGATCATTGTGGGAGACCACATCGCCGCCGCCCGCTGCCAGCTTCCCATGACCAACCGCACGGACATCCCCGCCCATTACGGGATGCGTCACCGCGCGGCCATCGGCCTCAGCGAGGATACGGATGCGGATATCCTGGTGGTGTCCGAGGAAACGGGCAACGTGAGTTTCGTGCGGGGCGGAGAAATCCGCACGGTGCAGGACATGAAGGAACTGCGCCAGCTGCTGGGCTCCATAATGGCTACGGAGGGAGGAAAGTAGATGGACGCGAGATTGGAGGCCAAGCTGGGGTTTGACAAGGTGCGGGAGGCCATATCGGCCCGCTGCTCCACGGAATATGCCTCCGAGCGGGTTCAGAAGGAGGAATTTTGCACGGAGCCCCGGGAAATCCACCACCGCCATCTTCTGACGGACGAGATGCGCCTCATCCTCATGTTCGAGGACAATTTTCCCACATCCGGGTACATTGACGCCCTCTCGTTCTTGGAGCCCATCGGCCAGAAGTCTTCCATAGACGTCCTGTCCCTTGGAAAGCTCAGGACCTTGCTGGAAACCCTCCGCAAGGCGCTTCATTTCTTCCATACCGTGAAGGAGGGCATCTATCCCAACCTGCAGCACATGGCTTCGGGCATCAGCGCCCCGGCCCAGGTGATGAGCCGGATAGACGCCATCCTGGACCGCCACGGGGAAATCAAGGACACGGCCTCCGACGAACTGTACAAGATCCGCCGCAGCATCAAGGACAAGGAGCTCAGCGTCTCCAAGCGGATGAACGCCATCCTTCGCCAGGCCCAGCAGGAAGGGCTGGTGGAGGCCGATGCCAGCGTCTCCATCCGCGACGGGAAGATGCTCATTCCGGTGGCATCGGCCAAAAAGCGGGCCTTCCAGGGCTTCGTGTACGATGAGAGCGCCACGGGAAAGACCACCTTCATGGAACCCGCGGAGATTGTGTCCCTGCAGAACGAGATTGCGGAGCTGCATTTTGCCGAAACCAGGGAGATTGCCCGCATCCTTTACGAATTTGCGGAATTCCTGCGCCCTTTTGTGCCGGAGCTCGTAGAAGGAGCCCGCTACGTGGGAGAGCTGGATTTCATCATGGCCAAGGCGCAGGTGTCCCTGGACTACATCGCCGGCATGCCGGTGGTGTCGGAGGAGGGGGAACTGCGGCTCCGGAAAGCCCGGCATCCGCTGCTGGAAAAGAGCCTCAAGAAAGAAGGCCGGCAGATTGTGCCACTGACGGTTACCCTTACGCCGCAGAAGCGCATTCTCCTTATTTCCGGCCCCAACGCCGGCGGAAAGAGCGTGTGCCTCAAGACGGTGGGCCTGTTGCAGTATATGTTCCAGTGGGGCATGCTGGTGCCCACTTCGGAGGCGTCTGAACTGCCGGTTTTCGACCGCATTATGGTCTCTATCGGAGACGACCAGTCCCTGGAAAACGACCTCTCCACCTACAGTTCCTTCCTTGCGGACATGAAGGCCATGCTGGAAGTGGCCGGTTCCAAGACCCTTGTCCTCATTGACGAATTCGGTTCCGGAACGGAGCCTGCCGCCGGCGGCGCCATTGCGGAAGCCATCCTGCACCAGCTGGACACCCGCGGGGCCTATGGCGTCATCACCACGCACTATACCAACCTTAAATTATATGCCTCGGGGGCAGAGACCGGCGTTATCAACGGTGCCATGCAGTTTGATGCGGCCACCGTGGCGCCGCTCTTCGTGCTGGAGCAGGGCCTGCCGGGCTCTTCCTTCGCCTTTGAGCTGGCCCGCAAGATGGGCATGCCGGAGGCCATCGTGCAAGATGCGGAGCAGCGTGCCGGGGAGCAGTTCGTGGGCATTGAGCGCAACCTCCGCAAGATTGCCCGAAGCCGCCGGGCCCTGGACGAGAAACTTACCAAGATCCGGGCCACAGACAAGACGCTGGAAGGCCTCACGGACCGTTACGAGAAGGAGCTGGAAGACATCAAGGGCATGCGCCGCCGCATCCTGGAAGAGGCTCAGGAGGAGGCGCAGAAGATAATCAAGGACGCCAATCGGCAGGTGGAAAACACCATCCGTACCATCCGGGAATCGCAGGCCGCCAAGGAGGAAACCAAGGAGGCCCGGGCAGAGCTGCAAGGCTTCCTGGGCGCCCTGGCCGAGGGCCGCGGACGCCGGGACGCCTATATAGACAAGAAGCTCCAGACCGTGAAGGAACGCAAGGAGCGCGAGCAGGCGCGCAAGAAACGCCGGGCCGACGGTCAGACGCTCCGGCAACTGGAGGAAAAGGAGTCGCAGGAGGCCGCCATGACCGCCTTCCGCAGCGCTCCGCTCAAGGTGGGGGAGAAGGTCCGCATCAAGGACAACGGGATGGTGGGAGAAGTGTCCAAGATAAGCACCAAGGCCGTGAGCGTGATTGTGGGCAGCATTACCACCAAGCTGCCGCTGGACCGGGTGGAGCGGATTACGGCCAACGAGTACAAGGCCGTTGCCGGAAAGCCGGCTGAAAAACCCCGTCAGGTGTACGACGCCGCCATCAGCGAGCGCAAGGCGCAGTTCAAGCTGGAGCTGGATGTGAGAGGGGAGCGGGTGAACGATGCGCTGGAAATTGTGATGCGGTACATTGACGATGCCATCATGCTGGGTGTTCCTTCGGTGCGGATTTTGCATGGAAAGGGAACGGGCGCCCTGCGTGAGGAAATCCAGAAGTACGTGCGCACCGTGCCCGGCGTGAGCTCCGCCGCTGACGAGCACATCCAATTGGGTGGCTCCGGCGTGACGGTAGTGAAATTTGACTAAAACTAAAACCATGAACGTTCTTAAAACCAGCAGGATAGGACAGGCCGGAGAACAGATGGCCTGTGATTTCCTGCAAAGCCGCGGACACCAGATCCTGGACCGCAACTGGAGGGCCGGCCACCTGGAGCTGGACATTGTCTCCGAAGCTCCCGACGGCTTGCACTTCGTTGAGGTGAAAGCCCGCACGGCTCCTGTTACCACCACGGTGACGGACCAGGTTAACAAGGTGAAGCAGAAGAGGATATCGGCCGCCGCCGTCCAGTATCTCAACAAGAAGAACCTGGGCGGGAAAGAAGTTTACTTCGATATCGTATCCGTCCTTTTTGACGGCAGCCAGACGATTGTCCGCTATTTTCCCCAGGCTTGGATACCCATGTATGTTTAGCCTATGAATGAGCATCGTTACTGTGTAATCATGGCCGATGGTTCCGGTACCCCGGACCAGCTCAGGAGGACGTATGAGCGTTTTGCGCGCTTCTTCCCCCAGGAGCATATCCTGATAGTTACCCTGGAGGACTTTGCCTCCCTAGCCCGCGAGACCCTGCCCCAGCTCCCCCAGGAGAATCTTCTGGTAGAGCCTTTTGCCCGAAAAACGGCCCCCTGTATGGCCTACGCGGCCTATACCCTCCTTACCCGGGACCCGGAGGCCGTCATCGTGGCCACCCCCTGGGACCTTTACATCCGGGACGAAGCCCTCTTCGCCCAGACCATCGACGAAGCCTGCCGCTACGTGGAGGAAAACGACGTCCTCATGACCCTGGGCATCGTTCCCAAGATGGCCGATACCAACTTCGGCTACATCCAGGTGAAGGAAGGGCGCAACGCCCACCTGATGGCCGGGCCGCTGCAGGTGAAGACCTTCACGGAAAAGCCTTCCCGCGAACTGGCGGAGGTGTTCGTGCGCACCGGAGAGTTCTTCTGGAACAGCGGTATCTTCATCTGGAAGGCCTCCACCATCTGTGCCGAGATGGAGCAGTACCTGCCTGAGGTGACGGAGCTCTTCCGTGGCTGGCAGGAGCATATCGGCGAGCGCGCCTTCGTGGAAAGCGCCTATGCGGAATGCCCCAAGGTATCCTTGGACTACGGCGTCATGGAGCACACCTCCCGGGCCTGGCTTTACCCCGCCCGCTTCGGCTGGGCCGATATTGAGAGGCTGTGAAAAAACCTGTTCATAAGTAACAAAAGTTTTGGAAAATCAGGGAATTATCCCTATCTTTGCGGTCCGCAAAAGTGTGCGGGCTGTAATTTTATACGGTTAAAGCATTTATAAACAATTAATTAACAAACACCAATGCCTGGTTTAATTGGAAAGAAAGTCGGAATGATTTCCGTCTTCGGTGCCGACGGGAAGAATATCCCGTGCACTGTCGTTGAGGCTGGTCCGTGTGTTGTCACGCAGGTTCGCACTGTAGAAACCGACGGTTACTCCGCCGTGCAGCTTGCCTATGACGAAAAGAAAGAAAAACGCACCAGCAAGGCTCTGAAGGGCCATTTCGAAAAGGCTGGAACTACTCCCAAGAAGAAACTCGTGGAATTCGAGGCAGACTTCGCCGGAGAGCTCAAGCTCGGAGACACCATCACCGTGGCCGATGTCTTCACGGAGGACGTCAAATTCGTTGATGTTGTCGGTACTTCTAAAGGTAAAGGTTTCCAGGGCGTCGTGAAGCGTCACGGATTCGCCGGTGTAGGCGGTGAGACCCACGGTCAGCACAACCGTCTTCGTCACCCCGGTTCCATGGGCGCAAGCTCCTGGCCTTCCCGCGTTTTCCCCGGCATGCGTATGGCAGGCCACATGGGCGCTGAGCGTGTGAAGGTATTCAACCTGGAAGTTCTCAAGGTCATCCCCGAGAACAATCTGCTCGTTATCAAGGGTTCCGTCCCCGGAGCCAAAGGTTCTTACATTATTCTGGAGGCTTAAGCTATGGAACTTTCTGTATATAAGATTGACGGAACTGAATCCGGAAAGAAGGTCGTCCTTGACGAGAAGGTCTTCGGCGTACAGCCCAACGACCACGTCATCTACCTGGATGTCCTGAATTATCTCGCTGCCCAGCGTCAGGGCACTGCCAAGACCAAGGACCGCAGCGAAGTTGCCTATTCCACCAAGAAACTCGGTCGCCAGAAGGGCGGCGGCGGTGCCCGTCACGGTTCCCTGAAGGCCGGTATCTTCGTGGGTGGTGGCAATGTGTTCGGCCCCAAGCCCCGCGACTACCGCTTCAAACTCAACAAGAAGGTGAAGCAGCTGGCCCGCGTGAGCGCCCTCTCTTACAAGGCTGCCGAAGGCAAGATCGTGCTCGTGGAGCCCTTCGCCATGGACGCCCCCAAGACCAAGGAGTTCAAGAACATCCTCTCCAACATCAAGGCCGGAGACCGCAAGGTCCTCTTCGTCCTCCCGGAGAACTCCAACAATATTTTCCTGTCATCCCGCAACCTGCCTTCCGTGCAGGTGATCACCGTTGACGAGATCAATACCTACGCTATCATGAATGCCCATTCTCTGGTGCTTGTGGACGGCGTGCAGGACATCCTCGCAGCAAGAGTAAAGTAAAGGAGAAAGAAAAATGGGTATTTTAATTAAGCCAATCGTAACCGAGAAAATGACGGCTGAGGGCGAAAAGCTCAACCGTTACGGTTTCATCGTGGACCGCAAGGCCAACAAGATTCAGATCAAGGCCGCTGTGGAGCAGATGTACGGCGTTTCCGTCGCAGACGTGAACACCCTCAATTACCACGGAAAGCGCAAGCAGCGTTACACCAAGGCCGGCCTTCTGCGCGGCCGCATGAATCACTTCAAGAAGGCTTATGTCACGCTTGCAGGTGAAGACAAGATCAATTTCTACGACAATATCTAAGAAGGAGAATAAGTTATGGCAATCAAGAAGTACAAGCCGGTAACTCCCGGTCAGCGCAACAAAGCTATCAGCTCCTTCGATGAGATTACCGCGAAGAAGCCCTACAAACCGCTCCTCACCCCGCTCAAGAGCACGGGTGGACGTAACAACACCGGTCAGATGACCGTGCGTTACCGTGGCGGCGGACACAAGAGAATGTACCGCCTCATTGACTTCGTGCGCAGCCGCGACGAATTCAAGGCCACCGTTCTCACCATAGAGTACGACCCTAACCGCAGCGCCCGCATCGCCCTCATTCAGTACGAAGACGGCAAGAAGAGCTACATCATCGCTCCCAACGGTCTCAAGGTGGGTCAGGTGGTGGAAAGCGGCCCTCAGGCATCCCCGGATATGGGTAACTGCCTGCCGCTGGCCAACATCCCTGTGGGTACCCTCGTACACGCTATCGAGCTCCGTCCCGGCCAGGGTGCCGCCATGGCACGTTCCGCTGGAACCTACGCCCAGCTCGCCGCCCGCGAAGGCAACTACGCCATCCTGCGCCTCCCTTCCGGAGAAACCCGTATGGTTCCCGTGGCCTGCCGCGCTACTGTAGGTACTGTTTCCAACCCGGATCATAATCTGGAATCCGACGGTAAGGCCGGACGTACCCGTCACCAGGGCCGTCGTCCTCACAACCGTGGTGTTGTGATGAACCCTCACGATCACCCGATGGGTGGTGGTGAAGGCCGCGCCTCCGGTGGACATCCGCGTTCCCGTAAGGGTCTGCCTGCAAAGGGCTACAAGACCCGCAACCCGAAGGCCGTGTCCAATAAGTTCATTATTGAAAGACGTAAGAAATAACGGAATAAACTAACAGATTATGAGTCGTTCACTTAAAAAAGGACCGTACATCCAGGAAGCCCTGGAGAACAGAATTCTTGCTATGAATGACGGTAGCAAGAAGAAAGAGGTTGTCAAGACTTGGTCCCGTGCCAGCATGATTTCCCCTGACTTTGTCGGCCACACCATCGCCGTCCACAACGGCAACAAGTTTGTTCCGGTATACGTTACTGAGAATATGGTAGGTCACAAGCTCGGTGAGTTTGCTCCCACGAGAACTTTCAGAGGCCACGCAGGCAACAATAAGAAATAATGTTTAAAGGATTGACATTATGGGAAAGAGAAAAAGACTGATGGCCGAGCGCCTGAAAGAGACCAAGAAGCAGACCGCTATCGCAAAACTTAACGACGTTCCTACCTCCCCGCAGAAAATGCGCCTGGTGGCAGACACCGTCCGTGGAGTGGAAGTAAACCACGCCCTGGATCTTCTGCACTACTCCAAGAGGGACGCTTCCGCATACCTGGAGAAACTTCTCAAGAGCGCCATCGCCAACTGGGAAGCCAAGAACCCGGAGCAGACCAAGGAACTGGAATCCGGCAACGTGATTGTCAAGACCATCATGGTAGACGAAGGCCGTACGCTCAAGCGCATCCGTCCCTGCCCGCAGGGCCGCGCCGGACGTATCCGCAAGCGTTCCAACCACGTTACCATCATCCTGGACACCAAAAAAGCAGTGGAGGAATAAACTATGGGACAGAAAACCAATCCAATCAGCAACCGTATCGGTATCACCCGTGGTTGGGACTCCAACTGGGTAGGCGGTAACTACGCCGAGAAGATCGCCGAAGACTACGAGATCCGCAAATACCTGGGAAGCCGTCTGGCCAAGGCCAGCCTCTCCCGCATCATCATCGAGCGCACCCTGAAGCTCATCACCGTCACCATCCACGCTGCCCGTCCGGGTGTGATCATCGGCAAAGGTGGTCAGGAAGTGGACAAACTGAAGGAAGAGCTCAAGAAGGTGACCAGCAAGGATGTTCAGATCAACATCTTTGAGGTAAAGCGCCCCGAGGTTGACGCCACCATCGTGGCCGATTCCATCGCCCGCCAGATCGAAGGCCGCGTGAGCTATCGCCGCGCCATCAAGATGGCCATCGCCACCGCCATGCGCGTGGGTGCCGAAGGCATCAAGGTCCAGATCAGCGGCCGTGTAGGCGGCGCCGAAATCGCCCGCTCCGAGATGTTCAAGGAAGGCCGCACCCCGCTGCACACCTTCCGTGCAGACATCGACTACGCCCTCGCAGTGGCTCACACCCAGATGGGTACCATGGGTATCAAGGTGTGGATCTGCAACGGCGAGAAGTACGGCAAGCAGGACCTGAGCCCCAACGCCGGCTTCGCTGCCAATTCCGCCGCCCCCGGCGCCGGTCGCCGTGAAGGCGGTCGTGACCGCGGAGAGCGTCGCGGAGGCCGTGGCGGCCGTCGCGAAGGCGGACGCGGAGAGCGCCGATAAGCGATTGCGCAATATTTTAGGAAAAGCGACCGAATTATCGGCCGCTTTTTCTTATCTTTGCAATTCGGAAACAAACAACGAACTGTATGAAAAAGAATTTATTGCTGATGGCCGCCGTGGTGCTGGCCTGCATGGTTAGCTGCAAAGGCAAGACCGAAGAAAAGAAACTGGCCGAGTTCAATGAGTGGAACCAGACCTTCGTAGAGAATTACCGCGCCCGTCTGGTGGCCCTTCAGGACGATGCCGAGGCCGCCGAGGCCTTTGCGGATTCCGCCTACAACGCCTATCTGGACTACAACAAGAAGGCCCTTAAGGAGAACCTGAACAATGCCGTGGGCGTAGCCGCCCTCAAGGAAGTCTACTCCGACCTGGAGGACGACGAACTGGAGAAAATCCTTGGCAAGTTCACCGCTCCTCTCACCGGTCAGGATTCCGCTTTCGTGGCCAGCCTGAAGGAAGGCGTACAGTCCCGCAAGGGCACGGCCGAGGGCCAAATGTTCACGGACTTCGAGATTGACGGCGTCAAGTTCTCCGACTTCGTGGGCAAGGGCAAATACGTGATAGTGGACTTCTGGGCCTCCTGGTGCGGCCCCTGCCGCCGCGAGATGCCCAACCTCCGCGCCGTGTACGAGGAGTTCAAGGGTGACAACTTCGACATGCTCTCCGTGGCCGTCTGGGACAAGCTGGAAGACACCATCAAGGCTGCCGAGGAAGAGAACATCACCTGGAACCAGATCCAGAACGCCCAGCGCGTTCCCACCGACATCTACGGCATCGAAGGCATTCCGCACATCATCCTCTTCGGCCCCGACGGCACCATCGTCAAGCGTGGCCTCCGCGGTGAGGAAATCCGCAAGGCTGTGGCTGAAGCTCTGGGCAAGTAATTGACCGTCAGAGAGAAAATAGCCTTATTCCCCCATTCCCCCGGCGTCTACAGATACTATGACGCCGAGGGAAAGGTTATTTATGTGGGCAAGGCCAAGGACCTCCACAAGCGGGTAGCGCAGTATTTTGTGCCGCCGGAGCGCCTGAACACCAAAACCCGCATCCTGGTTTCCAAGATTGCCGACGCCCAGTTCTCCGTGGTGGATTCCGAGGCCGATGCCCTCCTGCTGGAGAACAACCTCATCAAGCAGTACAAGCCCAAGTACAACATCCTCCTCAAAGACTCCAAGACCTACCCCTGGATCTGTGTCACCGGAGAGGAGTTCCCCCGGGTGTTCATCACCCGGCGCATCGAGAAGGGCAAGGGAAACCGGTACTTCGGCCCGTACAGCAGCGTGATGCATGCGCGGAACCTGGTGGATTTCTTTGACGAGACCTACAAGCTGCGCACCTGCTCCCTCAAAATCACTTCCGACGCCATCCTGAGGGGGAAATATCGGCCCTGCCTCAAATTCCATATCGGGAAATGCGACGCCCCCTGCGTGGGAAAGATTTCCAAGGAGGAGTACGGCGGCTATATAGAGGAAATCGTGCACATCCTGAGCGGACGCGGCTCCGAGGTTATCCGGCATTACAAGGCCCTCATGGCCGATGCCGCCGAGCGCCTGGCCTTCGAGGAGGCCCAGGCCTACAAGGACAAGCTCCGCACCCTGGAGAAGCACTACTCCAAGAGCATCATCACCCAGGCCTCCGACATTGAGGCCGATGTCTTCACCTTGGTCTTCGATGGCACCGAGGCCTTCGGCAACTTCCTCCGTATCCGGGGCGGCGCCATCGTGCAAAGCCTGAACCTGGGCTTCAAGAGTCAGATTGAAGAGGAGCAGGCCTCTGTCCTTTCCACCTTTATCGGCGAAATTGAAGACAAGTTTGGGGAACTCTCCAAGGAGGTGATCGTGCCCTTCCTGCCGGACGTGGAGATTGAAGGGGTGGAATTCCGGATTCCCCAGCGGGGAGACAAGCTGTCCCTGCTGGAATTAAGCGCCAAAAACGCCAAGGAATTCCACTTTAACAGCATCAAACAGCGGGAACACACAGACCCGGACGCCTTCCGCATGAGCGTGATGACGGAGCTGCAGAAAGCCCTGGGCATGAGTGTGCTGCCCCGCCACATGGAGTGCTTCGACAACTCCAACGTGCAGGGCACCAACCCGGTGGCCAGCTGCGTGGTTTTCCGTGACGCAGAGCCCTCCAAGGCGGACTACAGGCGTTTCAAGATCAAGACGGTGGTGGGCGCCAACGACTTCGCCTCCATGAAGGAAGTGGTGAACCGGCGCTATTCCCGCATGCAGGAAGAGGCTCCGGACGATCTCCCGCAGCTCATTGTCATCGACGGTGGCAAGGGGCAGCTGGAGTTTGCCCATCAGGCTTTGGCGGAGCTGGGCATCTTGGACCGCGTCACCGTGGTGGGCCTGGCCAAGCGACTGGAAGAAGTGATCCGGGTGGGAGATCCTTACCCGCTGTTCATAGACCGTAATTCGCAGGCCCTGAAGGTGCTGCAGCATATCCGGGACGAAGCCCACCGCTTCGGCATCACCTTCCACCGCAACCTCCGCTCCAAGGCCGCCATCCAGAGCGCCCTCAGGGAAATCAAGGGCGTGGGAGAGAAGACGGAACAGCGCCTGCTGATGCACTACGGCTCTGTAGCCCGCATTGCCGCCGCGCCCCTGGAGGAGCTCAGCGCCCTGGTGGGGGCGGATTTGGCGGTGCGCATCCATGATTATTTGAACGTATGACAGAGAAACAGTTCAACAAGTATTTCAATGCGTTCATCCTGATAGGGATGACGGTGGTCACCTGCATTGTGACGGCCATCAAGTTGGGCGGGGCGGGTGACGGAGAGCATCTGTGGCTGCTGCTGAGCGCCTTCGGCTCCCTCATGGGGGTGCTGGCCACGGTTTCATCGGCCAACGGATGGATTATTACCTTCCTGTTCGGCTTTCTGGATGTGAGCATCTACGGCTTCGCATGCTGGATGAACTGGCGGGAGGGCGGCTCCGGCCTGGGCAATGCGCTGCTGCACTTTGCCTACTTCGTGCCCATGCAGCTGGTGGGTTTCCTGCAGTGGAAGCGGCGGGGCGCCAAGGCTTCCCACCAGGTGAAGGCCCGCCGGCTGAGTCCCGCCATGCGCTGGGCCTGGCTGGGCATCTCTCTGGTTGCCACGGTGCTCCTTTACCTCGTTATCGCCCGCTTTGACCGTTCCGCCGCCACGGGCTTCCTGAAGGTGGCCGTAGTTCTGGATGTGATTCCGCTGGTGTGCAATATCATCGGCCAGCTTCTCATGTCCACCGCCTATATGGAGCAATGGATATTCTGGATGGCGGTGAACGTGTTCTCCATCGCCCTGTGGATGAATTCAGACCAATCCTTCGCCCCCGTCTACATTGTCAAATACAGCTTCTACCTGATCAACTCCATTAACGGACTCCGGATTTGGAGCCGGCTAAGCAAGGAGGCGTAGTTTTGCTTAAAATATGGTATTTCAGAATTTTTTACTATATTTGCACATTATTTGCTTTGAAGAGAAAGTAAAAACGTAAACAATAAACTTTAAACCTATCTGTTATGACTAAGGAAGAAATCGTAAAGCAGGTCAAGGATATCATCGTTGACAAGCTTGGTGTCGAGGAAAGCGCTGTCACTGAAAGTGCAAGCTTCACCAACGACCTCGGTGCCGATTCCCTGGACACCGTAGAACTGCTCATGGAATTCGAGCGCGTTTTCGGTATCAAGATTCCTGATGAGGAAACCAGCGGTATCGCCACTGTGGGCGACGCCATCAACAAGGTAGCCGAGAAGATTGGCTAATCCCCCGTGTTGAAAAACAATAACGGCCCTCAACCGAAAGGTTGGGGGCCGTACTTTTTATCGGGGCCGATTCCTACTTCTCCTCCGGAATGGCGAAGGTGACGCGGAAAATGGGCGGCCTCTGATCCTCATATCCGCACAGGATGGCGCGGTAGAAGCGGTCTTTGTCCAGTTCCGTATTCACCGTATAGCTCTGCTGGGACGACGCGGCCATCATCTGGGCCATCATCATATAGCTGTAGTAGTTGTTGTAACCGTATCCACCGCCGTACATGCTGGAGCCGTAGCCATAGCCGCCGCCGTAGATGCTGTTGTAGTAGCTGGCATACATGAGGTTGCGGTAGTATTCGTTGTCCATGAGGGAGCCGCTGGCCTGCGCCACCTGCTCCGTAAAGATGGTGAGGAACCAGATGTCCGCGTTGGTGGCGGTGTCAAGGTCTTCCCGGGAGAGAAGCTCCTGCACGTGGTAGGTCACGTCCGGGGCATACATAAGGTTGGAGCGGTCTATGTTGCCCTGGTTTTCGGCACTGACGGAGGCGTCCGTAAGGCCGGCGAAGCTGGTAATGTACGTGCCATCTTCCGTTTGGGTCTTTGTCTGGATGGTGGGGCTCAGGACGGAGGGGTAGTACTTGAGCTGCGTGTAATCTTCCGGCATCTCGAAGGGGAATTCGATGGTGGCCTTTACGATAACGGCCTTGTCCGGGTCTCCTCCTTCTGCCAGTACGGCCAGGCGGGTGAGTTCCTGCAGCTCCTGGGCACGGACCACGGGCTTGAGGCCGCCGCCGCCCTCCACGTAGATTTTGTCCGTTACAGCTCCGGGTATAGTGGACTGGGTGGTGCGGTTGAAGCAGTATTGGTAGAATTTGGTGTTGTTGTCAATATATTCCACCTCGTCGTAAAGTTCCGGCTCTCCGGGGTAAATGAGGAAGGTGGAGTCTTTCCGTTCGCCGTCCCATTCGCTGTTCACGACCAGTTTTCCCACATTGCTGTTGCGGACGTAATAGTTGTTGGACACCGAGAGGCTGGAGAAATGGAAGAGGTTGATGCGGCCGCCCAGGCCTTCCGGGACGTCCGTGGACAGGTAGATGCCGGGCATCATGTCCATCATCTCGTCATATTTGTCCAGATAAAGGTCTGCATTGGTTACGTCATGCCTTATGTAGGTGGGGCCCAGATCTATGAGCATGTCCAGGTACCTGTCCGCGAATTCCTGCGTGAAGTTGAAGGAAAGGTTGGTGCCGCCGTTGTAGGCCACGGGACCGTTGGTGATGAGTTGGTCCGAGTGGGCGATGTACTGCGTGTTCTGGGTGTTCTCGCCGGCCTCGGGAAGGGGGGCCAGCAGTTCCGTCACATAGATGTTCTGGATGATATGGGCCTGGGAATCGTCGGCGCAGGAGACGGTATCGGCCTCAAAGAATAGGGAGAAGCTCACCGCTCTGGGGTCTGTTCCCAGGTCTATGGAGTCCAGCGCCGGAACCAGGGTGAAGGCGGCCTCGCGGGTGGTGAGGCCGAAGACTTCGTCCCGGATGGCGCCCAGGGCTATACGGGTGTCCGAATAACCGGAGAGGGCGTCGGAGGATTTGAGCTGGATGTCTTCCAGCGGGAATTCTGCGGTATAGGTGTTGAAAATGAGGCTCTTGTCCACCAGGCCTTTTCCAAGGCTGTTGTCCACTTTTATACAGGCGGGAGCCGCAAGGACGGCCGCGAGTGCAAGGAACAGGAAGGATTTCTTCATGCTAATAGCTTGTCGTAAAATGCGTTGTAGTTGTCCATGTAGCTTCCGTCGGAGAAGGATGCCTCGTCAAAGGGGAGGAGGGGAAGTCCCGTTCCCTGGACATGTTTCACCAATTCGGGGTCTACATTGGGGGCGCCCAGGATGATGCCGTCGGAATACTGCGCTGCTAATTTTGCAAGTTCTATGCCGCCGGCCTCCGGCGTAAGGACGCTCACATCCTGAGGGCCGATATCTCCCAGCCGGATGGTCTGGGCGAAGCCTTCGGAGAGTTTTTCGGGTGTGCTGTCGTCGTAGAGGGAAAGCACCACTTTGGACTGGGTGAAGATGGGGTCTTCGTTGTAGGCCTTCTTCAGGTAAAGGGGAAGCACATGGGAAATCCAGCCGCTGCAGTGGATGATATCGGGTGCCCAGCGCAGTTTTTTCACCGTCTCCAGGACACCGCGGGCAAAGAAGATGGCGCGTTCCCCGTTATCGGCAAAAAATTGTCCGTCCTCGTCCCGGTCTATCTGCTTGCGGCGGAAATAATCCTCGTTGTCAATGAAATAGACCTGGATACGGGCGGCCGATATGGACGCCACCTTGATCACGAGAGGGCGGTCCACATCGGAGATGATGATGTTCATTCCGGAGAGGCGGATAACCTCATGGAGCTGGTTCTTCCGTTCGTTGATGCAGCCATAGCGGGGCATGAAGGCTCGGATTTCCTTCTTCCTTTCCTGGATTCCCTGGGGGAGCTCTCGGCACACCCGGGCCATCCGGGTTTCCGGAAGGTAGGGGCACATCTGGGCATTGACAAACAGAATCTTCTTGGCGGAATCTCCCATAATACTATTATTTAACCCACAAAGTTACTAAAAATTTTTGAGTTTTTCGGCGGTTTGCGTAACTTTGAACCCAAATGAAGAATTCAACCATGCGCCGCAGGCTCATCAGTGCCTGGATTTCTACGGTCATCAGCCTGTCCCTGGTCCTGCTTCTGGTGGGAGTGGGAACCCTTCTGGTCATCAATGCCCGGGAGGTGGGAGACTATTTCAAGGAGAACCTCCAGGTCAACGTCCTCCTGAAGGAGCAGGTGACGGAGGAGGAGGCGCTCCGCTATGAATCCAAGGTGGCTGCCACTCCCGGCGTAAGGGCTACGCACTACATTTCCCGCGAGCAGGGAAAGGAGGAGATGACCCGTCTGCTGGGAAAGGACTTCCTGAGTGTCTTTGAGCAGGCTCCCATCCCCATCTCCATAGACGTGAACCTGGAGGCGCCCTATGTCCAGGCCGACAGCCTGCAGCTGATAAAGGCGCAGCTCGCGGAATCTCCCCTGGTGGACGAGGTGGTGTATCAGACCTCCCTGGTGGACGCACTCAACGAGAACCTCCAGAAGATTTCCCTTGCGCTGTCCCTCATGGTGGCCGTGCTGCTCTTCATTTCTTTCGTCCTCATCGGCAACACCGTCCGGCTGGACCTTTTCAACCGCCGCTTCAGCATCCATACCATGCATCTGGTGGGTGCCACGCGTGCCTATATCCGTCGGCCCTTCGTAGGTAGGGCGGCCCTGCAGGGCCTGTTTGCCGCCCTCATCGCCATCCTGCTGCTGGTGGGCGGCCTGTACGTGCTCCGGGAGCAGTTTGCCCAGCTTTTCAAGATTTTCACCTTAGACAGTCTCCTGTATACCATGGCCGTCATGATTCTGGTGGGCCTCACGGTCTCCACCTTCAGCACCTTCCTGGTGGTGAACCGGCTGGTGGGATACAACAGAGACCAGTTATACGCATATTAGTATGGCAAAAAAGACAGATACTCCGGACAAGTCCGGCAAGATGGCCGTCACGGCCAAGGGTTTACGCTTCATGATAGCGGGCCTGGCGGTTATGGCCGCCGGTTTCCTCCTTTTGAGCGGCGGCGGCTCCGAAGACCCTCAGGTGTTCAACTACGCCATGTTTGATTTCCGCCGCCTGGTGGCCGCCCCCATCGTCATCATCGCGGGCATCGTGCTGGAAGTGGTGGCCATCATGGGTAAATTCAAAGCGTAACGGTTATGGAATGGTGGCAGGCGATTCTTTTAGGAATTGTTCAGGGACTCACCGAGTTCCTGCCGGTGTCCAGTTCGGGACATCTGATGATTTTCAAAGAACTTTTAGGGGCCGATGCAGAGGGCTTCCTGGATTTCACCGTCACGGTGCATCTGGCCACGGTGGTGGCCACTATCGTGGTGTTCTGGAATGCCATCTGGACGCTTCTGAAGGGCTTTTTCAAGTTCAAGTACAACGATGAGACAGACTATGTCTGCAAGATCCTGGTCTCCCTTATACCGGTGGCCCTGGTGGGTTTCCTCCTCAAGGACCAGGTGAACGCCCTCTTCGGGGAATCCCTTACCCTGGTGGGCGTGGGACTGGTTATCACCGCCGGTCTCCTCTTTTTCTCCGACAATGCCGGCCGATGGCTGAAGCCTTCCCGCACGCAGGCCCGTAACGGCATCTCCTACTGGCAGGCATTCGTGGTGGGCATCGCCCAGGCCTTTGCCGTGATGCCGGGCGTCTCCCGCAGCGGCAGCACCATCGCCACGGGCCTCATTACCGGCGTGAAGCGGGAAAACATGGCCCAGTTCTCCTTCCTGATGGTTTTGATTCCCATCATCGGCGAGCAGTCGCTGGACCTGCTCAAGGTGGCCATGGGAAATGAGACTTTCGGCGGCGGAGTGGGCCCCCTGGCGCTTTGTCTGGGCTTTGTGGCGGCGTTCATCAGCGGCCTTTTCGCCTGCCGCTGGATGGTTTCCATCGTCAAGAAGGCCAAGCTGAGCTGGTTCGCCCTCTACTGTCTGGTGGTCGCCCTCCTTATCTTTGTGCTGGCATAAGTGTCCAAGACATTGACATATTTTGTCTCCGACGTGCATCTGGGTCTTCAAGTAGGGGATCCGGCGGCGCGTGAGAAAGCCTTTGTCTCCTTCCTTGATGGCATAGATCCGGAAAAGACGGCTTCGCTGTACCTTCTGGGAGACATCTGGGATTTCTGGTACGAGTACCGGTATGTGGTTCCCAAGGGCTACGTGAGGGTTTTCGGCGCCCTGGCAGACCTTATGGACAAGGGCGTCAAGCTGTTCTTTTTCCCGGGCAACCACGACATCTGGACCTACCGCTATTTCGAAGAACTGGGAATGGTGAAACTGAGTCAGCCCTATGTGACCCGTATCGGCACCAAAACCTTCTGCCTGGGCCATGGAGACGGCCTGGGCCCCGGAAACTACCGTTATAAGTTCATCAAGGCCGTCTTTCACTGCCGCTTCCTGCAGGTGCTTTTCTCCTCCCTCCATCCCTGGATAGCCTTCCGCCTGGGCAATGGCTGGAGCCGCCGTTCCCGCGAGGGGAAGCCCATTTCCTATACCTTCAAGGGGGCCGATGAGCCCCTCTACCGCTATTGCCGGGACTTCCGGAAACACCAGGCGGTGGACTTTTTCATCTTCGGCCATTACCACAGCCGCGTGGACATGCCCGTGGGGCAGGCCCGCCTGCTGATGCTGGGAGACTGGATGACCGCTCCCAACTGGATGGTGTTTGATTCGGAACAGGGGAGCCTGTCGGCCTATTCCAGATAGGATTCCGGAACTTCCACCTTGGGCGGGTCTTCCCAGAAAATGGACCAGTAGAGCGCCGGGAACTCCCCGGCGTTCCATATCTGTACCAGTTCCTCTATGGTAGCATCGGCCCCGGTGGGGTCGTAGGCGGTCTTGAGGCTGTTGTCGAACAGGTGGGCGACGCCTTCCCAGAAACCGGCGGCCATGCGGTTCTTGTAGTCCTTGATGATGGTGTAGGGGGGAAGCCCGGTTTCCCGGTTGATAAGCTTCAGGAGGAGGGCCCCCTGCTGGATGCTCATGTTCCGCAGGGGCTTTTCAAAATCCCGGAAAATCTGTTTCTGGATGGCGTCTATGTATCTTTCTTTCCGGAGTCCCCGGTAATGCTCTGCATTGAGGGTGCTGTCCACCTGTTTAATCAGGTGCCCGGACGCCTGCGCGTACGGGTACACGCGGGCGAAGCGCCAGACCAGCTTGTAATAGGCCCTCCACTGCTTCTCGCTGCGGGCTTTTCCCCGGCCGATGATGTAGATGGGCGGGAGTTTGTCCAGGTAGGTGGTGTCTCCGTTCTCCACCTGCATGCGGAGGTAGCCCCGGGCACCTTCGATGCCGTCGGCCTGAACCTGGCGGCGGGCCATCTCGGCCTGTCTTTCGCGGGCCCTGTCCATGGCGCGGCGGATGTGGTTCTGCGCACCTGCCCCCAAGGGGAGCAGGATCAGCAGGGCCGATGCAAGGATGATATGCCGGAGGCTTTTCATGAGCGCAAAGGTAATTACTTGCAAAATATTTACCAAACAGATTTTTCGCTTCGCTCTGAATGACAGAAGAGGGGGCGTCAGCTTTGGTCGAAAATGAGCGGAAGTTTTTTTGAACAATATTCGTAAGTTGCTCATTTTCCAGATAGTTAAGTGTCAAAACTCGCGGTCGAAAATGTTTAAAAATCGTGCAAAAATATTTGGCGAATCAGATTTTTTTTGTAACTTTGCAATCCCAAAATTGGAGCAAAATGCACCCAACCAGCTGAGTTTCAATGAGTTAGGGATTAAAAAGGAAATTTTAAAAACATTACAGCAATGTTACAGCCTAAAAGAACAAAATTCAGAAGGGAACAGAAGAACCGCATGAAGGGCAATTCCGGAAGAGGAAACCAGCTCGCATTCGGCTCCTTCGGCCTCAAGAACCTTGAGAATTGCTGGCTCACTGCCCAGCAAATCGAGGCTGCCCGTCAGGCCATCTCCCGTCGCATGAACCGTGAAGGTCAGATCTGGATCCGTGTTTTCCCTGTGAAGCCGTTCACCGCCAAGCCTCTGGATACCCGTATGGGTAAAGGTAAGGGTGACCCTCAGGGCTTCGTAGCTCCCATCACTCCCGGCCGTATCCTCTTCGAGGCAGAGGGCGTATCCCTCGCCACCGCCAAAGAGGCTATGCGTCTTGCCGCCAACAAGCTTCCCGTCGCCACCAAGTTCGTGGTTCGCAGGGACTATGTAGAAGAATAATCATTGGAGGAGAAGAAAATGAAAGTATCCGAAGTACGTGAGATGTCCGTCGCAGATCTTCGCGACCGCATCGACCTCGAGAAAAACAACCTCGACACCATGAAGCTCAATCATGCGATCTCTCCCCTGGAGGACACCTCCAAGATCCGCAAGACCCGTCAGGATATCGCTCGCATGATCACCATCCTGGCCGAGAAAGAGAAACAGCAGAACTAAACCAAGCATCGACCTATGGAAAGAAATCTTCGTAAAGAAAGAGTGGGCATCGTGGTTTCCAATAAAATGGACAAGACCATCGTTGTTTCTGTAGAAACCCACGAGAAGCACCCCATTTACGGCAAGTTCGTAAAGAAGACCACCAAGTTCGTTGCCGAGGACGCCAACAACGAATGCTCCGAGGGCGACACCGTCCGCATCATGGAGACCCGTCCCCTGAGCAAGACCAAGAAGTGGAGATTAGTTGAAATCGTAGAAAAAGTCAAGTAATTATGATACAGCAGGAATCACGTTTAACGGTTGCTGACAACAGCGGTGCAAAGGAAGTCCTCTGCATCCGTGTGCTGGGTGGTACCCGCCACCGTTACGCAACCATCGGCGAGACCATCGTCGTGACTGTCAAGAGTGCCATCCCCGGTGGAGACATCAAGAAGGGCACCGTTACCAAGGCTGTGGTGGTCCGCACCAAGAAGGAAATCCGTCGTCCGGACGGTTCCTATATCCGTTTCGATGAAAATGCATGCGTTCTGCTGAACGGCGCCGGCGAACTCCGCGGCACCCGTATCTTCGGCCCTGTGGCCCGCGAACTCCGCGAGAACTACATGAAAATTGTTTCCCTGGCCCCCGAAGTCCTTTAAAGCGTAGAGAGTTATGAAAAAGTTCAACATCAAGAAAGGCGATACCGTGTATGTGAATGCCGGTAACGACAAGGGAAAGACCGGAAAGGTCCTCGAGGTTCTGCGCGAGAAGGATCGCGTGATCGTAGAGGGTGTGAACATGGTGTCCAAGCACACCAAACCCAACCCCAAGAACCCCCAGGGCGGTATTGTAAAACAGGAAGCCGGAATCCACATCTCCAATGTGAACCTGATGGACGCCAACGGCAAGGCCACCAGGGTTGCCCACAAAGAGGTGGACGGAAAGAAGGTCCGCATCGCTAAAACAACCGGAGAGGAGATCAAGTAATTATGGCAAAGAAAGCAGCAAAACCCGTAGAAGCCCAGGCGCTTCCTACCGGATACACCCCGGACCTGAAGAAGGTTTACAAAGAGGAGATTGTTCCTGCTCTCATGAAGCAGTTCTCCTACACCACCGTGATGCAGGTTCCCAAGCTCGTTAAGATTACCCTCAACGAGGGTGTGGGTGACGCCACCCAGGACAAGAAGATGGTCGAGGAGGCCGCTGAGGAACTCTCCATCATCGCCGGTCAGAAGGCTGTCATCACCAACTCCCGCAAGGATATTTCCAACTTCAAACTCCGTAAGGGCATGCCCATCGGCGCAAAGGTCACCCTCCGCGACGTCCGCATGTACGAGTTCCTGGAGCGTCTGATCCGTGTGGCTCTGCCCCGTATCCGCGACTTCAACGGTATCTCCGAGAAGATGGACGGACAGGGTAACTACACCCTCGGTATCAAGGAGCAGATCATCTTCCCTGAAATCGAGATTGACAAGAACCCCCGCATCCACGGTGTGGAAATCACCTTCGTTACCACCGCCAAGACTGACGAAGAGGCTCACGCCCTCCTGAAAGCCTTCGGCCTTCCTTTCAAGAAACACAATAACTAAGAATAGTAGCATGGCAAAGGAATCAATGAAAGCTCGCGAAGTAAAACGCGCGAAATTAGTTGCTAAGTACGCCGCCAAGCGCGCTGCTCTGAAGGAAGCCGGCGATTACGCCGCTCTGGACAAGCTGCCCAAGAACGCCAGCCCCGTACGTCTCCACAACCGCTGCTCCCTTACCGGTCGTCCCAAGGGTTACATGCGTGACTTCGGCCTCAGCCGTATCCAGTTCCGCGAAATGGCCTCCCAGGGCCTCATCCCCGGCGTCAAGAAGGCCAGCTGGTAATCCTTTATTTTATTAACAATCGGATATCGGGCGCCCAAGAGCGCCGGTCCACAAAAAGACAAAAAAATGACTGATCCCATTGCAGATTATCTGACCAGAATCCGTAACGCTTACCGCGCCGGTAAGAAAGTGGTGGAAATCCCCGCTTCCAACATGAAGCTGGCCATCACCAAGATTCTGTGCGAAAAAGGTTACATCCTCAGCTACAAGCTGGTGGAGGGTACCCCTTTCAACACCATCAAAATCGCCCTCAAGTATCACCCCGAGACCAAGGCCGCTGCCATCAAGAGCATTGTGCGCGTGAGCCGCTCCGGTCTCAGAAAATATGCCGATGTGGCTGGTATGCCCCGCGTCCTGAACGGCCTGGGAATCGCCATCCTGTCCACCTCCAAGGGCGTCATCACCGACAAGGAAGCCAAAGAGCTGAATGTGGGCGGTGAGGTTATTTGCTATGTATACTAATCGTACCTAACATTATGTCAAGAATCGGTAAATTACCTGTAGTCCTTCCGGTCGGTACCAAGGCAGAGCTCTTGGACGGTAACATCGTGAAGGTGAAAGGCCCTCATGGCGAAATGAGCCAGAAGGTGGATCCGGACATCACCGTGACCATCGAGGGAAATGAAATCAAGTTCACCCGTCCCAGCGACCTTCCCCGCTTCCGTTCCATGCACGGTCTGTACCGCGCCCTGGTTCACAACATGGTGGTTGGCGTTTCCGAAGGCTTCACCATCAAGCAGGAGTTCGTGGGCGTGGGTTATCGCGTAGTGGCACAGGGCCAGCTCCTCACCATGTCCGTAGGTTATTCCCACGACATCCAGATCATGCTCCCCGCCGAGGTCACCGCTGAGACCCCGCAGGTGCGTAAGGGTGAGAACCCCATCCTCATTCTCAAGAGCGCCGACAAGCAGCTGGTGGGCCAGGTGGCCGCCAAGATCCGCAGCTTCCGCCGTCCTGAGCCGTATAAGGGCAAGGGTATCAAGTTCGTGGGCGAGCAGCTTCGTCGCAAGGCTGGTAAAACTGCTTCGGCCAAATAATTAGGAGGAAAGAGTTATGGCATTGAATAGAATTGAAAGAAGAAGACGGATCCACTATCGTATCCGCAAGCACGTGAACGGTACCGCCGAGCGTCCCCGCATGGTTGTGTTCCGCTCCAACAAGCAGATCTACGTCCAGGTGGTGAACGACCTCGAGGGCAAGACCCTGGTGGCCGCCGCCTCCAACGACAAGGCTCTTGCCGCCCAGACCAAGGGTAAGAACGGTATCGAGGCTGCTGCCATCGTGGGCAAGGCCATCGCCGAGCGCGCCCTCGCCGCCGGTATCACGGCTGTCGCATTTGACCGCGGAGGTTATCTCTTCCACGGCAGAGTTAAATCCCTGGCAGACGCTGCCCGTGAAGGCGGCCTCACCTTCTAATGATTGAGACTACTATGGCAAATTCAAACGTAAAAAGAGTAAAGACCTCTGACCTTGAACTCAAGGACAGACTGGTAGCCATCAACCGCGTCACCAAGGTCACCAAGGGTGGCCGTCACTTCCGCTTCGCCGCCATCGTGGTGGTGGGAGACGAGAACGGTGTCGTAGGTTACGGTCTGGGTAAGGCCAACGAAGTTACCGCCGCCATCGCCAAGGGCGTGGAGGACGCCAAGAAGAACCTGGTGAAGGTTCCCGTGATCAACACCACCATCCCGCACGAGCAGGTGGCCCGTTTCGGCGGTGCAGAGGTGTTCATGAAACCCGCTGCTCCCGGTACCGGTGTAAAGGCCGGCGGTGCCATGCGTGCCGTGTTCGAGAGCGCCGGTGTCGCCAACGTGCTGGCCAAGAGCAAGGGTTCTTCCAACCCCCACAACCTGGTGAAAGCCACCATCGCCGCTCTTACCGAGATGCGCGACGCTTACACCGTGGCCGGTCTCCGTGGCATTCCCATGAGCAAAGTTTTTAACGGTTAATTCGAGAGAGACTATGGCAAAGCTTAAGATTACCCAGGTCCGCTCCAAGAATGGAGAGACCAAGCGTCAGATCGCAAACCTCAAGACTCTCGGTATCCGCCGGATGCACCAGACCGTGGAAGTGGAAGACACTCCCATCACCCGCGGTATGCTGGCCAAAGTGGCCCATCTGGTTTCTTATGAAGTAATTGACTAAGGAGGATTAGAGATGAAACTTGAGAATCTGAAGCCCGCAAAGGGCGCAACCCATAACAGCAAGCGCGTAGGCCGCGGTCAGGGTTCCGGTAAGGGTGGCACCGCCACCCGTGGTACCAAGGGTGCCCAGGCCCGTGCCGGTTACGAGCACAAGGTTGGTTTCGAAGGTGGCCAGATGCCCATTCAGCGTCGTCTGCCCAAGTTCGGTTTCAAAAACCCTACCCGCGTTGCTTTCAAGGCCGTTAACGTGGCCACCCTCCAGGCTCTGAGCGAGAAGCTCAATATCAAGGAGTTTGATGTGGACACCTTCATCGCCGCCGGTATCGCCTCCAAGGGAGATCTGGTAAAGGTGCTGGGCAATGGTGAAATCACCGCCGCCCTCCAGGTGAAGGCCCATGCTTTCTCCGCATCTGCTACCCAGAAGATTGAGGCTGCCGGAGGTAAAGCAACCGTAATTGAATAACAGTCGCGATGAAAAAGTTTATTCAGACACTTCGCAACATCTACAACATCGAAGAACTGCGCAAGCGGATCGGTTACACGATCCTGCTTGTGCTGGTTTACCGTCTGGGCAGCTTTATCCTTCTTCCCGGTATCAACCCTGATATCCTGAAGAGCGGTATCGCCGGCACCCAGGAAGGTCTTGTCGGCCTGCTGAACATGTTCTCCGGCGGCGCCTTCGGTAATGCCAGTATCTTCGCACTGGGTGTGATGCCGTACATCTCGGCATCCATCATCGTCCAGCTGCTGGGCATGTTCGTCCCTTCCTTCCGCAAGATGCAGATGGAGGGCGAGTCCGGCCGCCGCAAGATGAACCAGATTACCCGTTACCTCACCGTCCTGGTGCTGGCCATCCAGGGTCCCGCTTACGTCGTGAGCATGGTTCCCGCCGAGGCTGTCACCATGAAGGTGGGCGCCTTCTGGTTCCGCCTCATCTCCACCGTCATCCTCATGGCCGGTTCCATGTTTGTGATGTGGCTGGGTGAGCGGATCACGGACCGCGGTATCGGCAACGGTATTTCCCTCATCATCATGATCGGTATTGTCGCCCGTCTGCCCTATGCTCTGGTTGCAGAGTTCCTGCAGAAGTTCGACTCTTCCGCCGCCAACGGTGGTTTCATCATGTTCGTGGTGGAAATGGTTATCTGGGTGCTGGTTATCCTGGCTGCTATCGCACTGGTTCAGGCCGTGCGCAAAGTTCCCGTGCAGTACGCCAAGCGCGTGATCGGCAACAAGCAGTACGGTGGTGTGCGCCAGTACATCCCTCTCAAGATTAATGCTGCCGGTGTGATGCCCATCATCTTCGCCCAGGCCCTGATGATGTTCCCCATGCTGCTGGGCAACTACGAGTCCACCCGTGGAATCGCCGCTGCCTTCTCCAGCTACACCAGCGTCTGGTATAACGTGGTCTTCTTCATCCTCGTAGTCGCTTTCACTTACTTCTACACGGCCGTTACGGTGAACCCCACCATGATGGCAGAGGACCTGAAGAAGAACGGCGGCTTCATCCCCGGCGTCAAGCCCGGCAAGAAGACGGCCGAATACCTGGACGACATCATGACCAGGGTCACCCTGCCGGGTGCTATTTCCCTGGGCTTCATCGCCTGTATGCCGGCCCTGGCCAATGTCCTGGGTGTGAACAACCAGTTCGCCTCCTTCTTCGGCGGCACCTCGCTGCTCATCATGGTAGGCGTTATCCTGGACACGCTCCAGCAGATTGAAAGCTACCTGCTCATGCGTCACTATGACGGTCTCATGAAGACAGGTCGTCTTTCCGGACGTTCCGGCATGTAATTTTGAATGTACTATCGAAAGAAGATATGATAAGGCCTAAGACCGAAGAAGAGATCGAGCTGCTCCGCATCAACGGAGATCTGGTGTCGCGTACACTGGCCGAGGTCGGTAAACTGGTCGCCCCTGGTGTGACAACTGCGAAGTTGAACGAGGTGGCCGAGACCTTCATCCGCGACCACGGTGCAGTCCCTTCCTTCAAAGGTTTCGATGGCTTTCCCGCGGCTCTCTGCATGAGCGTGAATGATGTTGTGGTCCATGGCTTTCCCAACGACCGCCCCCTCGAAGAGGGAGACATCGTTTCCGTAGACTGCGGAACCCTGTACAAAGGATATAACGGAGATTCGGCCTACACCTTCCCTGTCGGGGAGGTGGACGCCGAAACCCGGAAGCTCCTGGATGTCACCAAGGCATCCCTGTACAAGGGAATCGAGGCCGCTGTGGCAGGCAATCGGACAGGCGATATCGGATACGCGGTGCAGTCGTACGCAGAGTCGTTCGGTTTCTCCGTCGTCCGCGAACTCGAAGGACACGGAGTGGGCAAGGAAATGCACGAGGATCCCGGTGTTCCCAATTACGGGAGAAGGGGCCACGGCGCACGCCTTGTAGACGGAATGACCATTTGTATTGAGCCGATGATATGTGCAGGCGGCAGAGGTGTGTATCTTGCAAGAAATGGTTGGGCAGTACACACCGCCGATCACAAGAATGCCGCTCACTACGAGCTTACGGTTGTTGTCCGGAAAGGCCGGGCCCAGCAGCTCTCCACTTTCGATTACATTGAGAAAGACGGTTCCATTAAATTTTAAAAGTGATTTTCAGACTATGTCCAAACAAGTAGCTATCGAGCAGGATGGTACGGTGGTAGAAACCCTTCCCAACGCTATGTTCCGCGTAGAATTGGAGAACGGGCACGTCCTCCTCTGCAACATTTCCGGTAAGATGAGGATGAACTTCATCCATATCCTTCTCGGTGACCGGGTCAAAGTTGAGATTTCACCCTACGATTTAACCAAGGGACGTATAACTTTCCGATACAAATAAAAACTAGATAACGATGAAAGTCAAGACCTCCATCAAGAAACGCAGCGAAGACTGCAAGATTGTCCGGCGTAAAGGCCGCCTGTACGTTATCTGCAAGAAGAACCCCAAGTTCAAGATGCGCCAGGGTTAATAAGTGTAACAAATAAAAGTACAGATAGAATATGGCAAGAATAGCCGGTGTTGATTTACCGAACAACAAGCACGGAGAGATAGGTCTCACCTATATCTTCGGAATCGGCCGCAGCTCTGCCCGGAAGATCCTGGACACCTGTGGCATCGACCGCTCCATTAAAGTCGGAGACTGGAACGACGAGCAGATCGCCGCTATCCGTACCCTCATCAACAACGAATACAAGATTGAGGGTGAACTCCGTTCCGCCGTCCAGATGGACATCAAGCGCCTCATGGACATTGGCTGCTACCGTGGCATCCGTCACCGCGCAGGCCTCCCTGTCCGTGGTCAGAGCACCAAGAACAACGCCCGTACCCGCAAGGGTAAGAAGAAGACCGTTGCCAACAAGAAGAAAGCAACCAAGTAAAGTCTGATGAATTATGGCAAAGAAAACTACTACTACCAAGAAAAGAGTTGTCAAGGTTGACGCTTATGGGCAGGCCCATATTTCATCTACCTTCAACAACGTCATCGTGTCCCTGTGCAACTCCCAGGGTCAGGTGATCAGCTGGTCTTCCGCTGGCAAGTGCGGTTTCCGCGGTTCCAAGAAGAACACTCCGTACGCCGCCCAGATGGCCGCAGAAGATGCGTCCAAGACCGCTTTCGACGCTGGTCTCCGCAAGGTGAAATGCTATGTGAAGGGCCCGGGTGCCGGTCGTGAGAGCGCCATCCGTACCATTAACAACGCAGGCATCATCGTCACCGAGATTATCGACGTCACCCCCATGCCGCACAATGGTTGCCGTCCTAAGGGCCGCCGTAAAGTTTAATTTTAATTGAAGAAGAACTATGGCAAGATATACTGGTCCTACCACTCGCATCGCCCGTAAGTTCGGCGAGCCCATCTATGGCCCTGACAAGACCTTCGAAAAGAGAAATACCCCTCCCGGACAGCACGGTCTGGCCGCCAAGCGCAAGAAGCAGAAGGAGTATGGTACCCAGCTCAAGGAGAAGCAGAAGGTGAAGTACATGTACGGTGTGCTGGAGCGTCAGTTCCGTAACACCTACGCCCGTGCCGCCCGCATGAAGGGTCAGACCGGTGAGAACCTCGTCCTCCTTCTGGAAGCCCGTCTGGACAACCTGGTGTACCGTCTGGGATTCGCTCCCTCCCGTCCCGCTGCCCGTCAGCTGGTTCTCCACCGTCACATCACCCTGGACGGTGCCGTGTGCAACATTCCTTCCTGCCAGGTGAAGCCCGGTCAGGTTATCGCCGTCCGTGAGCGTTCCAAGAGCCTGGAGGTTATCCAGAACAGCATCGCTTCCGCCACCAAGTATTCCTGGCTGGAGCTGGATGCCGCTACCCTCACCGGTAAGTTCCTGAATGTCCCCGCCCGCGAGGAAATTCCCGAGAACATCAACGAACAGCTCATCGTTGACCTCTACTCCAAGTAATAGCATTTAACACCCCAAACCTATGGCAATCTTAGCATTTCAGAAACCGGACAAGGTGATCATGCTCGAAGGCACCGAGACCGTGGGAAGATTTGAGTTCAGACCCCTTGAGCCTGGCTACGGTCAAACCATCGGCAACGCCCTCCGTCGCATCCTCCTCGCCTCCCTGGAAGGTTTCGCCATCTCTCAGATCCAGATCTCCGGAGTTCAGCAGGAATTCCAGACCATCCCTGGCGTCATCGAGGGAATGCAGGATATCATCCTGAACCTCAAGCAGGTACGCTTCCGCCGCATGGTGGATACCGTAGACTCTGAGGTTGCAAACCTCACAATCAGCGGCAAGAGTGAATTTACCGCTGAGGACATCTCCAAAGGATTGTCTTCTTTCAAGGTGTTGAATCCCGAGCTGCACATCTGCTCCCTGGAGCCTTCCGTGAAGCTTACCATCACGTTGACCATCACCAAGGGCCGCGGTTTCGTTCCCGCAGAGGAAGAGCGCGACGCCCAGACGCCCATCGGCACCATTCCCGTGGACGCCATCTATACGCCTGTCAAGAAGGTTAACTGGAGCGTGGAGAACTATCGCGTGGAACAGAAGACCGACTATGAGAAGCTGAACCTGGAGATTGTCACCGACGGTTCCATCTCTCCGGAGGCCGCCCTGCAGGATGCAGCCAACATCCTCATCTACCACTTCAAGCTGTTCACCGACGACAAGAAGATCGCCATCGAATCTTCCGTGGAGACGGACAGCACGCAGCTGGACGAGGAATCCCTGAGAATGCGTCATCTCCTTCTCACCAAGCTTTCGGACATGGGCCTGAGCGTCCGTGCATTCAACTGCCTGAAAGCCGCCGACATCGACACTTTCGCAGACCTGGTGTCCTACAGCCGCAGCGAACTCATGAAGTTCCGCAACTTCGGCCGTAAGTCCCTCAGCGAAATAGACCTGCTGGTAGAGAAGATGAAGCTTTCTTTCGGAATGGATGTCACCAAGTACAATATTGAACCTAAGAAAAAGATCGTTTAACAATGAGACACAATAAAGCAGTCAATCATCTTGGTCGTAAGAGCGGTCACCGCAAGGCCCTGCTCGCCAACATGGCATCCTCCCTCATCCTGAAGAAGAGGATCACCACCACCGAGGCCAAGGCCAAGGCCCTGAAGCCTTACCTGGAACCCCTTATCACCAAGTCCAAAGAAGACACCACCCACTCCCGTCGTGTCGTTTTCAGCTACCTCAAGGACAAAGAGGCAACCGCTGAGCTCTTCCGCACCGTGGCTCCCAAAGTGGCCGACCGTCCCGGCGGATACCTCCGTATTCTCCACACCGGTTTCCGCAGCGGTGACGCCGCCGAAATGGTTCTGGTAGAGCTGGTAGACTTCAACGAGACCGCCCTTGCCGCCGGCAAGAAGGAGGCCAAGAAGACCACCCGCCGCAGCCGCGCCAAGAAGGCCGATGCCCCTGCCGCCGAAGCACCTGCCGAGGCACCCGCAGCTGAAGCTCCCGCCGCCGAGTAGGAAAACCTGAACCTATATCAGAAGATGCCCGTCCTGTTACAGACGGGCATTTTTGTTTTGGAAAATAATTAGTATCTTTGAGGGTTAAAAAGCCAAATGATTATTAACAAATAAAACGTAAAAACAATGAGTAAAAAAGGCAACAGCAATCTGATTGCTATCATTGCGATGATCTTCCTCTTTGGTATGATCTCGTTTGTAACCAATCTGGCAGCCCCTATCGGCAACATCTGGAAAATGCAGCCTGGCATCGAGGGCTCCAATTTCTGGGGCATGATGGGTAACATGATGAACTTCCTGGCCTATGCCATCATGGGCATTCCCGCCGGTAAGATGCTCACCAAGTACGGCTATAAGAAAACCGCCCTTATCGCCATTGCGGTAGGATTCTGCGGCGTATTCATCCAGTTCCTCTCCGGTATCGTGGGCGTGGGCGGCAAGTTCCTGGGCCTGCCCTCCAACTTCTTCGTCTACCTGCTGGGTGCCTTCGTGGCCGGTTTCTCCATGTGCATGCTCAACACCGTGGTGAACCCCATGCTCAAACTCCTGGGCGGCGCCCGTTCCAACCAGTACATCCAGATCGGTGGTTCCTTCAACTCCCTCATGGGTACCCTCACTCCCATGCTGGTGGGCGCCCTTATCGGCACCCTTACCAAGGACACCCTCATCACGGACGTGAATCCGGTGCTGTTCCTGGCCATGGGCGTATTCGCCTTTGCCTTCATCGTGCTCCTGTTCGTTGACATCCAGGACCCCGAGGCCGTCAAGGATTCTTCCCACGCCGTGAGCCCCATGAAGTTCAAGCACTTCGTGCTGGGCGTTATCGCCATCTTTGTGTATGTGGGCGTTGAGGTGGGTATCCCCGGAACCCTCAACTTCTACCTTTCCGATCCCGTGAAGGGAGCCGGCATGGATCCTTCCACCGCCGTCGCCATCGCCGGCTTCGTGGCCGGCACCTATTGGTTCCTCATGCTCGTAGGCCGTCTCACCTCCTCCGTCATATCCGGTAAGGTGAGCGCCCGTGCACAGCTCACCTGCGTATCGGCCGTGGCCCTCCTCCTCATTGTCCTGGCCATCATCCTGGGCAACAGCTCCATGGTTTCCATGCCCGTATTCAAGGGTCAGAGCTTCGGTATGGTGCAGGTTCCCATCGCAGCCCTTCTGCTGGTCCTCTGCGGCCTCTGCACCTCTGTGATGTGGGGCACCATCTTCGACCTCGCCTGCGAGGGTCTGGGCGCTTCCACCAACCAGGCTTCCGGCATCTTCATGGCTATGGTCGTGGGCGGCGGTATTGTCCCGCTCATCCAGAACGCCATTGCCGACGCCGTGGGCTACATGCCCAGCTACTGGCTCCTGGCCGCCTGTGTAGCCTTCATCCTCTACTTCGCCGCTGTAGGCTCCAAAGTTAAGAAAGCATAATCACATACTTTTATGGCACAAGACTTAGTAATTGGTATCGACATTGGTGGACAGACCACCAAATGCGGCATCGTAGATGCCCGTGGTACGGTTCTCACGCAGACCGTCATCCGTTCGGACAACCACACGGAAGTGGCCCCTTACATTGCCGAACTGGCCGAAGCCCTGAACCGCATCATCGCGGAAGGACAGGCCGAAGGCCGCATCCGCGGTATCGGTGTAGGTGCCCCTAACGGCAACTATTACACCGGAACCATCGAGGGCGCCGTGAACCTGGTATGGGGCGGTACCAAGACCATCCCCTTTGCCAAGATGCTCAGTGAGCAGATGAACGGCATCCCCGTGTCCCTCACCAACGACGCCAACGCCGCCGCCATGGGTGAAATGACGTACGGTGCCGCCCGTGGTATGAAGAACTTCATCATGATTACCCTGGGCACCGGCGTGGGATCCGGTATCGTGATTAACGGAGAAGTGGTCTACGGGCACGACGGCTTTGCCGGAGAACTGGGACACACCTGTGCCGTGCGCCACAACGGACGCCAGTGCAACTGCGGAAAGACGGGTTGTCTGGAAACCTACGCCAGCGCCATCGGCGTGGCCCGTACCGCCCGCGAATGGCTGGAAATGAGCAGTGAGCCTTCCGTCCTCCGTTCTTTGGACAAGATTTCCTCCAAGGATGTCTACGAGGCGGCCAAGGAAGGAGACAAGCTGGCCCTCCGGATTTTCGAATTCACCGGCCGTATCCTGGGAGAGAAATTTGCCGATTTCATCGAGTTCTCCGCCCCGGAGGCCATCGTCCTCTTCGGCGGTCTGGCCCGCGCCAAGGATTTCCTGGCAGAACCTATCCGCAAGGCCATGGACGAAAACGTCCTGTCCCTGTGGAAAGGCAAGGTAGATTTGGTGTTCTCCCAGCTTAAAGAGTCCGATGCCGCCATCCTGGGCGCATCGGCCCTGGCCTGGGAGCTTTAATAACTGAAAAATTGATGAATATGAAGAAAGTTGCTGCAGGTTTTTTTGTTTTGGCCGCCGCATTGGGTTTCACCGCTTGTTCCTCCGAGAACGCCGCCATTGAGCAGGAGCTCAAGCAGATGACCCTTCAGGAAAAAGTGGGTTCCATGTTCTTTGTCCGTCCGGAGGTTCTGGACACGGACATCTACTATGATTCGCCCACCGTACTGAAGTCCTTTGACGTGCATCAGGTGACGGACAAGATGAAGGAGACGGCCCGGGTCTATCCCATGGGCGGCGTCATCCTCTTCTCCCACAACATCAAGGACCCCCAGCAGCTTTCTCAGTTCATCAGTGACCTCAGGGCCCTGCCCAGCCACCCGCTCCTGTGCATTGACGAGGAAGGCGGTTCCGTGGCCCGGCTGGCCAACAACCCCAATTTCCATCTGCCCAAGTTCGCCAACATGGGCACCCTGGCCGCCTCCGGGCGCACCAAAGAAGTCACCGAGGCCGCCACAACCATAGGGGAGTACCTCAAGAGCTACGGTTTTGATATCGATTTCGCCCCTGTGGCCGATGTTAACACCAACCCCCGCAACGTGGTCATCGGTGCCCGGGCCTTCTCCAACGAGCCCAAAGTGGCCGCGGAGATGGTGAAGGCGTACCTCAAAGGTCTGCAGAAAAGCGGCGTTATCGGCTGCCTGAAGCATTTCCCCGGTCACGGAGACACCCAGGCCGATTCCCACTTCGGCTATGCCATGAGCCGCAAAACCTGGGAAGAAATCCGTGACTGCGAGATGATTCCCTTCAAGGCCGGCATGGAAGCCGGGGCCCAGATGATTATGACGGCCCACATCTCCCTGCCCAATGTGACGGGTTCCAATGTGCCCTCCACCCTTTCTCCCATGATCCTGCAGGAGAAACTCCGCGGAGAACTGGGTTACAAGGGCCTCATCATCACGGATGCCATGGAGATGGGCGCCATCCTGCGCCAGTATCCGGTGGAAGACGCCGCGGTGATGGCCATTAAGGCCGGTGTGGATGTCCTCCTTTGCGTCCGTGAGTATCCCAAGGTGTTTGACGCCGTCCTGAACGCCGTCCGCCGCGGGGAAATTCCGGAGAGCCGCATAGACGAGAGTGTCCGCCGCATCCTGCAGCTCCGCCACCATTCCATCTCCTACGGAGACAAGAAATAGTTAAAATTTTTGGGGAAAATATTTGCAGGTTCAAAAAAAGATTGTACCTTTGCATTCCCGATGCGGAAATAGCTCAGTTGGTAGAGCACGACCTTGCCAAGGTCGGGGTCGCGAGTTCGAGTCTCGTTTTCCGCTCCAAACGCCAGCCTAACGGTTGGCGTTTTGTTTTATGGCAAAGTTTTTGCTTTATTCTCCCTCAGCAAAATGATTCAGACGATGAAAAAGTTATTCCTTACATTGGCCGTGGCCCTTTTTGCTACGGTTTCCTATGCCCAGAAGGACATTCCCGCTGGCGCCAACATGGAACTGGCCAGCGTTGAAAGCGGGGACGATCAAATTTATATCTATAAGGTAAAGGACAAGGAAGGCAATCCTCAATTCCTTCTGTCTGCCGCCCATATGATGGCCTCCTTTGACGTCTCCACTCCCGACAGCTCCGCCGGGTTCAGTATAGGGGACGGCACCGTAGTGGTAATTGGAGAGACGTACGAGGATGCCATGAAGAATATCGTAGACCTGATTGCCCTGTTCGATGAGGCCGACGGCACGCAGAAGGAGTTCACCACAATGGATGGCAATCCCACCGTGTTCACCCTGCACAAAGGCATTCTGGGGAAGCACCTGAGCATAGGGGAAGCCTCCCTGTCAAAAAGTGACCTCAAGTCCCTCCGGACGGGCATGAAGATTTCCAAAAAGCTCCATTCGGAGCTGTAGCTTACTCCTTCACACTGAAGGCGTAGATGCAGTGGCTGGTGTAGGTTTCGCCGGGGCGAAGCACGACAGACGGCCACTGCGGCTTGTTGGGGGAGTCCGGATAGTGCTGGGTTTCCAGGCACACGGCGCTGCGGAAGGGGTAGGCAATACCTTTCTTTCCCACCACGCTGCCGTCCAGGAAATTGCCGGTGTAAACCTGTACTCCGGGCTCGTCCGTATAGACGGTGAGCTCTATGCCGCTTTCCGGGCACCAGAGGGTGGCGGCGGGCTTGGCAATGTCTCCCTCCGTATCCAAAACCCAGTTGTGGTCGTATCCGTGGCCGTTCTTAAGCTGTTTGCACGTGGGGTGGTGGATGTCCCGGCCGATGGCCTTGGGCTCCCGGAAATTCACCGGGAAGTTGTCCACATAGCGAATTTCACCCGTTGTCATGAAGGTGCTGTCTACCGGCGTAAAGTGCGAGGCGTTGATCTGGAGGATGTCCTCCTCGATGCTATGGTTTCCCGGGTCTCCGGACAGGTTGAAATAGGCGTGGTTGGTCATGTTCACGATGGTGGGCTTGTCCGTCACGGCCTCATAGGCTATGTCCAGGGCGTTGTCCGGGGTGAGGGTGTACGTGACACAGGCCTTCACGTTTCCGGGGAAGCCGTTGTCTCCGTCAGGGGATTCGCGAAGGAGCTTGATATGGGTGGCATCGGCCTCCAGGACCGTGTATACCTGATACTGCCAGCCGGTGGGGCCTCCGTGGAGGCAATGGCCAAAGTTGTTCTGCGGCAGCCGGTATTCCACTCCGTCCAGGGTGAAACGCCCCTGATTGATGCGGTTGGCATAGCGGCCGATGGCGGCGCCGAAGTCCGTCTGGTTGTTCTCCGGGAAATAATCGGCCACCTTGTCGAAGCCCAGGACCACATCTCTCTTCTTTCCGTCCTTGTCGGGGACCATGATGGAGACGATGCGGCCGCCGAAGTTGGTGACGCACACTTCCATGCCGGCCTCGTTGGTGAGGGTGTAAAGGGCGGTGGGTGCGCCGTTGTACCCGCCTTCAAAGTCTTTGGGGTTCAGGCCGGACTGCGTAAGGGCGGCCTTGGGCGCGCAGGCGGCCATCAGAATGGCGGCTGCAAAAGGAAGGAACTTTCTCATGGTAGTTAAAATTTACTCAAAGATAAGAAAAATATAGGTTATCATCGCAAAAATCCCTAACTTTGAAGATACTGAATTCAGCAGAAGAATTACTATGGCAAAAGAAAAGCTTGAGAAAATTGCATCGCAGGTGCGCCGGGACATTGTCCGCATGGTTACGGCGGCCGGTTCCGGGCATCCCGGCGGCTCCATGTCCACCGCGGACATCCTCACCGCCCTGTACTTCGAAGTGATGGACCATGATCCCGCTACCTGGACCCGTGACGGCAAGGGACAGGACCAGTTCATCCTTTCCGCCGGCCACCTGGCCCCCGTCTACTATTCTGTCCTGGCCCGTGCCGGATACTTCCCGGTTCAGGAACTGGGCACCCTCCGCAAGCTGGGCTCCCGCCTGCAGGGCCATCCCTCCGTGCGAAGGGGCCTGCCGGGCATCACCCAGGCTTCCGGTTCCCTGGGACAGGGCGTTTCCGTGGTTGCCGGCCTGGCCCTGGCCAAGAAGCTGGACGGAGACAAGAAGCATGTAGTCTATGTCCTCTGCGGAGACGGCGAGTCCGAGGAAGGACAGATTTGGGAAGGCGCCGAGTTCGCCACCCATCATTCCCTTGGAAATCTCATTGGCATGACGGACTGGAACGGCCAGCAGATTGACGGCTCCACCGAGTCCGTGTGCGGCGGCGGAGACCTCCAGCTCAAATGGCAGGCCTTCGGCTGGAATACCGTCACGGCCGACGGCCACGACATGGAAGCCATTCTCACGGCCTTTGCCAAGGCCAAGGAGATGGGCAAAAAGACCAACCGTCCCACGATGATCCTCTTCAAGACGGACATGGGACACGGCGTGGACTTCATGGCCGGCACCCACAAGTGGCACGGCAAGGCCCCGTCCCAGGAACAGTGCAACGAAGCCCTGGCCCAACTGGAAGAAACCCTTGGTGATTATTAACGGAACTGCCTTATGAAAAAATACATCGATACAGGAAAGAAAGATACCCGCAGCGGCTTTGGTGAAGGCCTCCTAAGGGCCGGAAAGGCCGATGAGCGCGTCGTTGCCCTTACCGCAGACCTCAAGGGTTCCCTCAAGATGGACGCCTTTGCGGCCGAATTCCCGGACCGTTTTATCCAGTGCGGCATTGCCGAGGCCAACATGGTAGGTGCCGCCGCCGGCCTGGCCATCGCCGGAAAGGTTCCCTTTATTGGCTCCTTCGCGGAGTTTGTGACCGGCCGCGTGTACGACCAGCTCCGCCAGGAGGTGGCTTATGGCAATACCAACGTGAAGATTGCCTCTTCCCATGCCGGCATCACCCTGGGAGAGGACGGCGCCACCCACCAGACCATGGAGGATATCGCCCTCATGCGCGCCCTTCCCGGTATGGCCGTGGTGAATCCCTGCGACTACAACCAGACCATGCAGGCCACCATCGCCGCCGCCAAGTACGAAGGCCCCGTGTACCTTCGTTTCGGCCGTCCTTCCGTGCCCAACTTTACGGATCCGGAGCAGCCCTTCGAGATTGGCAAGGCCTATGTGATGAACGAGGGCAAGGATGCCACCGTCTTCTGCTGCGGCCACCTGGTATGGGAAGCCCTGCAGGCCGCCGAGGCGCTTGAGGCCGAAGGCATTTCTCTGGAAGTGGTGAACGTGGCCACCATCAAGCCCTTGGATGAGGAAGCCATCATCGCTTCCGTGAAAAAGACGGGCAAGGCCATCGTGGCCGAGGAGCACAACATGGCCGGCGGCCTGGGTGAGGCCATTGCCGGCGTGCTGGCCCGGGAGTGCCCTACCAAGCTGGCGTTCATGAACGGCGGAGACCGTTTTGGCCAGACCGGGAAACCGGCGGAGCTCATGGCCCTCTATGGCCTGGATGCCGCCCATATTGCCCGGAAGGTACGCGAAATTGTAAAATAACACTTAAAGCTCAAATCTGATATGAGTCAACTCCATGTGATCAACCATCCCATGATCCAGCACAAGCTCACGATCATGCGTAAAAAGGAAACCGGTTCCAAAGATTTCCGCGAGTTACTGAAAGAAATCGGCCTGCTGATGGGCTATGAGGTAACCCGGGACCTTCCCCTCAGGGACATCGAGATTGAAACCCCCATCTGCAAGATGACGGGCAAGGAGATCAGCGGCCGAAAGATGGCCATCGTTCCCATCCTCCGCGCCGGCCTGGGCCTGGTGGAAGGCCTTCAGTCTTTGATTCCGGTGGCCAAGGTGGGCCATATCGGCATGTATAGAAATGAAGAGACCCACCAGCCCGTGGAGTACTTCTGCAAGCTTCCCGAGGACATCCATGACCGCCTGGTCATTGTGACGGACCCCATGCTGGCCACCGGCGGCAGCGCCTGCGACGCCATCTCCTCCCTTAAGAAAAAGGGTTGCGCCAACATCCGCCTCATGTGCCTGGTGGGCGTTCCCGAGGGTGTGGAGCGTGTCCAGCGGGAGCACCCGGACGTAGACATCTACCTGGCCGCCCTGGACGAGCGCCTGAACGAGAACGCCTACATTGTCCCCGGCCTGGGAGACGCCGGAGACCGCATTTTCGGTACCAAGTAATTACAGGGTGGCGGCCAGAATGGCTGCCACTTTTTTTGCATCCGTCACCTTCCTGCCGTCCGGGAGGAGGGTGGAGGCCGATGCATGGAGCTCCCGGCAGCCGCTGAGCTCCAGGATGCGGCGGGCGTTGGAGGAGTTGATGCCCCCGCCGGGGAGGATGGTGAGCTTTGCACGCCGTTGAAGCTCCCGCAGCAGGTCCGTCCCTTCGATGGCCGACGGGGCCTGTCCGGAAGTGAGGATGCGGTGGAAGCCCAGCGCTTCAATGGTTTCCAGGGCTTCGAAGGGCCATCGGCACACGTCGAAGGCGCGGTGGAAGGTGAGGGCGATGCCGGGCTTGACCACCCGCAGAAGCGCCTGCAGGGCATCCCGGTCCACGTCTCCTTTTTCCGTGAGGGCCCCGATTACCAGGCCGTCGGCCCCGAGCTGCTGGGCCAGAACCATCTCATCGGCCATTTGCTCCATTTCTTCAGGGGTGTAGCAGAAATCCCCTTCCCGCGGGCGGATGAGCACATGGATCTTCAAGGCCGGGTACAGGGTGCGGGCCTCGCGCAGTTCTTCCCACGTGGGCGTGAGGCCGTCCAAATCCAGTCGGGAGCACAGTTCAATGCGGGGTGCGCCTCCCTTCACGGCGGCGTGCACGCTCTCCAGGTTTCCGCAGCAGACTTCCAGGGTCATTTTGATGTCCGGGCTGTGGTCTTTTACTTCAGATAAGGTGTCAGTTGCTCCCAGCTCACGTCCACTGAGATGGCGCCCAAGGCGTAGGGGGCGATGTCATAGGGCTGGAACATCCAGCTGATGCCCTTCTCGTCCGGGCAGAAGTTGCCGTTGGGGGCCACCTGGTCCAGCCAGATGCTTTCCAGGGCTTCCTTGTCGTCGGCCATGGCGGTGCGGAGGCTCTCCCGCATGAGCTCGCTCACGGGCTCCCGGTAGCCTTCCTTCAGCAGGTCGTCCTCCGTGATGAGGGCCCCCGTCTTGGGATTGAACACCAGGTAGGTGATGGTGTACATTCCGTGCGCTCCGCCCCGGAAGGAGGAGTAGGTGAGGGTGTAGCATTTGTTCTTGTTCCAGTCGGCCGTGAAACTGCCCTCAATCTCGTCTCCCCAGGTGCGCAGGGCGCCGGACAGTTCCGGGCTGGCGTTCTCCGTCAGGTACTCGTCAATCAGATTCTCCCGGTAGCGGATGGCCGATTCCTCCACGGTGCCGGGCCCGTCTTCCAGGTCGAAGGCCGTGGTGACGAGGGTGTTGTTAATCTGCTCGCAAGCTTCTTGGGGCAGGCCTCCGGTCACATATTCCAGCGAAAGGGAATAGAAGAGGCTGTCTGTCTGGCTCTCGCTCAGGGGCATGGCCAGGTCGTCCTCATAGACGTTTGTTCGGAACGAAGAGCAGCCCGCTGCCACAAGAAGGGCGGCTGCCAGGGCAAAGTGCTTTTTCATATTATCAGTCATTGTTTAATTCGGGAATATCTACGGGGCGTTCGCGTTTGTCTCCGATGAGCCAGCGGGCGTACCAGTCGGCCATCTTCCAGAAGAAATACTCGTTCATGTCTCCGAAACCGTGGCGCTGGCCGGGGAGAATCACCAGCTCAAAGCGCTTGTTGGCCTTGATGAGGTCATTCACCACGCGGATGGTATTGGCGGGGTTCACGTTGTTGTCCTGGTCTCCGTGCACCAGCATCAGGTGGCCCTTGAGGCGGGAGGCTATCTCCGGATTGGTCTTGATGCTGTACACGAAAGAGGTGTCTCCCTGGGAGACTTTCTCCTGGATGCCGTGGTGCTGCTCGCTCCACCAGCGGTTGTAGATGCTGTTGTCGTGGTTGCCGGCGCAGGAGACGGCGGCCTTGAAGAAGTCCGGGTACTGGAGGATGGCGGCCGTGGACATGAATCCGCCGCCGGAATGGCCGTGGATGCCCACGCGGTCAATGTCTATCCATTTGTGGCGGGCGGCCAGCTGCTGGACGGCGTATTTCTGGTCTTCCAGGCCGTAGTCCCGCAGGTTGCCGTAACCATAGTTGTGGTACCATTTGGAGCGGTTGGGGTGACCGCCGCGGTTGCCCACGGTAATCACGATCATGCCCAACTGGGCCAGGCGGTCCGTGCGCAGGTTAAAGCGCCAGGAGATGTCGTTGGCCTCCACCTGCGGGCCGGGGTATACATAATCGGCAATGGGATATACCTTGGTGGAGTCAAAGTCGAAGGGCTTATGCAGCTCTCCCCAGAGGTCGGTGATGCCATCGGCCGCCTTCACCTTGAAGCGTTCCGGGAACTTGTAGCCGGCGGCCAGAAGGCGGGAGAAGTCTGCCTCTTCCAGCTGGGTGCGCCTGCCCGTGGCGGTGTTCACCAGCATCACGGCGGGCTTGCAGTCCACGCGGGAGTAGTTGGCCACAATGTACTTGCCGTTGTCAGAGGCCGTGGCCAGCACGTCCATGTCTTCCATGTCCAGCTGCGTGAGGGCGCCTCCGCCGAAGGGAACGCGGTAGTTGTGCATCTGGTAGGGGTTCTCCTGAGGATTCACGCCGCAGGCGCTCACCACCAGGTAGCCGGGGCCCACGGCCAGGATGTCCTCCACGTGGAAGGAGCCTTCCGTGAGGTTCTTCTTGCAGGTTCCGTCCGGGCCGTAGAGGTATAGGTTGGCCCAGCCGTTGCGCTCGCTCCACCACACGAAGTCCCCGGAGGGGAGGAAGCGGGGCGCTCGCGTCTCCACGTAAGTGTTCATGCGCTCGCTCAGGATGGTGCGGGTGCTGTCGGCGCCCAGGTCCACGCGGCACAGGTCCCAGCGCTTGAGATCCCGGCTGCTCCGCATGAGGTAGAAGCCTTTATTGTCTCCCTTCCACACCATGCTGCGGTAGTCCTTGTAATGGTCAGCCACTTTGCCGTCGGCCATGAGGATGTCTCCGTCCTGGTCCTTGAAGGCATTCCAGGCCACTTTTTTCACGTTCCCGTTCAGGTCCAGGATGCACAGCTCTCCCTTGGGGCCGGGTTCTCCGGGCATCTGGTAATGGTAGGCTTCCAGCTCCGGGCGGGGCTTGGCCAGGGAGTTGATCACCCAGAACTCCTTCACCGGGCTCATGTCCCAGCGGATGAGGGCGAAGTGCTTCCCGTCGGGGGCCCAGTTCCCCCGGGCGAAGCGGCGGGCGGTGGAATCGGCCTCCATGTCTCCGGTATAGTTGTCGGACAGCCAGGAGTGGTTGCGGCTGCCGCCCGTGGTGAGCTGTTTTTCCACCAGGGTGCTGTCCTTGGCGTCTTTGGCGGCCTTCTTGAGGTTCTCCCTGTCCATCATCCACAGGTTGTGGTTCTTGACATAAAGGCCGACATTTCCGTCCGGGCTCACATTGGCCCAGGCGGGGTACTCGTCCTCGTGCTCGTCCGTGTCATAGGTGAGCATTCCGGAGGCGATGTCATAGTAGAAACGATATTCTACGAACTTGCCGGTAGTGTTTCCGGCGCTGTCCCGCTTTTCCGTCTTGGACTTGAGGTCCCACTGGAAGTACTTGTCGTCCTTGAGCTCCAGGCGCAGGGGCAGGTGCTGGGCGTCGTAAGGGTCGCGGGTGATTTCCGTAATCTCCCGAGCCAGTTTCTCCAGGTCAAAGAGCTCTTTCTTGCTGCCCGTGGCGGCGTCCACCACGTAGTAGCGGGTGCCATCGGCCGTTTTCCAGCTATACCAGAATTTGTCCGAATCCCGGAACCAGTTGGGACGGATCTGGGTGGAATAAACCATGTTGCGCAAACTCTTGGTAGAGAAGCGCGCGGCCTGCTCGTAATTGGCCGTCTGGGCCGATGCCGTGGCTAGAACGCACAGCGCAAGGGCGATGGAGCTGAAGAAATGTTTCATACTCACAAATATAGATAAAAGCCCGGTGAAATACAAACTGCCAGGGGGGGATTCATCCACAAGCCGTCACCGTGTGAGATGTCCCGAAAACAAGGACGTCTCTCGCAAAAAAGGCCGATTTTGGTAGAGATGTCCCGGAATTAGGGACATCTCACACGCTTGGGGATTAGGCCCCCGGTAAGTCGAAGACATTTGGGACGCAAAAAGCCGGCATCTCGCCGGCTTTTTGTGGCCCCAGCAGGATTTGAACCTGCGACCCACGGATTATGAGTCCGCTGCTCTAACCGCTGAGCTATGGGGCCTTAAAGGTGAGGGTTAGCCTCACACTTTGATTTCAACCTCAACGCCGGAGGGAAGCTCGAGCTTCATGAGGGCGTCTACGGTCTTGGCATTGGACTCGTCGATGTCAATCAGACGAACGTAGGAGTCCAGCTCGAACTGCTCGCGGCTCTTCTTGTTCACGAAGGTGGAGCGGTTCACAGTGAAGATCTTCTTGTTGGTGGGAAGAGGAATGGGACCTACTACCTTTGCACCCGTTGCCTTCACTGTATCAACGATCTTGGCTGCGGACTTGTCCACCAGCATGTGATCGAAGGATTTCAGCTTGATTCTAATTTTCTGGCTCATATTGTTTACTTTTTAATTAGCTAAACTTTACTCGTCGTCACTGACCCGGTAGCCGCTCTTCTCCACGATGTCCTTGGCCAGGGCGGCAGGGACCTCGGCGTAGTGGTCGAAGGTCATGGTGCTGGTGGCGCGTCCGGAGGACAGCGTACGCAGCACGGTGACATAACCGAACTGCTCGGAGAGCGGAACGAAGGCCTTGACGATGCGTGCTCCGTTGGCGGTGGAGTCCATGGCAACAATCTGGCCGCGGCGGCGGTTGAGGTCTCCTACGATGTCACCCATGTAGTCTTCGGGGGTTACAACCTCCAGGGACATGATGGGTTCCATAAGTACCGGATGGCACTTGGGGCAGGCATGACGGAAAGCCATGCGGGCTGCCAGCTCGAAGGAAAGTTGGTCGGAGTCTACCGGGTGGTAGCTGCCGTCCAGCACCTCTACTTTCAGGGAAGGCACCTCGTAACCGGCGAGAACGCCGTTGGCCATTGCGGAGGTAAAGCCCTTCTCAATGCACGGGATGAATTCCTTGGGGATATTGCCGCCCTTGACCGAATTGATGAACTGAAGACCCTGTACGCCTTCGTCGGCCGGAGAGATGTTGACGATGATGTCTGCGAACTTACCGCGGCCACCGGTCTGCTTCTTGAACACCTCACGGAGCTGGAAGCTGGAAGTGATGGCCTCTTTGTAGTTCACCTGAGGGGCACCCTGGTTGATGTCCACGCCGAATTCTCTGCGCAGACGGTCCACGATGATGTCCAGGTGAAGCTCACCCATACCGCTGATAACCGTCTGACCGGTCTCGTGGTCGCTCTTCACGGTGAAGGTGGGGTCTTCCTCGGCCAACTTGGCCAGGGCGATTCCCAGCTTGTCCAGGTCTTTCTGGGTCTTGGGCTCTACGGCAATGCCGATAACCGGATCCGGGAATTCCATGGACTCCAGGGTGATGGGCTTCTCTTCCAGGCACACGGTGTCACCGGTGCGGAGGTCCTTGAAGCCCACGGCTGCGCAGATGTCTCCGGCCTCTACGAACTCAATGGGGTTCTGGTGGTTGGAGTGCATCTGGTACAGACGGGCTACGCGCTCCTTCTTACCGGTGCGGGTGTTGTACACATAAGAGCCGGCATCCAGACGTCCGGAGTAGGCGCGCAGGAAAGCCAGACGGCCCACGAAGGGGTCTGTGGCAATCTTGAACACCAGGGCGCAGAAGGGCTCGTCGGCGGAGGGCTTGCGGGTGATTTCGTCACCGGTGCGGGGGTTGGTTCCCTTTACGGCTCCCTTGTCCAGCGGAGAAGGCAGATACCGCATCACGGCATCCAGGAGGAACTGTACGCCCTTGTTCTTGAAGGAAGAACCGCAGCAGGCAGGGACAATCTGCATGGAGATGGTGCCCTTGCGGATAGCGGCGATAATTTCTTCTTTGGTAAGGGAATCGGGATCCTCGAAGTACTTCTCCATCAGGTTCTCATCGCACTCGGCGGCCGTCTCCAGGAGGATGTCCCTCCAGCGGGCGGCTTCGCCCTTCAGATCGGCCGGAATCTCTCCTTCCTTGTAGTTCACAAGGGCGTCGGACTGTCCGTCATAGTAGAGGGCCTTCATGTCGATGAGGTCGATGATGCCGTCGAACTTGTCTTCGGCACCGATGGGGAGGCAGATGGGAACGGCCGTGGCACCCAGCTTGGTCTTGATTTCCTCCACACAGGCGAGGAAATCGGCACCCACGCGGTCCATTTTGTTCACATACGCGATCTTAGGCACGCCGTACTTGTCGGCCTGGCGCCATACAGTCTCGCTCTGGGGCTGTACGCGACCCACGGCGCAGAAAGTAGCCACGGTACCGTCCAGTACGCGCAGGCTGCGCTCCACCTCCACGGTGAAGTCTACGTGTCCGGGAGTGTCGATCAGGTTAATCTGATAAGTGTCACCGTTGTAGTGCCAGAAGGCGGTGGTAGCAGCAGAAGTGATGGTGATACCACGCTCCTGCTCCTGGACCATCCAGTCCATGGTGGCTGCTCCTTCGTGCACCTCACCGATTTTGTGCGTCTTTCCGGTGTAGTAGAGGATGCGCTCGGACGTAGTGGTCTTTCCGGCATCGATGTGAGCCATGATGCCGATGTTGCGTGTGAATTTAAGATCTCTCTTGGCCATTTAGCATGCAGATTAGAAACGGAAGTGTGCAAAGGCCTTGTTGGCCTCGGCCATTCTGTGCATATCTTCTTTACGCTTGAATGCACCGCCTTCGTTGTTGTAGGCGGCAACAATCTCGGCGCAGAGCTTTTCTGCCATCGAGTGACCGGAACGTTTGCGGGCGAACTGAATCAGGTTCTTCATGGCCACGGAAACTTTGCGTTCCGGACGAAGCTCGGTCGGCACCTGGAAGTTTGCACCACCGATACGGCGGGACTTCACCTCAATCTGAGGGGTCACGTTCTCAAGGGCGGTCTTCCAAATATCGAGGGGAGCCTTATCAGAATCTTTCATCTTCTCGCCTACCATGTCAATGGCATCATAAAAGATAGAATACGCGATACTCTTCTTTCCCTGCAGCATAAGATTGTTCACGAAACGGGTAACTTCCACATCGTGAAACTTAGGATCAGGAAGTAGAATCCTCTTTTTAGGCTTCGCTTTTCTCATTTTGAAAAAGAATTAAAGGTGAAAAAATTACTTCTTAGATTTCTTGGGACGTTTTGCGCCATAGAGTGAACGGGACTGGGTACGTCCATCCACGCCGGCGGTATCCAAAGCTCCTCTAAGGATGTGGTAACGAACACCCGGAAGGTCCTTTACACGACCGCCACGGACCAGCACGATGCTGTGTTCCTGGAGGTTGTGGCCTTCGCCCGGGATGTAGGCGTTGACCTCTTTAGCGTTGGAAAGACGAACACGGGCTACCTTACGCATAGCGGAGTTCGGCTTTTTGGGAGTCGTCGTGTATACACGAAGACATACGCCACGCTTCTGAGGGCAAGCATCCAACGCACGAGACTTGCTCTTTACCTCGAGCTGCTCGCGTCCTTTACGGACAAGTTGTTGAATTGTAGGCATAAATGTTTGTTAATAAATAAATTATAGTTACTGCCCATTTTACGGCTCTTATGTATCCGCAAAATGGGCTGCAAAGATAAGAAAAATAATTTAATTAACAAAGTTATTCACAGGCCGATGGATATATATAAATGTCTTCGACTTACTGGGGGGCCTAATCCCCCAGACCCCTTGTGTCGGCCTCCGGCCTCCGGAACTTTGTTTGCCGCGTTGACATGAAATCGGCCTTTGAAGGCATTCTCGTTGTCAACGTGGCAAGGATTTTGGCAAAATGAGCGCTTTTTGCTGCCGCGTTGACACAAAATCGGCCTCAAAAGGCCTTGTGGCTGTCCATGCGGCAAAGGGTTTCGAGCTTGAAGGAAGGGATACCCTCCAGGAGGACTCCGTTCCGCGCTTCGCGCTCCACTCCGGCCCCTCCCATTGCTTTTTGAACATTTGTCTCGAAGCAAGCTTCGGCCAAATATCCAAAAATCAACGGGCCCCTCCCCCTACCCTCGTGCGGGGGTGCACAAGCCTCCTGGAGGGTTTCCCTTCCTTCTTGGTCAATTTGACGGTAAAGGGTCAAAAAATGGCCCCTGTGGGAACGGGGGCCATAAGGAGTTGAGGATGCCGAGGGCTTAGAACTTCAGGGCGAAGGTCATGCCGGGGCGAGGGTCGTGCCGTTGGAGCTTTGGACCAACGCCACGGAAGGATAGACGGAGGCGGAGAAGGCGTGTTTGCCTTGCACGTCCTGATAGTACTGGTTCTTAACCTTGGCGATGTTGACGGCGTCGATGCAGGACCAGATGCAGGCACCCAATTGGGCAGCGTATACTACGGCTGCCCCAACCAGAAAGCCTGTAGCAGCGCCCCTGTTGGCTTAGGAACCGTTACCGTTCCATTGTTATTGCTTTGAGCCAGCGAAAGAGCTCCACCCGTCAAAATGCTTCCTACCAGGCCCAAGCCCACGGAACTGCCCAGAAAAGCCCATCCTCGGCCATTTTCCTTCATGATAAGCTGACCCATACCGGGAATGAAGAGAGAGCCGGCGCCCATCCAGAAAACGGAGTAGGGATCTGCGCTGCTCTTTACATAATTGTTGGGAGCATAAACTTGCTTAAGGTTCTTGTAAGAAGTGGGATCGGGGACTTTCTGTGCGGATAGAGAGGTGCTGGCCGCAGCCAGCACAAGGATAGCAATCAGTTTTTTTATACTACTATAAAATTAAAATAATGTTATTCGTTAAAGCTGATGACTTGGCCGGCGCCTTCGTAGAGGGTGACGGGGGATTCCATTTCCACGGCCAGGACGGTCATGCGGGGATCCAGGACGCGGGAAGGGACGGAGATGTAGCAGACGCCGGGGGCGGCACTCCAGTCAATGTCGTTGTAGAGTTTCCAGGGCAGCTGTTCGTCCGTTCCCACCACCCGCACTTTCTTGATGCGGGACTTCAGGCCCTTGATTTCGATGGACTCGTTGGGCGCATAGGGAAAATACAGGTAGAGGATGTCTCCGGCCTGGTTCAGGGTGGTGTAGGCTTGTACGTGCCCGGCGGGGATGCCGGCGCGGCTGGGGTACACGGCTTCCGCGTGCTTGGAGGTCCATCGGCCCAGCTCGCGAAGCATGTCAATCTGCTCCTGGGGGATGGTCCCGTCGGCCCGGGGGCCGATGTCCAGCAGGAGGTTGCCGCCCAGGGACATGCAGTCCACCAGCATGCGCAGCACCGTGTCCGGGCTCTTGTAGTCCGTGTCTTTCTTGCGGAAGCCCCAGGAGTCGTTGATGGTCATGCAAGTCTCCCACCAGGGGCTCTGGGGCCTTACCACCGGCACGCCCAGTTCCGGCGTGTCGTAGTCGCCGTTTCCGGCAATGCGGGAGTTGATGACCACCTGGGGATTGTATTCCCGCAGCATGCGCACGATGCCCGGTGCATCCCACTGCTCGGAAGAGAACTCCCAATCCCCGTCAAACCAGTACAGGTCCGGGTTGTAGGCCTCGCTCAGTTCCCGCAGCTGGGCGCTGTTGAAGCTGAGGAAGTGCTGCCAGCGCTCCGGCTCCTTGTCAATGTCGTAGCGGGCGGGACCGGCACGGAAAACGTTGGGATAGTCTTCCCGCGGCCAGTCTATCAGGGAATAGTACAGGCCCAGCTTGAGGCCTCCCTGCCTGCGGACTTCCTGCACGAAGGGCGTGAGGACATCCCGCGCGGCGGCCGATGACTTGACGGCGCTCACGTCTCCGGCCTTGGTGTCCCAGAGGGCAAAGCCGTCGTGGTGCTTGGAGGTGATGACGGTGTACTTGGCCCCGCTCTCGCGGATGAGCTGCACCCAGGCGGCCGGGTCGTAGTTTGCGGCGGTGAAATCGGCCTCCTGGGCAAAGTAGTCTTCCATGCTCACGACGCCGTTGTGGAAAGACCAGCTCTCCGACCAGTCTCCCCGGGAATAGATGCCCCAGTGGATGAAAATGCCCAGCTTGGCCCGGGAGAACCACTCCATGCGGGCGGCTTTGGCTTCGGGCGTTTCTGTAGGGGCCGATGAAGGCCGGTTCCCGCAGGAGGCCAGTGCGGCCAGTACGCCTGCGGCAAGAATCAATTTTTTCATCATTTGCAAAGCATTATGTCCAGGATCATTCGGTCTGTCACCTTCATGCCGGCGCTCCCGATGGCCCCGATGTTCTGAATGGTCTTCTCCACGTCGTCTTCGATGATGCCGTCGGTGGAGGGGATGCAGGTGCCGCTGAGGGCCAGGACGGCCGATTGTACGGCACAGGACACGCCGGAGGCCACCTTCATGGCGCAGCCCACCTTGGCGCCGTCGCACACCATGCCGGTAATGTTGCCGGCCATGTTCTTGATGGCGGCGCACACCTGCTCATACGTGCCCCCTTGCAGATACACGATGCCGCAGGCGCTGCCTGTAGAGGCTACCACGCAGCCGCAGAGGGCGCTCAGCTTGCCCAGGTAGTGTTTGATATGGATGGCCACAAGGTTACTCAGAATAAGCGCCCGGGCCAGTTTTTCGTCATCCACCTTGTATTTGAGGGCGTAGGCAATCACGGGCATGCTCACGGTGATGCCCTGGTTGCCGCTGCCGCTGTTGCTCATGGCAGGGAGGGTGCTCCCGGCCATGCGGGCGTCGGAGGCGGCGGCCGTCAAGCCCATGGCATAGCTCATGAAATCGTCCCCGAAAACCTCTTTCTGGTTTTCCCGGATGGTCTTTCCCACCTTGAGGCCGTAGTCTCCCCGGAGTCCTTCCATGGCCAGGGCCAGGTTCAGTTCCCGGTCTCCCAGGATGAAGGAGATGTCTTCGAAGGGAGCCGTGCAGGCAAAGTCCCAGATGTCCCTCACCGTGAGGTCGTACTTTTCCTGCTGTCGGTCCTGGGCGGCGGCGGCCGATTCGGAACTCATCAGGATGCGGTCTGCAAAACTGGTTTCCACGATGCGGTCGTGGTCGTCCTCGATGACCGCGTAGGCATGCGGATCCACCTCGGCGCTGGCCACGGTGCCGTCTTCCACCGCAACGGTGGCCTTGACATAAAGCAGGTGGGGCGTATCGGCCACACAGATGTGGATGCAGCCCTGTGCTACCAGCTCCTTGGCCCTTTCGACGGCCCGGGGCGTGAGCCCGGAAAGGACTTCCAGCCCCTTGGAGGAATCTCCGCAGACAGCGCCCAGGGCGGCCGCAACGGGGAGCCCCACCATGCCGGTTCCGGGGATGCCCACCCCCATTCCGTTCTTGAGGATATTGCCGCTCACGGCCACGTCTATCCGGAGGGCGGCCTTGAGCCTCCAGGCCTTGTCACAGCAGGAACAGTTGTCGCTGATAATCTCAACGGCCTTGGCTACGGCCAGGGCCACGGCAATGGGCTCGGTGCAGCCCAGGGCGGGCTTCACCTCCTGACGGATGAGGGCGATGATTTCAAAGGGCGTCATAAAGTCAGGAAATCGACAAAAGCGTCTACGTCCAGATTATAGCCCCTGGGACCCCGGAGGGTGTTCCCGTCCGCGTCCAAGAGGAAATAGTTGGGCTGGGAATTCACGCCGAAGCGCTTTAGTACCAGATGGGAATTCACCCGGCCCACGTCTTTGAGCACTTTCCCACTTTCTGTGGTGACCCATTGGTCTTCCGGAAGGCGGGTTTTGTCGTCCACATAGAGGGATACAATCACATAGTCGTTCTGCAGTTTTTGCAGCACCTTGGGGTCGCTCCAGACGCGGGCTTCCATCTCCCGGCAGTTCACGCAGCCGTGGCCGGTGATGTCCACGAACACCTTCTTGCCGCTTTCCTTGGCGGCGGCCAGGCCGTCCTCCAGCTTGCTGTAGCCGGTGAGGCCGTGCGGCAGGGACACCTCCGAGCCGTAGAGGGGGAGGGATTGCCGGTCGGAGCCGGCAATGACGTACGTTCCGTCATGCCCGGCTTGACCGGGCATCCCCAGCACGAAGTCCTGTGTCTCCAAGGGTGGCAGATAGCCGCTGAGGGCCTTCAGGGGGGCGCCCCACATGCCGGGGAGGAGGTACACGACAAAGGCGAAATCGGCAATCACAAGGGCCAGCCGGCCCACGGAGAGATACTCCGGCGGGCTGTCGTGCTTGAAGCGGATTTTGCCCAGCAGGTACAGGCCCAGGAGGGTGAAGCAGACAATCCAGATGGCCAGGTACACCTCGCGGTCCAGCAGGTGCCAGTGGTAGGTTTGGTCCGCCGTGGAGAGGAATTTGAGGCCCAGGGCAATCTCGATGAAGCCCAGCACCACCTTCACGCTGCCCAGCCAGCCGCCGCTCTTGGGCAGTTTCTTGAGCACGGAGGGGAAGAAGGCCAGCAGGGCGAAGGGCAGGGCGAAGGCCACGCTGAAGGCCAGCATGGTGACCATGGGGGTCCAGAACTCTCCCTGGGTGCTCTTGATGAGCACGGTTCCCACGATGGGGCCGGTGCAGCTGAAGCTCACCAGCACCAGGGTAAGGGCCAGGAAGAAGACGCCCAGAAGGCCTCCCTTGTTGCTTCCGGAATCGGCCTTGGTGGTCCAGGAGGCCGGAAGGGTAATCTCGAAGGCTCCGAAGAAAGAGGCGGCGAACACCATGAAAATCACGAAGAAGAGGATGTTCGGGAGCCAGTGGGTGGAGAGCCAGTTGAAGATATCGGCCGTGACGGTTTCCCCGCCCAGGAGCCAGGTGAGGCCGATGATGATGCTGATGGGGATGGTGTATAGCAGGACGATGAACACCCCGTACATGAGGGCCTTGAAGCGTCCGCCGCTTTCCTGCTTGATGAAGAAGGACACCGTCATGGGCACCATGGGGAAGACGCAGGGGGTGAGGAGCATCAGGAAGCCCCAGAGGATGGCCTCCAGGATGAGGCTCCAGAGATTGCCGGTCGTAGCCGGCAATGACGAAGCATCTGCGCCGTCATGCCCGGCCCCACCGGGCATCTCCACCGGCACGGAAAACTCGTAGTCTTCCGGCATGCCGCAGAAATCTCCGCTGCAGGCACTCCAGGTAACGGTTCCTGTCACGTTCAGCTTGCCGGAGCCGTTAATCTGCAGCTTCTGCCGGAGCACATAGGTGCCCGTCACCACTTCCTCTCCCTTGTAGTCGGAGGGGGTGTACTCTTCCGTGGGGGCTCCGTCCAAAAACAGCCGGTCCGTGGTCTCCACTTCCAGGGAAGTGCCCACATACTTGTCTTTCATGGGGTGGACATAGTAGTCTTTGTCCACCTGGCCGGTGACCACCAGCTCGTAGCGGTCACCCTCCGTGTGGTTTACGACGGCTTTCCACACCACGCTGGTGTTGAATTGCAGCACCAGCGTGAGGAGAGCCGTCAGAAGATGGCTGAACATAGATTATTAAATGAAGCTTGCAAATTCTTCGACACTCTGGCGCTTTTCGTGATTGGCGCTGGTCTGGACGTCGGGCTGGCCCACAGGGAACAGGGCCACCACCTCATAGCCGTCGGTTTCGGGGAAATCGGCCTTGATCTTGGCGGGGTCGAAGGAGCCCACCCAGACATTGCCCAGGCCCAGGGCCGATGCTTCCAGCATGATGTGGGTGCCCACGATGGCGGCATCCACCTCCGCGCCGTTCTTGCCGTCGTATTTGCGCACCCAGGCGGCATCGGGCTTGGCGCCCACCATGAACACCACGGGGGCACCGTAGGTGTAGTCTGTGGCACCCTTGAGCTTCTCCAGGGCTTCGGGGCTCTTGACCACCCATACATGGACGGGCTGCTTGTTCATGGCGGTAGGAGCCACGCGGGCCGCTTCCAGGATATGGCTAATCTGGACGTCCGTCAGGGGCGTGTCCTTGAACTTGCGGCAGGAATACCGTTCCTTGGCCAGGGCCTGGAACACGCTTTCCTTGGATGGAAGGCGGTCCGGCAGATCGGAGAAGGCGGCTCTCTTATGGATGCCGGAGATATCGGTAATCTTTTTGAGGAATGAATTTTTCATGTTACTTCCGTTTTATGGTTGATTTTGCAAGATACGATATTTTCAGTTCTTTCCCAAATCCTTGGCCTTATATTCCTTCTGTGTGAGATAGATACCCACCATGCCGATTGCCAGCCCCACCCATTGCAGCGGCAGGGCCACCTCGTCTCCCAGCAAGAAGGCCAGGGCGGCGGTGACCAGGGGCACCACGGCCAGGAATACGCTGGTCTTGGCTACGCCCAGCAGTTTGATGGCATAGGCCCAGGAAGTGAAAGCGGTGGCAGAGCAGAAAAGGGCCAGCGAGAGGGTGGGATAAAGGACCTCCCAGCTCAAGTACAGGCCGGGGTCGAAGCTCCGGATGCCCTTCAAGAAGAACAGGGGGGCAAAGCACACGGCTCCCAGAAGGAACTGGTACATCACAATCACGGAGGGCGCGTAGTGGGCCGACAGGGACTTGGTAAAGGCAATCTGGCTCACTTCCGAGATGACGGCAATGAACAGGATGCCGATCCCTATCCAGAACAGAGGCCCCGTCTGGGTGCGGGAATAAGTGACCAACCAAAGGCCCGCCAGGGTGATGAACACCCCCACGATATTCACCGGGCCGAATTTCTCCTTGAAGATAAACAGGCCTGCCATCATGGCGAAGAGGGGGTTGGTGGCCACTACCAGAGAGGTGATGGTGGGCGACTGAGTGAACTGGAGGCCGTAGGTCTCGGCCACAAAGTAGATGAAGGGCATGCACAGGGCCAGGAGGATGAATTTTCCCCAGTCCTTCTTGCTGCGGATGCGCATGGACAGGCCTGTAGCCTTGTTCAGGATCCACAGAAGGACACCGGCGAGGAGGGTCCTCACCGGTACAAAGAATTCTACGGGAATCTTCAGGTCCAGCAGCCTGTCGGCCCAGATATACGACATGGCCCACAGGCATACCGTGAGCATGGCGGCTAAATAGGCGCGTGTCTTCACTTCTTCTTTCTTCTAAGCATCAGGAGCAGCAGGCTTTTTAGGATGCTCCCGCCGGAGAGGCCGCTTTTTCTCCGCTCTCCCAGCAGGTGCAAGCTCTGGTTCACCATCCGCTTGGGCGTATAGAACTCTTTAGCCTGGAGCAGGCGGTCAGAGACAAGGGCTTGCTGCTCTTTCACCTTGTCCTCGCTCCGGAGGATGGCGGCGTCCAGCTTTTCCTGCGTATTCAGGCTCTTGTCCGGCTGCTCAAACAGCACATCTTCATACATGCCGATGAAGCTGTTCTTGAACATCCGCTTGCGTAGCAGGATAAAGACCAGGAGGATGACAAAGAGGCCGCCTGCGACGATGGCTCCGGCCAGGGCGTAACTCTCCAGCACCTCCCCCAGCCACATCACCAGGGCAAAGGAAAGGGCCAGCAGGAACACGCTCACAAGGGCCGATATGAGCAGCAGGCCGGCAAGGGCCCCCGTCCCTTTGGACAGGCCCTTGACGGTCCTAAGCTTGATATTGTCCAGCTGGGCGTCCAGATAGCCGCCGGCTCCCTGGACAACGTGCTGGACGGGCTGCGAAAACTTACTCATTTTCAGGTGTTTCGGGTTCTGTTACTTCCTCTTCTTCCTCCTCCTCTTCGTCGTCCAGTTCTTCTTCCCACTTGGCTTTTACCTTGGACAGGCAGTCATCGGCCGCTTTCTTGATTTTTTCACGGCTTTTCTCGCCCGATTCGGGGGCAAACAGGAGTCCGAGGACGGCACCGGCGGCCAGGCCGGTCAGAAGGGCAAAAAATGAATTGGCTTTCATGGTGTTATGGTTTAAGAGTTAATTTCCTTTTCCATGTCCGGCATCAGGCGCCGGACAATTTTCTGGTCATAGAAGAAGCGGCCGGCAATGACGCGGACCACGGTATAGGCGGGGATGGCGGCCAGCATGCCCACGGCGCCGCCCATATGGCCGGCCATGAGCATCACAATGAAGATTTCCAGCGGCGTGGCCTGGATGCTGGAAGAGTAGATGAGCGGCTGCAGCACGAAGTTGTCGATGAGCTGGGCGGTGAGCATGATGGCCAGCACAATGACGGCGAACATCCAGATATTCACGTCCAGGCCCACGCCGGCGCCGTATTTGAGTACGACGCAGAGCAGTACGCCCAGCACCTCTCCGATAAGCGGACCCACATAGGGGATGATGTTCAGCAGGCCGGCGATGAAGCCGATGCCCAGCGCATAGCCGAAGCCGACGCGGGCAATGCCCCAGAGGCCCAGGAAATCCACCAGGGCCACGCCGGCCATCTCGATGATGAGGCCCACGAAATAACGGCTGAGCAGGTGATCGATGTCTCCGATGGCATCGGCCACGGAGGCTTCTATGCGGTCCGGCGTAAGGGCGGTAACAATCCTTCTGAACAGGCCTTCGTCCTTGACGAAGAAGAAGGAGATGAAGACGACGGCGAACAGGCCTACGCCAATGTCGGCCACCACGGAGACCACGGAGCCCAGCACGCCGGTGATGGAGAAATGGGAGGTGAGACCTTTGAGATGGCCCAGGACAACGCCTACGGCGTCAAAATCCGGCGCCAGGCCGGGGATGAGGCTCACCACCCAGCCATTGATGTTGTCTATCAGATTGCCTTCCGGCAGGTGCATGTTGCTGAATAGCGAGGCGTCCCGGATGATGTTCACCACCACCGGGATAATCTGGGTTATCACCAGGATGAGACCGCCCAGGACAATGAAGATGGAAAAGATGGCCAGGAGCCAGTCCGGGGCGCATTTTCCCTTGATGGTGAGGCGGCGCAGCCCCTTCATGAGGGGACGGCAGACGAGGGATACCACAAAGGACAGGACCACATAGATGAGCGTGTTCCGGAAATACCAGCAAAACAGGATGATGGCGGCGGTCATTCCCAGGTTGATGAGATAGCCGGCCAGTTTATTGATATTGCTCTGTTTCTCCATATCAATACAAAGATACGTTTTTTTTGCTATCTTTGACAAAATAATCGAGACCTAAGGATGAAAAACCGAAAACGATTAACCCTGCTTATTGCCCTGGCTGTCCTTTCCGTCCCGGCCATGGCCGTGTTCACGGGCATGGATTTGGATGCCACGCTGTACAACCTGAGACGTGAGCTGTTCCACGATTATCGGCAGATAGCCACTACCCGGGAAAGGCTGCAGGAAAGGAATGCGGCCCAGCACCAGCGCATGGTGGATATTGTCAAAAAGTGCAACGACCTGTCCCTGATGCTGTATTCCCAGAAGCAAGACTATACCTTCGACATTTCCTATGCCCTGGAGAAGGTGAGCCAGGAATTCCGGGACTTCAACAAGAACCGTACGCCCTATGACCGGATAGTGGCCAACCTGGACATCGAGATAGACCGCTATGCGCGCCTGATAGAGTCTCTGCGCCGCCTCCCTCCGGAGCTTCGGGACGTGGAAGTGGTGCCGGACAGCCTGGCCTACCACAACGACACGCTGGACGCCCATCTGATGCAGAACGAGAGCCTGCTGCAGCAGGAGTTGCTGGAAAAGGTGGAGGCTGTGGTGGCCATGAATGAGGAGAGGGACAGTACGGAAGCATCGGCCTTCATCCTGAGCGAGTCCGGCCAGGCCGACCGCGATTCCTGCCTCTTCTACGCTTCCGAGCTGCTCAAGATGTATGCACAGACGCGGGAGCAGGTGATGGCCGACAGCACGCACTACCGGGAGGCCCGGCTGCGGATGGACGAGTCGTATGCCTACGCCCGGGAGTACTATGGCGTGCTGGAGAAAAAAGTGTTTGTGGAGGGGCAGACGCCCTGGGGCGCCATCCTGGCCCATCCCGCCACCTACTGGAAAGAGATGCGGAGGGCTGTGGGAGAGAAATTCAGCCTGTCCTTCATCCGGAAGGCCTTTACGGAAGACCAGCTGGACGTAACCCAGGAAGAGATTGCCAATGACAACCAGCTGGTGAACTCCACCAAGGTTTTCTGGCTGGTGGTCTATGTCCTGGCCTTCTTCCTGCTATGGGTGCTCTCCGCCCTGATCCTGCTTCCGGTCTATCGTTTCGTTCCGTCGGTGGGGAAGCGGGTGGCTAAGGAGCAGCGGCGTTATCTGGCCCTGCTGCTGGCCTGTGTCCTGTTTGTGGGGCTCAGCTATGAAAGCTCGGACGACGACATGGTGCGCAAGACCCTGAGCATCATGCACACCTTCATGTGGCTGCTCATGGCCATCACCGCGGCGCTTCTGATCCGCGTGAAGCCCGACAAACTCAAGGCCAGCCTCCGGATATATCTGCCCACCGTCTTCACGGCCATGTTCGTGATTACTTGCCGGATGCTGTTCGTCCCCAACGCTTTCCTGAATTTCTTCCTTCCGCCGCTGCTGCTTGTCATGGTGCTGTGGCAGCTCTTTGCCAATTTGCGGCGGAGCAGGAGAGTGGGCCGGACGGATGTCGTCATCGGCTGGGTTTCCTTCGCCATTACGTCCATCGCCACCCTTTGCGGCTGGGCCGGTTACATTTTCCTGGCCCTCATTGTCCTGGTGTGGTGGTATTTTCAGCTGGCTGTCATCCTGGCCATCGCTTCCATCTGGGACCTGATGCACCTGTACAAGGAGAAGCGCCTGGACAAGAAACTGTCGGCCCAGAAGGCCAAGATTACCTATGTGAGCGGGGCGGCCAAGGAGTCCCTGCTGTTCACCGCCACCTGGTTCTATGACTTGCTCAAAGAAGTGGTGGTTCCGCTGCTGGCCCTCGTTTCCATTCCCGCCTGCATCAACTGGGCGCTGGATGTCTTCGAGTTCAACGACTTGTACCGCACCATCTTTGAGGAGCCCTTCTTCCGTCAGGGAGAAATGCGGGTGTCCCTGTATAACCTGCTCTTCCTCACGGGCATGTTCGCCATCTTCCGTTACGGGAACAAGGCCATTCACACCATTTGGCAGAGCTTTGAATACCGCCGCTTCATGCGCAAGCACAACCGGAAGACCGTCCGGAGCAACGAAATCAACCTCTCCTTAGGGAACAGCCTCATCTCCGTGTTCCTCTGGTTCGTGTACCTGGACCTTTTCATCGTCACGCTGAACATCCCCACCGGATCGCTGGGACTCATCGCCGGCGGTCTGTCGGCCGGTATCGGTCTGGCTCTCAAGGATATCATCAACAACTTCATCTATGGTATCCAGCTCATGGGCGGCCGTTTGCGGGTCGGCGACTGGATCGAGTGCGACGGCGTGCGGGGCAAGGTGACGGACATCAACTACCAGACCACCCTGGTGGAGACCACGGACGCCACGCAGGTGGCCTTCCTGAACTCGTCCCTGTTCGGCAAGAACTTCACCAACCTCACCCGGAACAATTCCTACGAGTTCACCAAAGTTACCGTAGGCGTGGCATACGGAACCGACTTCGAGCGGGTAAGAGAGCTGCTGGAGAAGGGGCTGGAGCCCCTGAAGACGAAAGACGCCTACGGCCGCGACGTGGTGGATCCCACCCACGGCATCTACATCCGCTTCGGCAATTTTGCGGACAGCGCCGTCGAGGTGGCCGTCAAGCAGTACGTGCTGGTGCCGGAGCGTATCGGCTATATTGACCGTTGCAAGGAACTCGTTTACAAGACCTTGAACGAAGGCGGCGTCACCATCCCGTTCCCGCAGTGCGATGTGCATATGATTAAAGACGATAAAGATTAAGTGCTATGGAATTGCGATTCAAAGACAAAGGGACGATTTTCAATGTGGCGGTCACCATTTTTGCCGCCGTGGTTTCCGTGGGGACCATGCTCTTCGGCGTATGGCATTTCGGCGTTCAGCAAACTTGGCCGGAACTGGTGCTCAACCTGTTCTATATTGCCTGTTTGGTGATGATGTGGATGTATTTCTTCAATTACCGTATCACCACGGATCAGTTCAATTACTGGTGTTCCGTCTGTGTGGGATTTACGGTACTGCTGCGTGACATCCTCTTTGCGCCGCCGCTCCCGTATTATTCCCTCCGTCTGGCCTGCCTTACCCTCTCGGTGGCCATGCTGGTCCTGCTCACATACTTCTATGCGCGCAAGGATTGGGAAACCTATTCCAAGGCTAATCTGTGGCTCATCTGCTTCATCGACATTGTGATTGCGATGCTTTATAACCTTGACATTATGTTGGAGCCCGCCGATGAAACCAGTACGTACATGATGGTGGAAATCTGGATCCGGCCCACCATCACCTACGGCCTGGTGGCTTGTTTTGTAAAGGGAAAAGAGGAATAGTCATGCGCAAGAAGAACGTCGGCGAATTATGGAACAATTGAAAAATAAATAACCATGAAAGCGGAAACCATCATTCTGGGCAACGTCATCACCATGGATGCGTTCAAGCCCTATGCAGAGGCTATTGCGGTGGCCGATGGAAAAATCATCTATGTTGGAAGCAAGGAGGCGGCCATGAAACTGAAGGGGGACAAGACCAAGGTCCTGGACTATGGAAGCAATTCCGTTTATCCGGGATTCCTGGAAGCGCATTGCCACCCCGGATTTGCCGGTAACATCATGTTCGGCAGGGCTAACCTGGCGGAAGGCAAGACGCCGGAGGATTATCTGGCCATTCTGAAAAAGTATGTCCGGGAAAATCCGGATAAACCCCACTTCGTGGGTTCGGGCTGGGCCGATGATCTGCTGTATCAGCTGAATGCCAAGCAATTGGATGAGATTTGTCCGGACAAGCCCCTGATCAACCAAAGCAGCAGCGGTCACATGATGTGGGTCAATACCAAGGCGATGGAAGCCTTCGACATCAATGAAGACGCCGTGAAGCAGTGGGGAACGGAATGTATCCATGTGGACGAAAACGGCAAACCGAACGGCCTGCTGGCCGAAAAGCCCGCCATCGACCTGGTGAAGAGGGTCCAGCCGGATCTGACGCAGGCGAAAAAGGAGCTGCTGGGCTTCCAGCAATATGCTTTCTCCAACGGATATACAGGTGTGTATGACGCCGGTTACCAGCTTCTGACCAAGCATGATCCCCGTGCCTACAAGGAGCTTGACGATGAAGGCAAGTTGAAGATGTATTCCTTCTGCGGCAGTTTTGTCAACGACAATACCGACACCCCCGAGGAGGATATGGACAGGATTGCGCAGGAGGCGAAGGAGTATAATGGCAAGCATGTGAAAGTGATTGGCGCCAAGGTCTTTGCCGATGGCGTTGTGGAGGGCCACACCGCCTGGATGCTGGACGACTATGTGGACAAACCCGGGTACAAGGGCGTAAGGAGATTCGATGACCATGACAAGATGGTAAGGCTTGTGAAGGCGGCGGCCGCGCATAAGATGAACGTTCACGTCCATTCCATCGGCGACGGCGCCACCCGGGCTTGGGTTGATGCTTTTGCTGAGGCGCAGACCGAGGTGGGCGATTTTGATATGAGAAATGCCCTTGCCCATTTGCAGGAAGTGGCTCCGGAAGAGGTGAAGCGGATAGGAGAATATAATATCATGGCCGTATGCGGCATCATGTGGACCGTCAAGCATCCTGCCGGCTTCCCGCAGGAGGTGGCCTATGTGGGAGAAGAGAAGTCCAACAACGCCTATCCGGTCAAATCCATCATGGACGGAGGCGGTGTGGTGGCCAACCATTCAGACTACCCTGTGTCGCCGTTTTTCAGTGCCATCCAGGCATTCTGCATGGGCGTATTGAAGAAACTGCCGTCCTACCCGGACGAGTACATCCGCAATATCGACCAGGCGATCAGCCGGTATGAGGCGCTGCAGACACTGACAAGCAATGTGGCCTATATGTGGCACGAAGAGGACCGGATGGGTACCATCAGCCTGGGCAAGCTGGCCAACTTCGCTGTGTTGGACAAGGACCTCATGCACGACGATTTCACAGAGATCGAGAAGGCCAACATCCTCGCCACCATCGTGGACGGTGAAGTGGTATACAAAGCATAAAACAATCATACTATGGAACTTGCAGAAATCAGAGAGTTCCAGCCGGACGCCAGCCTGCTGAGCCAGAGCTGGTTCATTGCGACGGTCATCCGCCTGTCGGAGGCGCAGGCCCAGGCCGGCGGCAAGTCCTACACCTACTACTACACGGTGGAGTCTGCCGTGCCCATGTGACTGTAAAATGGAAGTGACAGGTTAGCAGTTACTTATGCGAAATCGCCTATGCAAACCCGCACAGGCGATTTTTTATAATACGCTGACTTTTGGTTGGTTGCATTTTACGGGCATGGGAGACCTCCTCCCGGGGCTGGCGGTCTTGCTTTGTCACTGTTCTTTTTCTATATTTGCAAATGCAATGTCGTTCATAACCCTGCAGGGTGAGCAAACCCTATGAGTAACATTATACCCATCGACTATTCCAAGCAGGCCAACGTAGCCAAACGCGTTGCCGCCTACAAGGCTTCCCGGTAGAGTAATCTGAAAAAACTTATAAAAGGAGTATCATGATAAAATCTTTCAAACAGATGTGCAGCGCCATCCTGCTTTGTGTTGCCGCAGTCGGGTTCATCTCGTCGTGCCAAAAAGAGACCCCGCGCGTGGTGAACCCTGCGGATGTAGAGCTTTCTAATTATGACTGGGACGTTGTTTTCCCTTACGAGGTTTATATGGCTGCGGGAGCGGCTGCAGAGCTGAAAGACGCGTATAGCGATTTTATCACCGTAGGGGCAAGTGCCATTACCGACAATACCTATATGGTGATTCTTGACAAGGTGAGCGACTTGCCGGAAGAGCAGTTTGTGGAACTGTACGAAAAAGGCGTTGTCATGGCCATTCTCCATCCCAAGAAGGCGGAGATTCAAGCTGTTTTCGAGCGTAATCCGGAAATGGGATATTTCCTGGACGATGACAGCATTGACAGCGCGCTCCTTCTCGCTATCAGCGGTTGGAATAATGGTTATTACATTATTCCCAGTACAGAGGAATACTTGGAACGATACAGCTTTGAGTCGGATCATACCGTTGTTCCTGATCCCATGGACGCCGAGGCGGGAGAATACGACGCCAATGAGGCCCCGATCTATACAGATAAGGAGGCCCTTGAGAACGACCTTACCTACTATTTCTTTGGGACGTTTCTGGAAGATTTGCTTCGTCAGCAGGCTATTTACGATGCTGAAGTAGCGCAATCAAAAGCCGATGGGGAAGATAAAGATAAGGGGATCGCCAGTATCAAGAAGATTACGGGCAGGGTGCACGTTAGCGCATATGGCGTATTTTCTATCAACGAGGTCTTTTTCCGTACCAGTTACAGATTTAATGGCACTGCTCCCGTCACTGTCGCTTTCGACGTATATCCCATCCACGTATATGAAGGAGAGAACGGTGCAGGTGACTACTATTTTATGGATATGACCGCCAATGTGGCCAATGAGAAGATGTTCCAGGGGAAGAGAGCCGAATGGACGTCCTTCTTCTGGGTGTATTTGCGCTGGTGCGGAGCTTACATTACATCTTTCAAGGTGAGAAATACGCTTATTGACAAAAACGGTCAGGCAGTCGCAGATTTCCCGTCAGAAGGTTTCCCTATCCCTGAAACCGTCAATAAGACCACCAATTATTCGAAAACAAAAACCTTTAATATTGGATGTGGCGTCAGCGCCAATCTGGGCGGAGAAAAAGGCAAGGATGTAGACGGCCAGAATGAAACAACCTCTTCGGGAATCAATGGCGGTGGCACGGTCAACGTAAATGCCGGCTGGAGCTGGTCGGATACCAAGAGTTGGACGGAGAAAGATGTTGACGTGTCCAACAATTCCGCAAATAACACGGCTGCCTGGGGGCTTAAGTTTAATAATGTGCCTAAATTTGCCTTCTCTGAGGATCAAGGTTTCGATCTGGGTAATTCAGATACATATCGCAGTTCCATGCAAATTCGCGGTTCCTGGGTATGGTATATGTCGGACAAGCCGGATGATACTGAATCCGACCCCCTGCGCGTTAAGGTTGAAGCGGAAGGCAACTACGGCTTTATGAAATTCTGGGGAACCAAGGCCGATATGAACACTTATGACTGGCACTGTAGTTTTACGGATATTAAACCCATGCCCAAGATTATAAACTACAGAGCCGGCAACCTGATCCTGAAGAACAATTTTGCGGGTAAATACATATCCAACATTATGGTGTATAACAGTAAGGGTCAGGCCTTGATTCCCAAATCAACATTCCAGAACAGCTACCCTGCCGGAACGGACATCAAACTGGGCGCCTATGCTTGCAAGGATGACTTGATGGTGAAGTTCAAAATGGATGGCAAGACCTACAAATATAGCCTGAACCCGTATGTCAAGACTGTCTTCAAGGATGACGTTATCCTCTACGCCGACAACGATTTCTCGGTGGAGTAATTTGGCAAAGTACAGAAGAGTGAAAAACAGTAAAAGAACAGCACGATGAGTAACCTGAAAATAGAAAAGGCCGTTAAGTGCAACAACGGAACCTTCGTGGGAAGCGAGACCGACGAACTGATTATCTGGAAGGGCATTCCCTATGCAACGCAGCCGCTGGGGAAACTTCGTTGGAAGAAGGCGCTTCCCGCCGCAGACGATGACGGCGTGTACGAGGCCACCAAGCCCGGCCACGTCCCCATCGGGCCCGTGAACGATTCGAACGGAACGGCGGAGTTCGGCGAGGACTGCCTGGTGCTGAACGTCTATTGCAATACCGGCTGCACGGACATGAAGAAACCCGTTATGGTGTGGATTCATGGCGGCGGATTCTGCGCCGAATCCCAGGCGTCGCCCCTCTACGACCTTACCGGTATTGCCAAGCAGTGCCCCGACATCCTGTTCGTGTCCATCGACTACCGGCTCGGTTTCCTGGGATTCATGAACTTCGAGCGGGTTCCCGGCGGAGAGAACTTCAAGGAGGCCGGCAACCTGGGCCTGCTGGACCAGCTTGAGGCTCTCAGGTGGGTACAGAAAAACATCGCCGGGTTCGGCGGCGATCCGGACAATGTGACGATTTTCGGTGAGTCGGCAGGCTCGGCCAGCGTCACCTTCCTCCCGCTTATCGAAGGAAGCGAGGGCCTCTTCAAAAGAATCATTGCCCAGAGCGCCAATATCGCCTACTGCGACACCATGGAACACGGTATCCACGTTACGCAGAACTTCCTGTCCGTAACAGGCTGCCAGACCATGGACGAACTGATGGTGCTCACCACCGGGCAGCTTGTGGACGCCTATCTGAAAGCGGCGCTCATTGACAAGAACTGCCTTCTGGGAACGGCCAACTTCCCGCTCCTGGACGGCGTCACGCTGCCCGAGGACCGGGCGGAGATGTATAAGATGTGGGGAGACGGGAAGCGGGCCAAGATAGACATGATGATTGGATCCAATCAGGATGAAATCAGGTACTTTGTTCCGTCCGAGGGTGGAGAAGAAGGCTTCCTGAATACGCTGAGGTGGATTGCCAAGCGGGACCGCGCGCTGCTTAACGGGCAGGAGAAGGCCATGTATGACGAGTTTATGGCTACGCTTGCCGGCGAAAGCGAGGGGAGCAGGTTGGAGCAGTACTGCAACGACATCAACTTCCGCGCCGGCAATACCGACATGGCCATCAGGCATGCTGCCGCGGGTGGCAACACCTACATGTACTTCGTCAATAAGCCGGTGACAACCCCCTATCTTGGCGCCATACACGCGGCCGAACTTTCGTACCTGTTTGACAACTGCATTGAGGACCCGATGGGAAGCGGAGAAATCGTTGGAAACGACGAGTGCGAGTTCCGCCATGTGGTGAAGGAGATGTGGACCAACTTTGCCAGGACAGGCAACCCCTCCACCGACAAATACGAGTGGAAGAAGTTCTCGGGCGAAGACCGACAGACCATGGTCTTTGACGACACCATCGGCATGCAGAAGGATATTTTCGGAAGGCGGGAAGACCTCATGATGTCCTGGGCCGAGCGCCTTGGGAACGGGTCCTCCAAGAGAGTTTGCTAATAATTGATACCATGATAGAGATAACCATAAGCGTTGGCTTGAACGATGCCGCCACTAAACGGCAGAAGTATAACACCGAGATGTACGTGGACGTAATGAAGCACGTATGTCAAAGTTACCATGTCCCTTTCTCGTATATCGTTTCAGAAGGTGGCTATTTCCACGAAAATGGTGACTTTACACAGGAAAAGACGCTTGTTATCTGTTTGCTGGACCCTAAGAAAGGTGTAGTGGAAGCCATCGCAAAGGATCTCTGCGTTTTTTTCCATCAAGAAAGCGTCTTGATAACCGAGAGTAAGGTCAAGTCCTTTTTTATAAAAGAAAAACTGCCAGTAGAAGAATAGAGCAACACCTGGGGAAGATAGCGGCTCCATCTGTGTATAAACCATAGAAAAGCAATGAAAACCGTCAAATCCATTGAGCTAGTCCGTACCAGTGAGAGCTGGGACGGCATGGCACTGCCCGACTATCTGCAGGGACGCCCCGAACTGGTGGTCATCAAATATGAGTTTCCGGCTGGGCAGAAACTGGGCTGGCACCACCACCCTGTGATGAACTTTGGAATTCTGGTTCAGGGTGAACTGACCATCATCAGCCAGGATGGTACGGAGAAGACGGTACATGAGGGAGAAGCCGTGGTTGAAATGGTAAACACCATCCACCACGGAGAGAACCGGGGTTCCAAGCCTGCCATACTCTATATGTTCTATCTTTCGCAGAAGGGCCTTCCCTTGTCGGTACAACATCCACACTAAAAAAATAACCATGAAAGCAGACAAAATCTTCAACAACATCAAGGACAACGTTGCCAAACGCGTGGCCGCATATAAGGCAAGCCATTGACATGACGATGAACAAGTTGGTATTCCGGGTGATGGTGTCCGCCCTCGTGTGCTTCACGGGTGTGTTCACCACGTGTACGCCGAACGCCGCCGACAACGCCGGAGGGAAGAAAGCGCTTTTGATCATCCTGGATGGCTGGGGCATCGGAGACGGGGGCAGGGGGGATGTGATTGCGAAGACCCCCACCCCTTATCTGGATCACCTGCTGGCCAGTTATCCGCATTCCCAATTGCAGGCCTCTGGAGGCTATGTAGGCCTTCCCGACGGCGTGATGGGCAATTCGGAGACGGGACACCTGAACATCGGTGCCGGGCGCATCGTTTATCAGGATCTGGTAAAGATCGACCGTGCCTGTGCCGACAATTCCATCCTGGAGAACCCGGAAATCAAATCGGCCTTTACTCTTGCGAAGGAGAACGGAAGGCGCATTCACCTGATGGGCCTGACATCCACCGGCGGCGTGCATGCTTCCCTGAACCACCTGCTAAAGCTCATCGACATTGCCAAGGCGTATGAGATTGAGCACTGCTACGTGCACTGCTTCATGGACGGCCGGGATACGGACCCCCGGGCCGGCAAGGGCTTCGTCCAAGATGTGCAGAAATACATGAAGGAAGCGGGTACAGGCGTTGTGGCATCTGTTATCGGCCGATATTATGCCATGGACCGCGACAAGCGCTGGGAGCGCATCAAACTGGCCTACGACCTGCTGGTTGAGGGCAATGGACGCCCGGTTGATGACATGGTGGAAGGCATCCAGTCTTGCTATGATTCCCATACGGAGGAGCACAAGAACACCGACGAGTTCATGGAGCCGCTGGTGAACAGCAAGGTGGACGGCCGCATCAGGGAAGGCGACGTGGTCATTTTCTTCAACTTCCGCAGTGACCGCGCAAGGGAATTGACGATGGTGCTCACGCAGCAGGACATGCCGGAGCAGGGTATGAAGACCATTCCCGGCCTTCAGTATTATTGCATGACGCCGTATGACGACACCTTTACAGGCGTACATATCCTCTTCCCAAAGGAGAATGTGCAGAACACCCTGGGCGAATATATCGCAAGCCGGGGCCTGAAGCAACTGCACGTGGCGGAGACGGAGAAATACGCACACGTGACTTTCTTCCTCAACGGCGGGCGTGAGGAGCCCTTCGAGGGGGAAGACCGCATCCTGGTGAGCTCGCCCAAGGTGGCCACCTATGACCTGAAGCCCGAGATGGCGGCCTATGAGGTGAAGGACAAGTTGGTGGAGGCGCTCAAAACGGGCCGATACGACTTTGCGGTGGTGAATTTCGCCAATAGTGACATGGTGGGCCATACCGGTGTCTATACGGCCATCGAATCGGCCGTGAAGATGGTGGACCTGTGCCTGCAGGAGGTGGTGGAATCGGCCCGGAAGATGGGCTATGAAACCATTATCACTGCCGACCACGGCAACGCGGAGCATGCCCTCAATGCCGACGGTTCTCCCAACACGGCGCATTCCACCAATCCGGTTCCCTTTATCTATGTGACGGAGAACCGGAAAGCTTCTGTGCAAGACGGCGTTTTGGCCGATGTGGCGCCCTCCGTCCTGCATATCCTGGGGCTGGAGCAACCCAAGGAAATGACGGGCAAATGCCTTATTCAGTATGTTGGATTTACGGCGAGCCTTGGAAAATACGCAGAAAGGGGGAGTGAGTATATTGGGAAAGCGAAGGGTACGACATCCCTCTGGGGATGGTCTTCTGCAATGACAATGTGGCATTTGACGGGTCCATTGCCAGGTTGCCTGTCTATATGCTTGAATTCCTCAGGAAGAAGGATCTTTATTTCGGGAACAACTAAAAAATATTAATGGAAGGACAAGAGAAACAGATTGCAATAATAACGGCGTCGGCCGCCGATGCCAAGGCCCTTGCCGACCTTTTCATCGGCCACATTACCGCCCATCCCGAGTATATCTCCCACGGAGAAATTCAGATGGGGGTGGGCGTGGGAGCCGTTCAGGGAGACCGTTTCATTACCTGTCCGGCCCCGGACGCCCGGGAAAGGTGGATGAGGTATATTCTCTCCGAGATGAGTAACGACGCCATCGCGCACGTTTGGAAAGCCGTCGATGCCCAGGGAACCCTTATGGGATTCTGTGTGGCCGACATCGAGGGGAACGAAGACTGCCCCTTCGGCATGGTGGGCGATGTCCTGGTGAATCCTCAGTGCCGGGGCATTGGTCTGGGCAATACCCTTCTTCAGACGGCCATCGACTGGTTGCGCTCAAAGGGGATTCAGGAGATTTATCTGGAATCCGGAAAGGACAACCATGGCGCCCACCGTTTCTTTGAAAAACGCGGGTTCATCCATGTCAGTGAGATGTATAGACTAACACAATAATGAAAAACACCGTAGTAAAAAGAATTCTTCCCGCCCTTCTGCTGCTATCCGCCATCCTCACCAACCTCGCTTCCGAGGATAACCTCAAAATCAAAGAAATCCCCGGCAACACCTGGGGAAGATAGTAAACGAAATATCACCAAACCCTTTTAGCCATGAGTCAACTTATTCCTCAATTCGGCGTTAACAAACAGATTGTTGACGGAAAGTACGACCCGTCCGTGGCCGTCAAGTGTATCAACGGAACCTTCGTGGGCAAGAACGAGGACAATGTCCTTGCCTTCAAGGGTATTCCGTTTGTGGCTCGGCAACCCATGGGTGACCTCCGCTGGAAGGCCCCTGTATCCTGTATCCCCGACAACGGTGTGTATGAGGCTTATTATTATGGAAAAACGCCCCTTCAGCCGGAAGGTGATGCGGCCAGCCTTTACGGTACGGGCGAGGACTGCCTGTACCTGAATGTATGGAAGGCTGCCGACGCTCATCCGGGCAAGAAGCCCGTCATGGTCTGGATCTATGGCGGTGCCTTCGAGACGGGAGGCACGGCCGATGCCACATATGACAGCCATAACTTCGTCAAGGAGAATCCGGATGTCATCGTTGTTACCATTGCCTACCGCGTGGGCGTGATCGGCTTTTTCCATCTGTCCCATCTGGCGGATGGGAAGGACTATCCGGATGCCCAGAATCTGGGACTCCTGGACCAGAGGATGGCCCTCAAGTGGGTTCACGAGAACATCGCGGCCTTCGGCGGAGACCCCGACAACGTGACCATATGGGGAGAGTCTGCCGGAGCGGCCAGCTGTACGATGCTTCCGCTCGTACCGGATGCCCAGCAATACTTCAAGCGGGTGATTGCCCAGAGCGGCGCTCCTGTACAGACCAGGTCCACCGAAGAGGCCATTGTCTGCACCAATGACGTGATGGCGGAGCTGGGTTGCAAGAGTGTGGCAGATCTCATGAAGCTCAGCGCCGAAGAGATTGTGGACACGGCGGGACGCATGTTCGGCCTGTTCCAGGTGATGGGTGTACGCACGCTTCCCGAAAGAGATGGCAAGCACCTCCCCCTGGACCCGTGGAAGGCCTACACAGAGGGGGCGGCAAAGAACATAACGTTTCTCAGCGGCTGCAACAAAGATGAGATGAACGCCTTCGCCGGCATGATGGGACCTGATGCCTGGAACGCCTGGGCGGCCAATCGCATCGAGAAAAAATTCGGCGTGCTGACCGAGGAAGAGCGGGAACTTGCCCGGCAGTATTGCGACAGCGTCCCGGGAGAAGACTGGCAGAAGACCGCGAGCCTGTTCAGCCAGGACTGGTTTATCGGCCCGGCTGTCAAGTTGGCGGAGGAACAGACCAAGGCCGGCGGCAAGGTTTATGCCTACTTGTTTACGCCCGAGTCCACTCTGCCGATGATCAAGTGCGGACATGCCATAGAAGTTGCCACGTTATTCAACCACCAGGAGTTTACCGACATGTCGGGAAGGGCCTTTGACGCCACCTTCGGGAAATACATCCGTCGGATGTGGGTGCAGTTTGCCAAGACCGGCAACCCGTCGCTCACCGCTGCGCAGTCCCCGGACGGAAAGGCAAAGGAATGGCCGCTCTATGACCTGGAGAGCAAGCGGGTGATGGTTCTGGACGAATTCAATATCCATCCCGAAAAGGAAGCTCAGCTGAAGATTGTGGATTGGGAGAAATCTTATTTCCTGACGAATTATTACTTGCTGTAAGATGAAAGGCATTCTCACGGCAGAAAAAGGTGAACTGAGACGTGATTACATCCCGAGCATCTTTCCAATGAACTGGAAAGATGCTTCCGGGACAGTTTCAAGAAAGGCGAACACACACTGCTTGAATTCCTCCGGAAGTTGCGTGCATTT
>JAFVAU010000015.1 GCA_017480345.1 Bacteroidales bacterium
ACAAGGGGAAGATGCGCCATATCACCCCGTTCGTCGGTGACCAAGTGGACATCTGCAAGGCCTTCGGACTCGATATCCCTGAGGGATGCGCCCCGCTCTACCGATCCCGCAAGGCTCCCGCGAAGCGTCCAGGAAGGCCTAAGAAACCGAAGGCGGTGAAACTGGAGAGTTAATTGTACAAAAAATTGTAAAACTTACGAGGGAACGGAAAGCTTGACGAAAGCCGGCTACTCCGTCATCATGACCCTGAACTGCAAGAAGAGATAATTCCTGAACACCCCACAAAAAAGTCCGAAGCTCCACGCTCCGGACTTTTTTTGTGCCTTGCCGCAGGCTATTCCCACTCAATGGTTGCCGGGGGTTTGGAGGAGATGTCGTAAACTACCCGGTTCACACCGCGGACTTTCCGGATAATCTCATTGGACACATCCCGCAGGAAATCGTAGGGAAGGGGGAACCAGTCGGCCGTCATGGCATCCGTAGACACCACGGCACGGAGGGCTACCGGATTCTCATATGTGCGTTCATCTCCCATTACACCAACGCTCTTTACCGGCAGCAGAATCACGCCGGCCTGCCAGATGGCATCGTAGAGGTTGGCGGCCTTCACGCGAGGGTCTGAAGCGGAAGGGAAATCCATGCCTGAACAGTCGTAGGCGCGGAGGTCGCGAATGAAAATGTCATCGGCCTCCCGTAGCACCGAGAGCTTTTCTTCGGTGACTTCTCCGATAATGCGGATGGCCAGCGACGGGCCCGGAAAAGGATGGCGGCTTACCAGCTCCTCCTTGATGCCAAGGGCACGGCCTACGCGGCGAACTTCATCTTTGAATAGCATCCTGAGCGGTTCCACAATTTTGAGGTTCATCTCCTCCGGCAAGCCACCCACATTATGGTGACTCTTGATTTTGGAGGCGATGCCGGGGATGCCGGCGCTCTCAATAACATCCGGATAAATGGTCCCTTGGGCCAACCAGCGGGCGTTTTCTATCTTTTTGGCATAGGAATCAAAGGTCTCCACAAACAGCCGGCCGATAATCTTGCGCTTGGCCTCAGGCTCCGTCACGCCCTTGAGAGCCTCAAGGAAAGCCGCGGAGGCATCGGCCCCGATGACATTCAGGCCCATATCCTTGTAGGAGGCCAGCACTCCCTCGAATTCGTTTTTCCTGAGAAGGCCGTTGTTCACGAAGATGCAGGTGAGCTGGTCTCCGATGGCCTTGTGCAGCAGAACGCCAGCCACGGTGGAATCTACGCCGCCACTCAAGCCCAGAATGACTTTTTCCGTGCCGATTTTCCGCCGAAGATCCTCCACGGTTGTATCAATGAAGGAATCCGGCGTCCAATCTCCTTTGCACCCGCAGATACCCAGGGCGAAATTCTCCAACATGCGGGAGCCTTCTGAGGTATGGAATACTTCGGGGTGGAACTGCACGGCATACGTGGGTTCGTCCGCGAACTGAAAAGCGGCGTTTACAACATCCGCCGTAGAAGCAATGACCTGCGCGCCTTTTGGAAGGGCCGATATGCTGTCTCCATGGGACATCCAAACCTGAGTCTGGCGGCTCACGCCCTTCAGGAGCGGGGATTCCGCCGTCACCGTAAGAATGGCGCGGCCGTACTCCCGGGTGTCGGAGGCTTCCACCTTTCCGCCACCGATATATGAGAGGTACTGGGCTCCATAGCAGATACCAAGCAGCGGAAGGCGGCCCCGGAAGGGGCTTAAATCGGCCTGAGGGGCATTGGCATCCCGCACGGAGCAGGGGCTTCCGGAAAGGATAACGCCTTTTACCGAAGCATCTATGTCGGGTACCTTGTTGTAGGGATAAATTTCGCAGAAAACATTCAGTTCCCTCAGGCGACGTCCGATGAGCTGCGTAACCTGGGAGCCAAAGTCTAAAATGAGGATTTTGTCCATTGCCTTCAAAAATATCTTGCAATTTACGAATTATTTTCGAGAAAATCTCTATCTTTGAACCCCGGTATATAAATATCGGGCTATGAACACCAAGTATATTTTCGTTACGGGAGGAGTGGCATCCTCTCTGGGAAAAGGGATTATCGCGGCCTCCCTGGCCAAACTTCTTCAGGCTAGAGGCCTCCGCGTCACCATCCAGAAATTCGACCCTTATCTGAACATAGACCCCGGAACGTTGAACCCCTACGAACACGGGGAATGCTATGTGACGGAGGACGGGGCAGAAACGGACTTGGACCTGGGGCATTATGAACGCTTTCTGGGGGTATATACCTCGCAGGCCAACAACGTTACCACCGGCAGAATCTACAACACCGTCATTACAAAAGAAAGGGAAGGCGCGTATTTGGGAAAAACGGTCCAGATTGTCCCCCATATTACGGATGAAATCAAACGCAGAATGCTTCTTCTGGGCCAAACCGGAGACTACGACGTCATCATCACGGAAGTGGGTGGCACCGTGGGCGACATGGAAAGCCAGCCATTTGTGGAGGCCATGCGTCAATTGCAGTGGGAGATGCCGGAAGAAGATTTCCTAAGCATCCATCTTACCCTCATTCCTTATTTGAAGGCGGCAAAAGAGCTCAAAACCAAGCCCACACAGCACTCCGTGCAGGAATTGCAGTCACAAGGAGTCCATCCGGACATCATCGTCTGCCGTACCGAAAAAGAGCTGACGCCGGAACTCCGGCGCAAGATTGCCCTTTTCTGCAATGTAAAGCCCGGCCACGTCATCCAGTCCATGGATGCCTGGAGCATTTACCAGGTTCCGTTTAATATGGAAGCGGAACACTTGGATGAGGTGGTTGTGAATAAATTGGAAATTCCGGACCTCCCGGCGCCGGATTTGAGCAAACTGAAAAGTTTTCTGGAAAAGCTGGCACATCCGGAGTCGGAAGTAAACATAGCCCTTGTTGGAAAATATGTAGAGCTTCAAGATGCCTACAAGAGCATTCAGGAGAGTTTTGTCCATGCCGGAGCGGCCAACTGCTGCAAAGTGAATGTTATCACGGTTCAGGCCGACCACATTACCCCCGAAAATGTTTCTGAAAAACTCTCCCGCGTGGATGGTATTCTGGTGGCCCCGGGCTTTGGCGCCCGCGGTCTGGAAGGGAAAATCTGTGCCGTCCGCCACGCCAGGGAAAACAAAATCCCCTTCTTTGGCATTTGTCTGGGGATGCAAATGGCCGTGGTGGAATTTTCCAGAAACGTCTTGGGCTGGGCCGACGCCGCCTCCACCGAAGAAAACCCGGACACCAAGCACCCGGTAATAGACTTGATGGAGGAGCAGAAAAAAACCACCCGGAAAGGAGGGACCATGCGCCTGGGGGCTTATCCCTGCAAGGTGCAAAAGGGAACACTGGCCTCTCAGATATACGGCAGGCAAATGATTTCCGAGCGGCACCGGCACCGGTATGAACTTAATAACCTTTATGCCGACGAATTGCAGGCGGCAGGCCTCCACGTGAGTGGAATCAATCCTCAAAGTCGCCTGGCAGAGATTGTTGAGATTCCGGAGCATCCCTTTTTTATCGCCACTCAGTTCCACCCGGAACTGAAGAGTACGCCGGAGCACCCTCAACCCATTTTTGTTCACTTTGTCAAAGCGGCATTGAACCATAAGAGTAATAAAAATAGTTGATGATATGGCAAATTTCAGAGAAAAAGCGCTTCAAGCCGCAGCGGCCCATGAGGCAAAGAGATATTTTGAAGAAGCTGGTCCCGTTTCCACATATTTCGGGCAAAATGTATTTTCTCCGGAAGTTATGCGGGAATACATGTCTGCACAGGCCTATGAGGCCGTTTTGACGGCGCGCAAGACCGGGGAGAAAATCGACCGGTCTCTGGCCGATGAGATTGCCTCCGGCATGAAGTCCTGGGCCACGGAGCGGGGAGCCACCCATTATACCCATCTTTTCCAACCCCTCACCGGTTCCACGGCAGAGAAGCATGAGGCGTTCTTGTCCCTGGAAGACGGAGCCGCCATGGAAAACTTCAAGGGAAACGCCCTGGTACAACAGGAGCCGGATGCGTCCAGTTTTCCCAACGGAGGGCTGCGGAACACCTTCGAAGCGAGGGGATATTCGGCCTGGGATCCCCATTCCCCCGCTTTTATACTGGATGAGACACTCTGCATCCCCTCGGTGTTTGTCTCTTATACCGGGGAGGCCCTGGACATGAAGGTGCCTAACCTGAGGTCTATCCAGGCCCTGGACGATGCCGCCACTGCCGTGGCCCGTCTCTTCGAGCCGGATGTCCGGCATGTGCGGGTGAACGTGGGCCTGGAGCAGGAGTATTTCCTGGTGGACGAGGCCCTCTATAACGCCCGACCGGATTTGCAGCTGTGCAGCCGCACTGTGATAGGCCATACATCGGCCAAAGACCAGCAACTGTCCGACCATTACTTCGGGGCCATTCCGTCTCGGGTTGCGGCCTTTATGAAAGACTTTGAAACGCAGGCTTTCAAGCTGGGCATTCCCCTGCAGACCCGCCACAACGAAGTGGCTCCGGGCCAGTTTGAGTGTGCCCCTGTCTTTTCCGAAATCACCACGGCCATTGACCAAAACATGCTGCTGATGATTGTGATGCAGAAGGTGGCGGAAAAGCACCATTTAAAAGTCATTTTCCACGAGAAACCCTTCCAAGGGGTGAACGGAAGTGGAAAACACTGTAACTGGTCCATGCAGACAGACACAGGCGTAAACCTGCTCTCTCCGGGAAAAACACCGGAAAAGAACCTTCGCTTCCTGTCCTTCTATGTTGCGGTAGTAAAAGGCGTCTGCCGGCACCAGGACCTCCTCATGGCCTCCGTCTGCTCGCTGAGCAATTCCTATCGCCTGGGTGGTCATGAGGCCCCGCCGGCAGTGATGTCCGTCTTCTCCGGCTCTACACTTACGCATGTGTTCCAGAGTCTGCTTCAACCGGAAGGTCTTGCCCAGGAGGCAGCCGTCAAAAAGAGCATCGACCTGATAGGCTCCCTTCCGGAAATCATTCCGGACAATACAGACCGCAACCGCACCTCTCCATTCGCCTTCACAGGCAACCGTTTCGAGTTCCGGGCCGTTGGAGCATCGGCCAATGCCGCAGCCAGCACGTATGTGCTCAATGCCGCCGTGGCGGAAAGTCTCAAAGATTTCCAGGCCCGCGTAGAAGAGAAGCTTGCACGAGGAGAGGCCAAGGACAAAGCCCTGCTGGCCGTCATCCGCGCCTTTCTGGAAGAAGCAGCCCCGGTGATGTTCGAAGGAAACGGCTATAGTCAGGAATGGCAGCGGGAAGCCGTCCGCAGAGGCCTTTCTCCCGTCACCAACGTGCCCCTGGCTTTCCAAACCTTCCGTAAAGAAAAATCCGTGGAGCTTTTCTCCCATACGGGTGTCCTTACCCCCAGCGAAATTGAGGCTCGCGTAGAGGTCCAGGAAGAAACCTACGTGAAAAAGATGCAGATTGAAGCCCGCGTGCTGGGAGATGTCTGCCTCAATCACGTGATTCCGGCCGCCGTCACCTACCAGAACGTCCTTATCAGAAACATCCAGGGAAGCAAGGAAATCTTTGGTGAGGAGTACCTCCACCTTTGTGAGGCCGACATTGAGACCTGCCGAAAAATTGCCGGATTCATCAATGCCCTGTCCGCCGATGTCAAAACCCTGGTGGAGACCCGCAAAAAAGCCAACCGCATGGAGAACATGCCGGAACGGGCCTACGCCTACTCAACGGAGGTCAAAACCCTGATGGACAAAGTACGCGAGAGTGCCGACAACCTGGAAATGCTGGTGGACGACGCCCTGTGGCCGCTTCCCAAATACCGGGAGTTGCTGTTCTTCTAGTAATTCGGTGCTTTTTTGGCGATGGCCACGTCGTGCGGGTGGTTTTCCTGCACGGTGGCGGGGCTTATCTTAATGAAACGGGCGCTGTGAAGGGCTGTGAGGTCGGCGGCGCCGCAGTAGCCCATGCCGGAGCGGAGACCGCCCTCCAGCTGGTACAGGACATCGGCCACGGGGCCTTTGTAGGCCACACGGGCCACCACGCCTTCGGGAACCAGCTTCTTGACGTCTTTCTGGAAGTAGCGGTCGGCGCTGCCGGCCTCCATGGCATCGATGGAACCCATGCCACGGTAGCCTTTCATCTTGACGCCGTCCACTTCCACCACTTCGCCGGGGGCTTCGTCGGTGCCGGCGAACATGCTGCCGCACATGACGCAGTGGGCGCCGGCGGCCAGGGCCTTCACCACATCTCCGGAGTAACGGAGGCCGCCGTCGGCAATCACGGGCACGCTTTCTCCGGCCACGGAAGCCACGGCCGCAATGGCGGTGAGCTGGGGCACACCCACACCCGCCACGATGCGCGTGGTGCAGATGGAGCCGGGGCCGATACCCACCTTAAGCCCGTCCGCGCCGGCGGCAATGAGGTCCCGGGCGGCCTCGGAGGTGGCAATGTTGCCCACCACCACGTCCAGCTCCGGGAAGGCGGCCTTGATGGCCTTCAGGGTGTCTATCACGCCCTTGGAGTGTCCGTGGGCGGAGTCCAGCACCACGGCATCCACGCCGGCGGCCACCAGGGCCTTCACGCGGTCCAGGGCGTCGGCCGTGATGCCCACGCCGGCAGCCACGCGGGCGCCTCCGTCGGCTTTTACCTTGGCCACCTGGGCGGCCTGGGCCTCGATGCCCATGTTCTTATGGATGACGCCGATTCCTCCGGCCTGGGCCATGGCCAGCGCCATGGGGGCCTCCGTCACCGTGTCCATGGCGGCCGATGCGAAGGGAGAACCCAGGTAGATGTGCTTGGAGAATCGGCCCTTCAGAGAGACCTCCCTGGGAAGGACCTGGGAGAAGGCGGGAACCAGCAGGACATCGTCAAAGGTGATTCCGTCGGGGATGATTCGGTCTTGGAGGCTCATTATTCAGACTCTTTTACGTGGATGAGGGACTTGACGGGGGCGATGTCTTCCAGACGGGCGCGACCGGGGAGGTCGTCAATCTCTACCAGAAACACGAAGTCCTTCACCTTTACCTTGTAGCTCTTTCCGTCAATGTACACCGTCTGGGCATTGAGGCCCTGGGCCAGGCCGCGGGCCGTGCCGCCGGTGGCCAGGATGTCGTCGAAGAAAGTGATCTCGATGGTGTCTCCGGATGGCGCGGAAGCGGCCAGGTCCGACTTGCGGAAGTACACGTGGTCCGGACCGTACTCCTTCATGATTTCCACCTGGATGAGGTCTCCCTCCTTGAAGGGAAGCTTGCCTTTCTTGCGCAGGGGAATCAGGTTCCTCACGATGTTGTTTCCATAGAGCATGCCGGCGCCGAAGAGGAAGCCGCGCGCCTCGGGGGCGGCCACGTTGGGGGCGTCGCAGAGGGCGGCGAGGTCGTCACAGAGGTGCCGGTACAGCTCCTTGTCCTGAAGGAAGGGAATGATGTCCACGAAGTTGACTCCCTTGATGGGGAAGTCCGGATAGAATTTGACGTACTTAGAGTAATCCATAATTATTCAACAGAATTCATGTCTATCAGGTTGTTCAGGAGGGCGTACACGGTGAGCCCGGCCACCGTCTTGATGCCCGTCTTGCGGGTGATGTTCTTGCGGTGGGTGATAACCGTGTAGATGGAGATGTTGTGCTGGTCTGCAATCTCCTTGTTGAGCATGCCCTTGGCCACGCTCACCAGGATTTCCTTCTCGCGGGCGCTCAGCTCCTCCCCTTCCGGGCGGGCGGCGGCCACCACTTCTTCCATGCGCATGACCATGGGCACCAGGATGTCGTCCTCAATATGGGTGTGCTTCCGGAGGTCCTGCTCCAGCGAGTACAGGTAGAAGAGGACGCTGTAGGCCTCCTGCCGGTCTCCCCGGGGCGGAAAATACATCATGATAAGGTTTTTCAGATCGGCCAGCTTTTCCTCCACGTTGGTGTGGTTCTCCTCGTATTCGCCGATGGTGAAGGCGTTGCCGTCCTCCGAATTGAGCATCTTCTCCACATAGGGGAACACCGTCTCCTCTTCATATTGGAAGTGGGCCAGCAATTCCTCCTTGTACTCGTTAAAGAAGCGCCAGAGCACGTTTTTCTGCTTTTCGTCGCAGTCTCTTACCATCTTCCGGAGAGACTCTTCCAATGCGGGAATCACGCTGCCCGTATAATAGCTATGGGAGTTGCGGAGGTAGTCCAGGATGCCGCCAAGGTCTGCATTTTGGAGCTCCTCCCGGCTGGGCCGATACCCCTCCGTCACATACATGCGGCACAGCATGAGGAAGGTGCCGGGGTCTACGCCCGCCTCACCGCAGACTTCCTCAACCGTCTTTTCTCCGAATCCCAGGTGGAGTCCCATGCGCCCGAAAACCCCGAAGAGGGCATAGTCGGCGTCCAGGAGGTCTGCCATGTGCATGGCAGCACTCATTCCTTTACGCTCGCGTGGGTTTTTCATAATTCACAAAGTTAGTTATTTTTTCGAAAATAGCGTAACTTTGCAGTCCCCAAACGAACTGAATTTATGGCCATTCACACAGAAAAAACGCAGCATCGGGCGCCGGCCGCACGCAAAATGAACGGCTGGCTGGCCCTGAGCCCACTTTTTGTCTTCCTGGCGGTATACCTGGCCGGCTCCATCGTGGCCCACGATTTTTACAAGGTGCCGGTGGCCGCGGCCTTCATCATTGCATCGGCCTATGCCCTCCTTATCACGCGAAGCGTGGAGAAGACGGACGACAAGATTGCCATTTTCTCCGAGGGCGCGGGCAACCAGAACGTGCTGCTGATGATCTGGATTTTCGTGCTGGCGGGGGCTTTTGCCGCCACGGCCAAGGACATCGGGGCCATTGACGCCACGGTGAACGCTACCCTGCGGGTGCTGCCCGGGAACCTGCTGTATGCCGGTCTTTTCCTGGCGGCCTGCTTCATTTCCATGGCCATCGGCACGTCTGTGGGGACCATTGTGGCGCTGGTGCCCATTGCTTCCGGCATTGCGGCGGAGGTGGGAGTGGGCGTTCCCTTCATGACGGCCATCATCGTGGGCGGGGCTTTCTTCGGAGACAATCTTTCCTTCATTTCAGACACCACCGTGGCGGCTACGGGGAGCCAGGGATGCTCCATGCGGGACAAATTCCGCGTGAACCTGTGGATTGCGGCTCCGGCGGCCATCCTGGTCACGGGGCTGTATGTGGTGCTGGGACTTTCCGTGACGGCGGCCCCTTCCGCCGCACCCGTGCAATGGATAGGGCTGCTTCCCTACCTGCTGGTGATAGGCCTGGCGCTGGCGGGGGTGAACGTGGTCACCGTGCTGGCCATAGGAATTGGCGTAAACGGCATCATAGGCTGGTGTACAGGCGCTTTTGACTTCGTGGGCTGGATGGCTTCCATCGGCGGAGGCATCGGCTCCATGGGAGAGCTCATCATCGTGTCGCTGCTGGCGGGCGGCCTGCTGGAAATCATCCGCTACAACGGCGGCCTGCAGTTTATCACGGGCGGCCTTACCCGGCGCATCGCAGGCCGACGGGCCGCTTCCCTTTCCATCGCCGCCCTGGTGTCCCTGGTGAACCTGTGCACGGCCAACAACACCATCGCCATCATTACGGTGGGGCCTCTGGCCAAGGATATCACCGAGCGCTTCGGCCTGGATCCGCGCAAGACGGCCTCCATCCTGGACACCTTCTCCTGCCTGATGCAGGGCATCATTCCCTATGGGGCGCAGATGCTCATGGCCAGCGGCCTGGCGGGGGTGTCGGCCCTGGCTATCATCGGCCACCTGTATTATCCCTTTGCGCTGGGCGTCATGGCCTTCCTTTCCATTGTCCTGCGCTTTCCCCGGAGGTATTCCTGATGAAGACGCCCCTGTATATCGAGGTGCCCGGAGGGGCCGACAAGATTCTCCTGCACGCGTGCTGCGCCCCGTGCTCCAGCGCCATCGTGGAGTGCCTGATGGAACGCGGAATCACCCCCGTCATCTTCTATTCCAACTCCAATATCTTCCCGCGAGAAGAGTACGACCACCGGCTTAACGAATGCATCCGCTATGCCCGCAAATGGGGCATCGAGATTGTGGACGACGTGTACGACCACGATGCCTGGCGGCTCTGCGCCCGGGGCCTGGAGACGGAACCGGAACGCGGAAAACGCTGCCTGGAATGTTTCAAGCAGCGTTTGTTACGGGCGGCGCAATATGCCTCCCAGAATGGATTTGAAGTTTTGGCCACCACCCTGGCCAGCTCCCGCTGGAAAGACCTTTCCCAGGTGGACCAAGCCGGCCGATGGGCCTGTGAACAAGTTTCCGGCGTTACCTGGTGGGCCCAAAACTGGCGTAAGGGCGGGCTCCAGGAACGCCGGAATCAAATTATCAAAGAAGAAAACTTCTACAACCAGCTGTTCTGCGGTTGCGAGTTCTCCCGCTATTAGAAGCAGAAGTTAACACCAGCCTTGATCTGGTTGCGGCCGGTACGGAGGTTGTCATACTTGTCCACGTCCAGCAGGTTGTGGTCGTAGCCAACGGTGAAAAGGACATCCCCCACCTGAACGCCGATGCCGCCGCCCAGATAGATGTTGAAGGGATTGCGGTTGCCGTTCTTGCTGTCGTAGTGGTTGTACTGCTCACCATCGGAGAAAGTATACTTAAGGATGTTGGCCGTGCCCCTTACGTTGGTCTTGGCCATGACGCCATACTGGAAGTTGGGACCCAGGAAGGCCATGATCTTCAGGTCTTCGTTAATCTCGTAGCTGTAGCTGAAGTTCACGGGGATGTTCAGGGCCAGCTCGGTGTAATTACCCATCACGGTAAGACCCATATTGGCGTTGCCGCCAGTGGCGTTCTCATTGTGCATGAGCATGTTCAGATAGAAACCGGGAGCCACGCCGAATCCGGAGCCGCCCAGCTTGAAGTTGTAGCTGGCACCCAGATAGAAGCCGTGATAAGTGGTTTTGTCCACCACCTTCTTGTCATTGTCCTTGGTGTTCTCCATGGAGGCCAGGTAACCGGCGCCTATCACCACCTGGGCGTAAGCCTGGCTGCCGGCCAGCAGCATCGTTGCTGCAAAAAGGGTTGCAAATACTTTTTTCATAGTATTAAAGATTAAAGATTAAAAATTAACAAAATACCAACTTTTAGGGATTGACCGCCTTCACCATTCACGCTACCTTTGCATCAGAAAATATAGCCATATAGTTTAGGTAATATCAGATCCTTTTATTGTTGTTCAAAAGCACCTCGCCGGGATGGCGAGGTGCTTTTGGATTAAAACAGGTAACCTACACCGAAGTGGAGGAACTGGCGGCCCACCTTAATGCGGTCCGTAGTGGACAGGTTGAAGAAACCGAAGTCGTAGCCGATTTCGATGCGGAGGATCTCACTCACCTCCACACCGGCGGCAATGCCCCAGTAGATGTTGAACAGGGAGCGGGACTCCCCAAAGCGATTGTCTTTTTTCAGAAGGGCATAAGTAGTTCCCTGATTGTCCCGAACGTTATGTGTGAAGGCAAACTGGAAGGCAGGGCCCGTCTGGCCAAACACATGGAAGTTCTCGTTGATTTTGTAGGTGTAGCAGGCCTGAACCGGGATGTTGAGAGCCAGTTCGCTCACGCTGAAAGCATTGAACTGGGCATGACGGCCGAACAGGGCGGAAATGTTGGCGCCGGGAAGGACAGCCAGTCCGTTAACATACTTGTCCAGGCTGTAATAATAAGTGGCCCCTACATAAAAACCGTCCAAACTTCCCTTATAGGGAACGTAGTTGTCTCCTACAACATACTTGGAATTCTCAAAAGCATGGATGTAACCGCCATTGGCCACAATCTGGGCCTGGGCCAGCGTACCCACAAACAGGGCAGCTGCAATGAGGATGAATTTTTTCATATTGATACTACTATTTATTTTCTAGCCTGCAAAAATACACATAATTTTTTACAACTTGATAAAAATCTTTTTCCGGTACAGCGGAAGGGCTATCAGATAGATCAGAAGCAGACAGCCCAGGGAGAAGAGCAGGGAGGTCCATTCATTCACGCCCACCTGCCGCATGGCCCAGCTCCGGAAGCCGGTGAGGGAGAAGGTCCAGGCCAGGACGTCGCTCAGCAGATAGCAGAAGATGGCGTTGCTTCCGAAGGTGCGGAAAAAGCCCGTATGCTTCCACACGCCCGTCTCGTCTATGAGATAATGGAGGAGGCTAAGGATGAGCGTATCGGCCCCGCAGACTATCATAACAAAGGTGGGAGACCAGATTTTCTTGTTCACGGGCAGCAGCCACTGGAGCAGGAAACCCGCCACCAGCAGGGTCGTGCCCCAGGAATCCATCTTCCGGAAATCCTTGGAGGCGAAGATTTTCCCCATCAGAAAGCCGATGAGGGTATGCGCCACGGCCGGAAGGGTGGACAGCAGGCCCTCGGGGTCTATGCCCTTGTCATTATAAAGATGGGGCTCCCCCAGGACGGCCCGGTCCAGGCGGGCTACGATGTTCTCCGGCCCGTAGAGGTATCCGTCAAAAAACAGCAGGATGCCGGCATACAGCAAAAGCAGGCCTCCGGCTATCCAGGGGATGTATTTCTGCTTCACCGTGCAGAGGATGACGGCCGATATGCCATAGCACAGCGCCAGCCTCACCAGCACGCCGGTGAGCCGGAGGGAGCTGCGGGAGGCGATGAGCATGCTGATGGTGTTCACAAGCAGCCCCACGCCTATGAGCAGCACAAAGCGCCGGAGCATTTTCCAGTTCAATTTGAACTCCTGCTTCTTGAGGGAGAAGTACATGGAGGCTCCCATCACGAAGACGAAGGAGGGGAAGATGAAATCCGCCAGGGTGAAGCCGTTCCAGGCGGCATGGCGCATCATGGGCAGGACGGCGCTCCAGGAACCCGGCAGGTTGGCCACAATCATGAGGGCGATGGTAAGACCTCTCAATACATCTAAGGAAATTACGCGTTTCATTCTTCAAAGGTAGGACTTTTTCTTCAGAATCCCTACAAATGGGGATTGACGGCAGCAGGGATAAGCCCTAACTTTGCGCCCAGCGCAAAACCAACGACAACTATGATTCTATCTGAACTTCAGACCGGCGAGAAGGCCGTCATCGTGCGTGTGAACGGACACGGCAGTTTCCGTAAACGCCTCATAGAGATGGGCTTCATTACCGGAAAGGAGGTGAGGGTGGTGCTCAACGCTCCGCTCAAGGACCCTATTGAATACGAGATTATAGGCTATAAAGTATCCCTGCGAAGGGAGGAAGCCCGCCAGATAGAGGTGGTGACGGAGCAGGAGGCCCGCGAAGCCCTTGTGAGCGATGAGCATCTCCAGGCCCTCCCCGGAGATTTGGCCGAGAAGGAACGCCTGGACAAGGCCCTGGCCCACGTGGCCGAAGAACGCCACCACAACATCCGCGTGGCCCTGGTGGGAAACCCCAACTGCGGCAAGACGTCCCTTTTCAATATTGCCTCCGGCAGCCACGAGCACGTGGGTAACTACTCCGGCGTGACGGTGGATGCCAAGGAAGGGCATTTCAAGTATAAGGACTACGAGATAACCCTGGTGGACCTGCCGGGCACCTATTCCCTGAGCGCCTACTCCCCCGAAGAGCTGTATGTGAGAAAGAACCTCCTGGACGCCATGCCGGACGTGGTGGTGAACGTGGTGGACGCCTCCAACATTGAGCGCAACCTGTACCTGACCACCCAGCTCATCGACATGAACCTGCGGGTGGTGATGGCCCTGAACATGTACGACGAGTTGCAGCACAAAGGGGACAAGCTGGATACCAAGCAGCTGGGCTACCTTCTGGGCATGCCTGTGTGCCCCACGGTGAGCCGCGACGGACAGGGCATTCCGGAGCTCTTCGATACGGTGATCAAGATTTACGAGCAGTCGGACCCTCACCTGGCCCGCCACATCCATATCAACCACGGAGCGGAGCTGGAAAAGAGCATCAAACGCCTGCAGATGATTCTGTACGGCAACGAAGACATCCGCTCGCAGTATTCCACCCGCTACCTGGCCATCAAGTATCTGGAAACGGACAAGGACGTGGAAAAGACGCTCTCCGGCATTCCGGAAATCAAGGCCCTGCAGCAGGCCCGCACCGAAGAGGAGAACCGGATCCGCGAGCTGCTGGACACATCGGCCGAAAGCGCCATCGTGGATGCCAAGTACGCCTTCATCCAGGGCGCCCTGGCAGAGACCTATGAGAAATACCAGGAGGAGCGGCCCCGGCGCACCCTCACGGACAAGATAGACGCCATCGTCACCAACCAGTGGGCAGCCTTCCCCATCTTCATCCTGCTGCTGTGGTTCATTTTCTGGGCCACCTTCACCATCGGCCAGTATCCCATGGACTGGATTGACGCCCTGGTGGCCTGGACGGGAGAAAAGGTGGGAGCGCTGATGGCCGACGGCTGGCTCAAAGACCTGGTGGTGGACGGTATCATCGCGGGCGTGGGAAGCGTGCTGGTGTTCCTTCCCAACATCATGATCCTGTATTTCTTCATCTCCATCATGGAGGACAGTGGCTACATGGCGCGCGCGGCCTTCATCGTGGACAAGCTGATGCACCGGATCGGCCTGCACGGGAAGAGCTTCATTCCCATGGTGATGGGCTTCGGCTGCAATGTGCCGGCCATCATGGCCACGCGCTCCATCGAGAGCCGCAAGAGCCGCCTGGTCACCATCGCCATCATTCCCTTCATGTCCTGCGCGGGCCGGCTGCCCATCTTCGTGCTCTTCGCGGGGGCGTTCTTCCCTTCTTCTCCGGCCACGGCGCTGCTGGGCATCTACCTGCTGGGGATTGTGCTGGCTATTTTATCGGCCCTTGTGCTGTCGAAATTCGTCAAGGACGACGACCTTCCTTTTGTGATGGAGCTGCCGCCTTACCGCATCCCTACGGCCAAGGCCACCTGGCGCCATACCTGGGAGAAGGGCAAGCAGTACCTGGAGAAGATGGCCACCACCATCCTGCTGTTTTCCATCGCCATCTGGTTCCTGGGCTACTTCCCGCGGCACGAGGATGCCTCCACGGGCTATCAGCAGGAACATTCCTACATCGGCATGCTGGGCAAGGCCATCGAACCGGTGAACGAGCCGCTGGGCTTCAACTGGAAGATGGACGTGGGCCTGCTGGCCGGCGTGGGCGCCAAGGAACTGGTAATTAGCACCATGGGCGTAATGTATGCGCAGGACGGCGAGGAATACGAGGGCCTGGGCTCGGAGGAAGACACCCAGCTGCAGGCGGCGCTCAAGAGTACCGTACCCACCGCGGCGGCGCTGGCCTTCATGGTGTTTGTGCTGCTGTACTTCCCCTGCATAGCCACCTTCGTGGCCATCAAGAACGAGACGCACTCCTGGTGGTGGGCCATCCTGCTGGCGCTCTACACCATCCTTATTGCCTGGGTGTGTGCCTTCGCCGCTTTCCGGATAGGACTGCTCATTTGGCCGATATAGCCTTTTTGAGGTGACAACTAACTCGCTGACAGACAGCGCATTATACAACATTTCTCGTTCGATTTTCGAACGAGAAATGTTGTATAAATAAATGACAGCCAATTACTTAGCTGTCACCAGAAATTAAAGGTTGGCGTTGTCTTTGGCCCAGTCCTTGACGGCGGGAACGATACCCAGCTCCACAATCTCGTCGCGCATCTTGACAAGGTGCTCGTAGGAAGCGTCCAGAGCGGCCATTTCCTCGGCGGTACCCTGGGGAGCGGTGAAGTGGCAACCGGTCTTGTCGATGGTGGTGGGCATGGCCATCATCACGTTCTTGTACTTGCCTTCGTTCACATAGGTGCCGGCGGGCCAGGTGAAGACCTCGCCGCCCATGGCGGCCTCGATCATCTTCACGGCCTGGTAGGCAGGGCTCTGGAAGGAGCTGCGGCCACGGAGCTTGATAATATTGGAACCACCCTGGATGGTGTTGTGCTTGATTTCTTCAAAACGCTCTGCGCTAAGACCCATCTCTGCGAGGGGCTTGCCGTCCACCTTCACCTGGGAGGCGAACACGGCCATGGCCTCACCGTGACCACCGTAAGTATGGGCGCCGGTGACCTTGCACTGCTGTACGCCGAACTCCTGGGCCAGGGCTTCCTGCAGACGGGTGCTGTCCAGAGCGGCCAGGGAGGTGAGCTGGGAAGGCTTGAGACCGGAGTGGATGAGGGCGGTGAGGGCCGTCACATCGGCCGGGTTGAAGATAACCACCACGAACTTGGCGTCCGGGCAGTACTTCTTGATGTTGTCACCGAAGTCGGCGGCAATCTGGCAGTTGCCCTTCAGGAGGTCTTCGCGGGTCATGCCTTCCTTGCGGGGAGCACCACCGGCCGATACGATGTACTTGGCATCCTTGAAGGCCACGGCGGGGTCTATGGTGGCGGTGAGGTTCACGCCGGGGAAGGCGCAGTGGTCCATCTCTGCCAGAACACCCTTCAGGCCGGGTTCAAAGATATCGTACAGGCAGATGTTGGGGGTGAGACCCAGCATGCAGGCGGTTTGCACCATGTTGGAGCCAATCATGCCGGCAGCACCTACGATGAGTAGCTTTTCGTCAGTAAGAAATTTCATGATATTATTGTTTAAAATGATTTCAGGACTACAAAGATACGAATTTCCCCGAAAAGATTCGTTGGAATTCCCAAAAATGAATTATCTTTGCACCGATATTTTGTAACGAAAAGTATGGAGCCTCCCAGTCCGGTCAAATCCAACTTGTTAGCGGGCGTCAATTCTGACGACCCCTTGTCGCGATTGCTTACCAGATAAAAGGAAACCCGGTGCACCCTGTGCAGCCGGGCGCTCATGCGTTTTCGTCCAAAACAACCTTATATGGGACTTTATTTAAAGAAGAAACTGGAAAACGAAGCCACCATCGGCGTGTGGCAGATCACGGAAACCGAGGAGGAGCTGACGGCCCTCAGCGCCACCCCCACGGACGAGATGGAGGAAATTTCCTTCATCAAGAGCGAAAGCCTGCGTAAGCAGCGCCTGGCCGTACGCGCGCTCCTGAACACCCTCTTTGAAGAGAAGGTGTACCTGAGCCACCACGACAACGGCAAACCCTACCTGGAGAACAATCCGGTGAATATCTCCATCACCCATACGGAAAAGTATGTGGCTGTCATCCTCCACGATGAGGAAGACTGCGGCATAGACGTGGAATCCCTGGACCGGGACTTCAGCGCCGTGGAGAAGAAAGCCCTCTCCGAGGACGAGATAGACGACCTGGAAGACGAGAAGCGCAACGAGCAGCTGGCCATCTACTGGTGCGCCAAGGAAGCCATCTTCAAACTCCTGAGCCGCTACAACGTGGACTTCGCGGAACAGATAGAGGTGGAGCGCTTCCGTCCCCGTGGAGAAGGAGAGTTGGAAGCCACCTTCATTGACAAGAACGAGGACGAGCAGGAGTTCGACCTCGAATACATGACCTTCGACCGCCACGTCCTGGTGTGGGTGGTGGGAGAATAAACGCCCTTTGTTGAAAACTTATCGGCCCAAGTAACACGAAGGTTATATTTTAGAAATATTCTAATTTAGAAATTTTTATAAGCTGTTGGTTGACAAACAATTAACAGCTTTTCGTTTGCGTTGTTGATAACTTTTTCTTGCAAAAGCTTGGGAAAGTTGATTCTTAACAATTAACTTTGTTCCCGAGGGAAAGCCCCCATGAACTCCAACTAGAACTAGACCCTATGGTAAAAAGCGTACTTAAACGCGACGGTCGCCGCGTAGATTTCAACAATCAGAAGATTGTTGCCGCCATCCTGAAGGCAATGGACGTGACCGACGCCGGCGAAGACATTGTGCTCGCCGCCCAAATAGCCCAGAACATCTCCGAACTGGACCGTGACGAGATGACGGTGGAAGAAATCCAGGAAGTGGTGGAAAACCACCTCATGAACAGCCCCCGCCAGGAGGTTGCCAAGGAGTATATCCGCTACCGCAACAAGCGTAACATCGCCCGTAAGGCCAAGAGCAACGAGATTTTCGAAACCATCATCCAGGCCCAGGTGAACGACATCACCCGTGAGAACGCCAACATGAACGCGGACACGCCCGCGGGCATGATGATGAAGTTTGCCTCGGAAGCCACCAAGAGCTATGTGGACGAGTGCCTCCTGAGCGACCCCGTGCGCGACGCCGTAGCCGGCAACTACATCCACATCCACGACAAGGACTACTACCCCACCAAGAGCCTCACCTGCATCCAGCACCCCTTGGACAAGATTCTGGAGCACGGTCTTAAGGCCGGTCACGGGGAGTCCCGCCCCGCCAAGCGTATTGAGACCGCATCCGTGCTGGCCTGCATCTCCATGGAGACGGTCCAGAACGAAATGCACGGCGGCCAGGCCATCCCGGCCTTCGACTTCTATCTGGCACCCTATGTGCGCAAGACCTTCGAGGAGGAAGTGGAGAAGGTGGGCGCCATGATGAATGCCGATTATTCCGATCTCAAGACCGCCCCTATAGACGATTATCTCAAGCGTGACCTCACCGGCCTGCAGGGTAAGGACCGTGCCTTCCAGCACGCCATCAACCAGACCGTGGGCCGCGTACACCAGGCCATGGAGGCGTTCGTGCACAACATGAACACCATCCACAGCCGTGGCGGCAACCAGGTTGTGTTCTCCTCCATCAACTACGGAACGGACACTTCCGCCGAGGGCCGCTGCATCATCCGCGAGATCCTGAACACCACCTACGAGGGCGTGGGCAACGGCTCCACCGCCATCTTCCCCATCCAGATCTGGAAGAAGAAGCGCGGCGTTTCCTACCTCCCGGAGGACCCCAACTACGACCTCTATAAATTCGCCTGCAAAGTATCGGCCCGCCGCTTCTTCCCCAACTTCCTGAACCTGGACGCCAGCTTCAACCAGGACGACGCCTGGAAGGCCGATGACCCCAAGCGCTACGAGCACGAGGTGGCCACCATGGGCTGCCGCACCCGCGTGTATGGCAACAAGTTCGGCCCCAAGACGTCCATCGGCCGCGGTAACCTGAGCTTCACCACCATCAACATCGTGAAGCTGGCCATCGAAGCCATGAACGAGGAGAAAGACAAGACCGCCCGCATCCAGAAGTTCTTCGGGAAGCTGGACTGGGCCCTGGAGATTGCCGCCCGCCAGCTCAACGAGCGTTTCGAGTTCCAGAAGACCGCCCTCAAGAAGCAGTTCCCGCTGCTGATGGCCGGCCTGTGGCTGGGCAGCGAAAAGCTGGATGACGAAGACACCATCGAGAGCGTGATCAACCAGGGAACTCTGTCCATCGGCTTCATCGGCCTGGCGGAATGCCTGATCGCCCTCATCGGCAAGCACCATGGAGAGAGCGAAGAAGCCCAGGAACTGGGTCTGAGGATTGTCTCCCATATGGCCGAGAAAATCAACGGCTTCGCCGAGACCTATCAGCACAACTTCACCTTCCTGGGGACCCCGGCCGAAGGACTGGCCGGCAAGTTCACCAAGCGGGACAAGAAGACCTTCGGCGTGCTGCCCGGCATCACGGACAAGGACTACTACACCAACTCCAGCCACGTGCCGGTGTACTATCACTGCACCCCGGAGCACAAGGCCATGATTGAGGGCCCGTACCACAAGTACGAGAACGCCGGCCACATCTTCTACGTGGAGGTGGACGGAGACGCCACGCACAACCCCGAGGCCATCATGCGCATCGTGGACCTGATGGACAAGTACGACATTGGCTACGGTTCCGTGAACCACAACCGCAACCGCTGCATGGACTGCGGCTACGAAAATGCCGACGACAACCTCACCGAGTGCCCGCACTGCCACGGCCATCACATTGACACCCTGCAGCGCATTACCGGTTACCTGGTGGGCACCACGGACCGCTGGAACTCCGGCAAACTGGCCGAGCTCAAGGACCGCGTAGTGCACAAATAATGCGAATCCGCGTATTGGACATTCTGCATCAGACAATGGCCGACGGACCCGGTTTCCGTACGGCCATTTACTGTGCGGGATGCAGGCATGCCTGCAAGGGCTGCCACAACCCCGAAAGCTGGGATTTCAACGCCGGCCATTGGATGGAAGTGGAAGAGCTGCTGCAGGAAATCAAGGCCGATGAACTCTCCGACGTGTCCTTCTCCGGAGGAGACCCCTTCTACCAGGTGGAGGCTTTCACCGAGCTGGCCCGCCGCATCAAGGAAGAGACCACCAAGACCATCTGGTGCTGGACCGGCTTCACCCTGGAGGAGATTCAGGCATCGGCCCGGCTTTCCCAGCTGCTCCCCTATCTGGACGTGCTGGTGGACGGCCCCTTCATCCTGGAGCAGCGCGACACGGACCTGCTGTTCCGCGGCAGCCCCAACCAGCGCATCATCTACCTCCACGGCGCCCCGCCGGAGGACATCATCCCCGGCACCGTGGCCCTGGAGCCGTTGCGGTAGGAGGGCGCCGAGAGAAGTGAAAATATGAAACATTAAAATCCTGTAACTTACTTGCCGAAGGAGAAGCGCACGCCGGCCTCGATGTCGAAGCGGAGGGGCTGGACAGTGCGCAGGGAGCGCGGCTGGTTCTGCGTGGCGAAGAAGTAGCGGAAGCTGGGGTCCAGATAGAGGCCCACCACAGGGGTAAGCTTGAATTCCACACCCAGACCGGCGCCGGCAGAGAACTGCGGAATGCCGTTCTTGGGCTGGTGGTACTGGATGTCTGAGGGGTTGTTGTGGATGAGGTAGTGGTTGTCCAGCAGCCACTCCACACCGCCGCCCGCAAAGACGTGCACGTTCCATCGGCCTTTGTTCACAAAGTTGTAATACACGTTGACCGGAATGCCCAGCCAGTGCTGACGGTTGTGTATGTCTGTCTGTTCCAGATAGAAGCCGTCTCCCTTGTAGCTTCCCACGAAGGTGCGCTGCAAGTTGGTGTAACGGATGCCGGTGCCCAGCGCCCACTTGGGCGAAAGGTTCCACTGGAAGCCCACACCCACCGAGAAGGGCAGGCTGAAGCTTACCTCCGGGCTTTCGTTGTAGATGCCCTCCTGGTTTCCAAGGGGCGGAGCGCCATAGCGGCGATACACGCCCTGGATGCCGGCCCGCTGGCTGGTCTGGAAGTTGCCAAACGCCGCCATGGAGAAGCCCGAGGCCTTCCCGGGGGCCGATTTCCCTGCCTCGAAAGCCAGCAGGTTAAGCGCTGCATTGACGTCTTCCCCCTTGACCTGAGGGGCCGATGCAGCCTTTTCCACGGCCGGAGCCTCCTCCGCTTTTTCCGGGAGGGGGGCCGATGCCTGCTGCTCCGGGGCCGGCGTTTCCTGAAGCTGAGGTTCAGAAACTATGGCGGGAGCCGGGGCAGAGGCCGCTGCGGCTAAACGAGGATTGCTCCGGGGAACCTGCACTTCCACAAGTTCTTCCTGGGGAAGGACGGTTTCCCCGGATTCCTCTGACATAAATATTGATGAATAGTTAGAATGTTCCGGTGTAAGGACGGCGGGGGCGGACGGTTTCAGGAACACGAACAGGGCCACGGCGGCAGCGGCTGCCACGGAGGCCACAGACCCCCAGACGCGAAGGATGACAGCCCGGCGCCGACGGGCAAGGCCGGCGGCCACACCTTCCCACAACTCCGGAGAAACGGGCTCCTGAGCGTCCTGTAAGAGATTTCTTACCTGTATGTCAAATTCACGTTCTGTCATTTTCCTTCTTTTATCATTTCCTGCAGACGAAGCCTGGCCCTTTGCAATTTGGAGCGCGAGGTGGCTTCCGTGCATCCCAGTTCATCGGCAATTTCCTTGTGTGAATACCCTTCCACTACATACATGTTGAAGACGGTGCGGGCGTCCGGAGGGAGGGCTTCGATGAGCCGCATAAGTTCCTTGTAGCCCATTTTCTCTATGGGGGTGGCCTCCTGCGTGAAGAGGCCGCGGGCCTCCGAGATGTCATCGCTCAGGCCCAGGGCATCCGTCTTTCTGAGATGCATCAGTGCAGTATTGACAAAGATCCTTCTGGCCCAGCCTTCGAAGGAACCGCTTCCCTCATAGCTGGAAAGTTTGGTGAACAGGGTGATGAATCCTTCCTGGAGCACGTCCTGGGCGTCTTCCCGGTTTCCCATATAACGCAGGCAAACGGCCATCATCTTGGGTGCCAGGGCATCGAAGAGGCGTCTCTGCCCTGCCCTGTCTCCTTCAAGACAGGCGGCAGCCAGGCGCTCCAGGGATGACGCTCCGGAAGGTGAATCTTCATCCGAAGTCCACTGTATAAGATGCAGTTTTGACCAAAAACGTTTCAATGGGTCCGAAATTTGTTTTAGTGGCAGAGACAAATTTCGCAAAAAATTCATAAACCCCCAAGAGGGTTGTTGGATGTTTTGGCCAAAACAAGTAATTTTGTATCCTTATGAGAAAACTTCTCATCCTGATAAGCCTTTGCTGCCTGCCTGTCTTCTGTGCTTCCGCGCAGGAGGTGGAGGCCAATCTCATAGACGCCGTCACCCTGTACAGCAACGGGCGCAACAAACAGGCCCGGGAGCTGCTCCAGACCCTCTCGGTGGCCCAGCCGGAAAACGACGCCGTCTGGTACTACCTGGCATTGTCGGCCCTGAAAGACAGGAACTTGGAAGCGGCGCAGGAGGCCAGTTCCAAGGCCGTGGCCATAGACAGCAGCAATTATTGGTACCGTCGCATGCAGGCCCGCCTGATGGTGCTGCAGAACCTCCCGGAAGAAGGCATCGCACTCTATGAGGGCATGGTGAAAGACTTCCCCGACAACGACGGCGCCCTCTACGAAGTGCTGGACCTGTACCTCAAGAACCAGAAATACGAAAAGGCCCTGAAGGCCCTGGACGAGATTGAGAAGCTGCGCGGGCTCTCGGAAGAGGTGGTGCGCACCCGCTACGACGTATATACCGCCTTGGGCCGCCAGGACGAAGGCGCCGCCCAGCTGGAAAAGTTCAACGAGCAGTACTCCGTACCCTCCGTCCTCTCCATGCTGGGAGATTATTATCTGGCCGATTTCAAGGATTCCCTGGCCCTGGTGCGCTATGGGGAGGCCCTGGAGCTGGACAGCGCCTATATGCCCGCCGTGCTGGGCAAGTCGGAGGTGTACCGCCGGGGACGCCGCTACAAGGAGTATTTCCGGACGCTGGAGCCCTTCTTCCATTCGGAGGACATCCCCGCCTCTACCAAGAGCATGTATATCGGCAACCTCACCCGTTCCCTGGATCCCAAGATTCTCCAGATTCACCGGGCGGGCTTCGATTCGCTGGCCGTCATGGCCGGTAACGCCCATCCTACGGACAGCACCATGCTCTCCACCATCGGCTCTTATTATTATTCTACCGGAAGGCAGGAGGAGGCCGGAAAATGGTTCCTGAAGAATGCCCGGCTTTATCCCGAAAGCCTGAGCCAGACCGCCACCTATGTGCAGTATCTCCAGCTCCAGAAGCAGTGGGAGCCCCTGAAAGAGCAGTCTATGGACGCCTTCAAGCGCTTTGGAGAGCTGGCGTTCCTGGACTATGCCAGCCTGGCCTGCTACGAGCTTAAGGACTTTGACGGCATTATCCGAAACAGCGAATATATTCTCTCCGCCTATCCCAAGGACAAGGAGCTCTGCGTGAACGCCCTGAGCCAGCTGGGAGACGCCTACCACTCCAAGGGAGATTCCAAGAACGCCTACAAGACCTATGAGAAGGCCCTGAAACTGAATCCGGACTACGCTCCGGTGCTCAACAACTACGCCTACTACCTGAGCGTGGAAGGGAAAAAGCTCAAGAAGGCCTACAACATGTCCAAGAAGACGGTGGAGCAGGAACCCGACAACGCCACCTATCTGGACACCTTCGCCTGGATCCTGCACCTGATGGGGAAAGACCTGGAAGCCAAGCCTTTCTTCAAGCACGCCATGCTGTACGGCGGCAAGGAGAGTGCCGTCATCCTGCGGCATTACGCCACGGTGCTGGACGCCCTGGGAGAGACAGAAAGCGCCAAGATTTATATAAACCAGGCCGCCCGCCTGGAACCCGAAGAAGAGTGAAAAAAGTCCTCTGCATAGTGCTGGTGGCCGTTCTCACGGCCCTGAGCGCCGGAGCGCAAAGTTCTTCGGTAAAGAAACTGGAGTCTCTTCGCGCCCAGCTGGAGAACGACATCAAGGTGCTGAACCGCCAGCTGGACCAGAACATCAAAAACAGCAACAAGGTCCTGAGCAACCTCACCCTGGTGAGAAGGAAAATCAGCGCCCGGGAGCAGCTCATCGCCACCTATGACAAGCAGCTGAAAGAGCTGAACGACTCCTTGTATGTGTGCCAGAAGGAACTGAACCGCCTGCAGGCCCGCCACGACACCCTCTCCCTCTATTATTCCCGCCTGGTGAGGGGCGCCTACAAGAACCGGGACACACGCCTGTGGTACATGTATATCCTGTCCAGCGACTCCATGGGACAGGCCTTCAACCGCTTCGACTACTTCCGCAACCTTTCCACGCAGATGAGCGCGGAGGCGCTCAAACTGCGGGAGGCATCGGCCCAGCTGGAAGCGCAGAAAGAGCGCCTGAACAAGCTCAAGGCGCAGGTGAACGAAACCCGGAAGAAGGTGGTGAGCGAGCGTACGCAGCTCCAGAGCGAGGAGGGTGACGCCTCCAAGCTGGTGACGCAGCTCAAGAAAGACCGCCGCACCTACGAGAAGCAGCTCAAGGAGAAAAACCGGCAGAAGGAAGAGCTGAACCGCAAGATAGCGGAGCTCATCCGCCAGCAGACCCAAAAACAGCAGGGCGGCTCCGGCAAAAAGACCACCTCCGGCGGCTCCAAGACCACCTCAACCACCGTGGACACCAAACTGTCCAACGAGTTTGCCGCCAACAAGGGCCGGCTTCCCTGGCCGGTGGAAGGTACGGTGGTGGAACGGTTTGGCAAGCACAGCCACCCCGTCTACAAAAACGTCCAGCTGCCTCAGAACAACGGCGTTACACTGGTGGTGAAGCAAGGCGCCCAGGCGAAGGCCGTCTTTAACGGTACCGTTTCCCAGATAGTGGTGCTGCCCGGCTACAACCAGTGCGTGCTGGTGAACCACGGGGAGTATTTCACCCTGTACAGCAAGCTCAAATCCGTTTCCGTGAAAGCCGGCCAGAAAATCACCGTGGGCACGGTGGTGGGCACGGTGGACACCATTGGCGGAGAAGACCTCTTCCACTTTGAACTCTGGAAGGGCTCCACGCCCCAGAACCCGGAAAACTGGCTTCGCCAGTAAATTTTTCCACGTTACCCCTTCCCTAAATCCCTTCCCTCGGGGAAGGGACTTACTTTATTAATCCTTCGTACGAGCAAAAATGCCAAAACAGGCGCTGCCGCTGCCGGACATGGCGGCATACACGGCGCCGCGGGCATACAAGTCCTCCTTCACCTGCGCCAGGGCCGGATACCGGGCAAAGACCGTCTTTTCAAAATCGTTCTTCAAGTCTTCTTTCCAAGTGGAAACCGGCTGCGAAAGCACCTCCCGGAGCGGTTTTTCCGGCTGCTGCGGCACAATGCCGCGGTAGGCGTCGGCCGTTGAGACGGCGATGCCCCCGGGAATCACCACTTCCAGCCGATAAGCGTCCAAATCCAACTCATAGGGCTCCAGCACCTCGCCGCGGCCGCTTCCGAACATGGGGCGGTTGTACACGAAGAAGGCGCAGTCGCTGCCCAGACGGGCGGCATAGGCGGCCAGGGCGTCGTCGGCCAGCGGCAGGCCGGAAAGCTGAGCCATGGCGCGGAGGGCGAAGGCGGCGTCCGAAGAGCCTCCTCCCAGGCCCGCCCCCACTGGAGAGAGCTTCTCCAGATAAATCTTCATGGGCGGGAGGTCAAAATCTTCCGAGAGCAGGAAATAGGCCCTGGCCGTAAGGTCCTTCAGCGGGTCCCAGTCCACCCCTTCCTTCCGGGCAAGGGTGATCATGAGCTTCCCGTCGGCCGATATGGCCTGGGTGAGCGAGGCATACCGCTCCTGCAGGGAGGTGAGGGTGCGGCTGTAGTCGTCTCCGGTGACAATCTCCAGGCGGTCTGCGATTCCGGGGTACGGGACAAAGAGGGTTTCCAGGTTGTGGAAGCCGTCCGGCCGCTTTTCCAGGACGTTGAGTCCCAGGTTGATTTTGACGTTGGGCATGCAAATCATGGTCACAAACTTAATCAAAAATCGGTTAAAACACACAAAAAGCATGTAAAACAACACAACTTTTTTTACGATTGTAGGAATTCCCGGAGTCTTTTCCCACCTTGCCGGAGCAAAAAAGTGTGTGCTATGAAAAGATTACTTGCCATCGGCCTGCTGCTTGCGACCGTCATCAGTTGCCGGGACCCCCTTTTCGATTCCCTGCCCCGTTATATGAGGGAGCATGGACGGACCTTGCCTTCCTCCGGCGGAACTTCCGGAGGAACGTCTCCGAAAGATTCCACGCTAACGCCCTCACCTGAGGAGCCGCCAGCCCCGCCGGACCCTTCCGTCTATGTGACCGCCTTCCATTATACGGATACGGAAAACTGGGAGACGGACTCCCTGGGGGCGGCCGAACTGCTCTTTTTCAAGGACGAAGAGCTTCTGCTGCGCCTTCCGGTGGACACGCCGCCGGACCCGGAGAGGCACCGGATCTGGGACGGGCAGCTATGGACGGATGCCACGGACGGCTTCGTGACGCGGGTGTTCCGGAACGGAGAGGAAGCGTTCCGTTTTGACGGCCAGGAGCAGCTGCGGGGCTTTCTGGTCAAAAACGGCGAGGTGCATACGCTAGGACAGCGCCCCGGCCGGGACGGCCTGTGTTACCGGATTAACGGCCGGGAGGTGTTTTCCTCCGCGAAAGGCACTGTGCTGGGCAGCCCCTCGGACCCGGAATGGGAAAGCGGCGCCCTCACCCCGGACGGAGATGAGGTATATTACACCTACAAGGACGACGGAAACTACTTCGTGATGCAGGGCTCCAAATACCACCTGGCGGTCTCTGAACGCGGCGCCGACGCCTTCTACGATTTCCGGGTAAAAGACGGCGAGGTGCTCCAAGCCTACCGCAAAGGCAATGTCTACTACCTGAAAAGCGGAGAAAGGGAGCTGGCCCTCAACGCTTCCGGCAGCCTGGTCATCTCCTGCAAGCTGGTTCCCTTCGGGGCCGATGTGGTCCTCCGGGGCGTCAGCCGGATTTCCTCCACGGACTTCCTGTTCTGGTATTTCGACACCTCCATCCCCGGCGTCCGTAACCGGATTTCCGGGAAATCGGCCCGAAGCGGGCTGGTCCTGCAGGAAGACGGCTGGCTGTTTGCCGATGCCGCGGCCGACGGCAGCATCGGCCGCCTCCTGCTCTCCGGGGAAAAGGTCGATATGCCAAAGGGAGAATACTACCTGGCTACGCCCCAGTGCCTTTTTTACAAGGACGGGCATTATGCCGCCGCCCTCAGCGGCCGCGCAGGAAGCAAGCCCACGGTGGTCTATGACGGGAAGGCGCTGGCCTATTCCTTCAACGGTTATTTCACCTCTGTAAAACTGCAATGAGATGCTGGTAAACATTCATGGAGCCAAATGCGTGGGCATTGAAGCCGTGCCCGTGACCATAGAGATTGACATTACCCTGGGGGTGGGCATCCACCTGGGAGGCCTGGCCGATGCCGCCGTGAAGGAAAGCCTCCTGAGGACGGTGACGGCCCTGCAGGCCAAGGGCTTCCACGTGCCCGGAAAGAAAATTGTAATCAACCTGGCCCCGGCCGATATGCACAAGCAGGGAAGCGGCTACGACATCCCCATCGCGCTGGGCATCATTGCGGCCTCCGGGCAGCATCATCTTCCCGAGCTGGAGAACTACCTCATCATGGGAGAATTGGGCCTGGACGGCAGCGTGCGGGCGGTGAGCGGGGCCCTTCCCATGGTGGAGCTGGCGGCCCGGCAGGGGCTCAAGGGCTGCATCCTGCCGCAGGTGAGCGCCCTGGAAGCCGTGGACTTTACGGAGCAGCTGCTGTTTGGGGTGAACACCCTGGACGACGTACTCCGCATCCTGGGCGGCAGCGAGGACGTGTCCGACCTCCTCATCTGGAACAGCGAAGCCTATGGCCGGGCCCTGCGGGAGCAGGACACGCGCCCCGCCTCCTATATGGATTTTGCCGATATCATCGGCCAGGAGGGGGCCAAACGCGGGGTGGAGATTGCCTGCGCCGGCGGGCACAACGTACTCATGGTGGGCGCCCCGGGCAGCGGGAAGAGCTCCATCGCCAAGGCCATCGCCGGCATCCTGCCGCCCATGACGCGGGAAGAGAGCGCCATCACCTCCAAGGTGTATTCCGTGGCCGGACGCTCCGGCGGCGGGGTGGGGCTCATGCGCACGAGGCCCTTCCGGGCGCCGCATATATCGGCCTCCAAAGCGGCCATGCTGGGAGGGGGCAGCGGAGAGAACATCCTGCCCGGGGAGGTGTCCCTGGCAACGGGCGGGGTCCTTTTTGCCGATGAGTTCTGCGAGGCCCCAAAAAGTACGCTGGAGGCCCTTCGGGGGCCCATGGAAGACCGGCGGGTGACCATCTCCCGGCTCAAGGCCAAGATTGAATATCCGGCCTCGTTCATGCTGGTGGCGGCCTCCAACCCCTGCCCCTGCGGCTACTACGGGGAAGGCGACCGCTGCACCTGCACGCCCGGCCAGCGCCTGGCCTATCTCTCCAAGCTCTCCGGCCCCATCATGGACCGGATAGACATCCAGATCTGGGTTCATCCGGTGCAGACCACGGCGCTGGTAAGAGGCGGGAAGGCGGAGCCATCGGCCGATATTGCCCGGCGGGTGCTGGCGGCCCGGGAAATCCAGCGGAAGCGGCTGGAGGGGAGCGGCATTTTCACCAATGCGGAAATGTCTTCCAAGCAGATGGAGCGCTTCTGTCCCTTGAGCGAGGACTGTAAACAACTGCTGGAGAGGCTGATAGACAAGCTGGGGCTGAGCGCCCGGGCCTACACCCGCATCGTCAAGATTGCCCGCACCATCGCGGACCTCGCAGGCTGCGAAGACATTCTGCCCGAGCACCTGTCCGAAGCCGCCAGCTACCGCTTCCTGGACCGCCGGAATATTCTGGATTTGTAGTATAGTACTATTTTTAGTATCTTTGCCATGTCAACCAAAGAAAAATTGATTGAACGGTTCAAAAAACTGCCGAAAGACTTTACGTTTGACGAACTTGTTAGCCTGATGACGAAAAATATGGGAAGACTAACTTATAAAGGATACACAGGCTCTGTTGAATATGACGACAGTGTCAATAAGCTTGTTGGAAAGGTTTTGGGGATGAAACATTCCCTTATCCTCTATGAAGGAGACGCCTTGGATTCTCTCAAGAAGGATTTCGAAGAGGCTGTTGATGACTACATAGAGGAATGCAACGCCAACAACATTGCACCGGAGAAACCGTTCAGCGGAAAAACCGTTATCCGAATGGGAACGGAACTACACCAGGCAGCTACCCTAAAAGCGAAGGATTTGGGAATAAGCCTGAACGATTTTATCAAACGAGCAATAGCAGCAGCAGTCTAATGAAACACTTGATTCAGATAGCCTCGCTCTCAGATTTGGGGCGGGCGGCAAAAGAGTTCCTGCAGGCCATCGGCAAGCACACGCTGGTGGCGTTCTACGCACCCATGGGGGCCGGAAAAACCACGTTTACCACCGCCCTGTGCAAGGAGTTGGGGGTACAGGAAGATGCCATCAGCTCCCCCACCTTCGCCATTGTGAACGAATACCGCGGCTATGAAGGCCGGCCCATCTACCACTTCGATTTCTACCGCATCGAGAATCCGGCAGAAGCGCTGGATATCGGCCTGTACGATTATCTGGATTCCGGGGAGCTGTGCCTCATGGAATGGCCGGAGAACATTGAGTCCCTGCTGCCGGAAGAGACCCTGGAGGTACACATTACCGTACAGCAGAACGGCAGCCGCCTGGTGGAGTGGGAAGACTAAGGCCGCATCACTTCTGCCGGAGCACGCCCCTGTAAAAGGAGCTGCCGCATGCGGTCAAAAACGGGTGCGGCATGGTCGAAGAACATCCGGTATCCCTCACACAAGACATTCACGCCCGTCTGCGCATCCCGGTGCTGTGGGCATTCGCCGTGGCAGGCGGGCAAGTACGGACACTGCTGACAGCGCCGCGGAAGCGTAGTCCATTTGCGGTAGGCGAAGTCCGCCACGGCCGGCTGCGCCATCAACTCCCGGATGGGCGTTTGCAACACGTTTCCCAAGCGATAGCGAGGATACACAAAGTGGTCACAGGCATAAAGATCCCCGTTGTGCTCGATGACGGCATTCCCCTGGCAGGTTTTTCCGAAAACGCAGACTCCCTCCCGCTGGCCACACCAGGCCGAGAGGGTGGAATCGAAGAGCTGGACGAAATATCGGCCCACATCCTGCCGGACCCAGGTATCAAATACGTCACAAACAAATTTTCCGAATCCCGGAGCCGATACCGACCAGAAGGCCGGTGTGGCGCCCGGTGTGCCCGGTTCCACAATCTGGGGACGCGCTTTGCGACCCCTTAATCTGACAAATTCCACAACGGGAAGAAACTGCATGTAACGACTGCCCGTTTCCTTGAGGAATTGATATACCTCCGCCCCCCGGCCCTCGCCGGCCCGGTTCACCGTAGACAAGGTGTTGAATTCCACCCCCTGCTCCCGCAGCAGTTTGAGACCGGCCATCACCCGGGAAAAAGTGGGGGCGTCGCCCCTGTCCAGGCGGTAGCGGTCATGAATGTCCTGCGGACCGTCCAGGGACAGGCCCACCAGGAAGTTGTTCTCCCGGAAGAAGCGGGCCCAATGGGCATTGAGCAGCGTCCCGTTGGTCTGGATGGAATTGAAGACCTTTTTTCCGTCGGCATACTTGCGCTGGAACTCCACTGCCTTCCGGAAGAATTCCAGTCCGGTCAGCAGCGGCTCTCCCCCGTGCCAGACAAACTGCACTTCGGGCACATCATTGGCCCGGATATAGGCCCGGGTCACCTGTTCCAGAACCTCCAGGGTCATCCTGGGCTCTTTTCCGCCATAGAGTTCCGCCTTGTCCAGGTAATAACAATAGGCACAGGCTAAGTTGCAGAGCGAGCCGGCCGGTTTCAGCATGATATTGAAGGCCGACGGTCCCGTGAGACGGGCGGCATCTTCCAACGGTATGGCCTGTCCGCTTCTCATTTCCCCTCCCGCTCCCGGCGGATGATTTCCTGCATCCGGGCCACAAGCTCAGGATGCGCCGATGCTACATTCTGGTGCTCGCGCGGGTCTTCGGAGAGCCGGAACAGCTGGGGGATTGGCTTATAACCCGTTTCGCTGCCCGGAGCCCAGCTATACTGTGCCGGACCATCGCTGGGCTCGACATACTTCCACTCCCGGGTACGGATGGACAAGGTACGGTTGTTCGCCTGCTCCACCACATAGCGGCGGCCTTCCGAATCGGCCCCCATCCAGGCCTCAAGGGCATTTTCGCTGTCCGGAGCACAGCCTTTGGGCATGCGTGCATCCAGCAGGGAGGCAAAGGAGGCAAAGAGGTCGATGTGCGAGACCAGCGCTTCAGACAAGCAGCCCACGGGAACATGCCCGGGCCAGCGGAGAATCGCCGGAACGCGGGCTCCAGCCTCATAGACACCGTATTTGTTGCCCCGGATGCCGCCCGCGGGGTCATGTCCATTCAACAGTTCCGCCGCCTGGTCCATGTATCCGTCTTCCAGCACCGGTCCGTTGTCGCTGGTCACAAGAAGGACGGTATCATCGGCCAGGCCCAATTCCTCCAGTTTCTGCATCACGGCTCCCACGGTCCAGTCAAATTCCGCGATGGCATCTCCCCTGAGGCCCATTCCGCTCTTCCCGCGGAAACGCTCATGTGGAAAACGGGGCACATGAACGTCGTTGGTGGCCAGATAGATAAAGAACGGCCGGTCCCGATGGGCCTCCATGAACTGAAGGGCATGTACCGTGATGGAATCCGCAATGTTTTCATCTTTCCACAAGGCCCTGCCGCCGCCCTTCATATAGCCGATGCGTCCGATTCCGTTCACGATAGCCTGGTTGTGGCCGATGCCCGGCGTCGGTTGCAGATTATACAGCAGCTCCGGATGGTCCTTTGCCAGCGGTTCTCCGGGGAAAGGGGCATGATAACTGACCTCGATGGGGGCCGATGGGTCCCAGTCCGCCACTTGCCCGTTCTCGATGAACACACAGGGCACCCGGTCTCCGGTGGCCGCCATGATATAAGAATAGTCAAAGCCGATATCACCCAGGCCGGAAGGCAGCGGTGCGTTCCAGTCCTGCTCTCCGCCCTTATCTCCCAGCCCCAGATGCCATTTTCCGAAAGCCGCCGTAGCATATCCGGCGTTCTTGAACAAATCGGCCAGGGTGTACTGCTCCGGACGGATAATCATGCCGGCATCCCCCACGGCGATATCCGTATCGGGACGGCGCCAGGCGTACTCCCCCGTCAGCAGCGAATAACGGGAGGGAGTGGATACCGAAGCCGTTGCATAGGCGTTGGTAAAACGTACGCCCTGGGCCGACAGGGCATCCGTATTGGGCGTCCGGACATTTCGGGCGCCATAGCAGCTCAGGTCTCCATAGCCCAGGTCATCGGCCAGGATGACAATCACGTTGGGAAGGCGGGGAGCCTCCGGTTTTGGCTGGGTGCAGGACGCGGCCGCCAAAGCGCCGCCGGCCAGAAGCAGGGATTGGGGTTTCATCGTCGTCAATTTCTTTCCTCAAAGGTAGTAAACAAAAAATAAAAAGCCTATTTTTGTGATTATGATGGACAAAAATACTTTGCTTTTAACCCTTTCCGGCGCGGCGCTGGCTGCTTCCTGCTCTTCTGGAAAAGAGGCGGAGAAACGGCTGAATGTGGTATATATCATGTGCGACGACCATGCGTACCAGACCATCAGCGCGTACGACCGCCGCTTCATGGAAACCCCCAACATAGACCGCCTGGCCGCGGAAGGGGCCCGTTTCACCAATTCCTTTGTGGCCAATTCCCTGAGCGGACCTTCCCGGGCCTGCATGCTTACGGGCAAACACAGCCACAAGAACGGCTTTACCAACAACGAGCACGGCATCTTTGACGGCAGCCAGCAAACACTGCCCAAACTGCTGCAGGCAGGCGGCTACCAAACCGCCATGGTGGGAAAATGGCATCTGGTGAGCGAGCCCACCGGTTTCGATTACTGGGACATCCTCACCGGCCAGGGAGACTATTACAATCCCGTTTTCATCCGCAACGGCGAGAAACTGGTACGCCGCGGCTACTCCACCGACATTACCACCGACGTGGCCTTCGAATGGCTGGAGTCCCGCGACAAGGACAAACCCTTCTGCCTTTTCCTGCATTACAAGGCCCCGCACCGCAGCTGGATGCCGGACACCCGGGACCTGGGGAAGTTCGATGACAGGGAGTTTCCCCTGCCGGAGACCTTTTATGACGATTATGCCGGACGGAAGGCCGCGGCGGCACAGGAAATGAGCATCCTGGCCGACATGAACGTCATCTACGATCTCAAGATGGCCGACAGGGAAAACGAAATCCATACCCCGGAAAATCCCCATCTGGAAACATACGGCCGGAGCCTTTACCGGCAGGACCTCGCAGCCGGAGTGCTGGTGGAAGGACGGATGGATGCGCAGCAGCAGGCCGCCTGGGATGCATATTATGACCCGCTCATCGCCCGTTTCAAGGAAGAACGGCTGGCCGGAAAGGCGCTCTACGAGTGGAAATACCAGCGCTACATGCGGGACTACTGCAGCGTCATCCTCTCGGTGGACCGCAATGTAGGGCGTGTGTATGAGTATCTACGGGATAATGGACTGTTGGAAAATACGGTCATAGTCTACACTTCGGACCAGGGATTCTTCATGGGAGAGCACGGGTACTTTGACAAGCGCTATATGTATGAGGAGAGTTTCCGCACGCCCCTGCTGGTCCGCCTGCCGGGAGGGATGAGGGGCGACATCCCGGAAATGGTGCAGAACATAGACTACGCGCCCACCATCCTTGAAATGGCCGGCCTTCCGGTTCCAGAAGACATTCAGGGAGAGAGCTTCCTGCCGCTGCTGCAGGGAAAGGAGGTGAAGGACTGGCGCCAATCCCTGTATTACCATTATTATGAATACCCGGCCGAACACAGTGTGCGCCGGCATTACGGCGTAAGGACGGAGCGATACAGCCTCATGCACTTCTACAACGATATGGACGAATGGGAACTCTTTGATCTGCAGGAAGACCCCATGCAATTGAAGAATCTCTATGGACAGGAGGGATACGAGTCCATCCAACAGGAACTGCTCACCGAACTGGTGCGCCTGCAACGGGAATATGACGACCCCGCCTTGGCCTTTAATTAAAAAAGGACCCTCTTATTTTAAATGGACACCCCGCCTTTTTTACAACAACCTCCGGTTATTTTTAAAAACCAAGGGTTGTTTATTAAAAATAATTCTTATCTTTGCGAGTAGAATAATCCTAAACCAAATATATAACACTAACCTTTTTAACCAACACATCATGCTAAAAACAATCCGTAGAGCCTTCATGACGGCAACAGCCTTCCTGCTGGCGTCCACTTTTGTGCTGGCACAAAGTCCGCAGACGGTCCAGGGAAAGGTCTCTGACCCTTCCGGTGAACCGGTCATCGGCGCCTCCGTGTTCGTTAAAGACACCCAGAACGGTGCCATTACCGATGTCAACGGAGCGTACTCTCTCTCCCGCGTCAAGACGGGAGACATCCTTGTCTTCTCCTGTATCGGCTACACTTCTCAGGAAATAGCCTGGATGGGGGGGCACTAAATGTCACCCTTCAGGAAGACACTGAAATGCTGGAAGAAACCGTAGTCGTCGGTTACGGTGCCCAGAAAAAAATGAACTTGTCCGGCGCTGTTTCGTCCGTCAAGATGGACGAAGTGCTGGGAGACCGCCCGCAGCCCAACGTGGCGGCTGCCCTCCAGGGCGCCATCCCGGGCCTGTATGTCACTTCCGGCTCCAGCACGCCCGGCCAGACCGGTAAGAGCATCCAGATCCGTGGTACCGCCTCTTTCTCCGGCAGCAGCACCTCCGTTTCCGGAATCTCCCCGCTCATCCTCATTGACAACGTTCCCGGTGACATCGACGCCCTGAACCCGGAGGATATCGAATCCGTGACCGTCCTCAAGGACGCTTCCGCTTCGGCCATCTACGGTGCCCGCGCCGCCGCCGGTGTGGTGCTCATCACCACCAAGCGTCCCAAGCAGGCCGAGAAGGTCAAGATCAACTACTCCAACAACTTCGGCTTCGTGAACGCCATCAACACGCCTTCCCAGGTAGATGCCGTCACTTATCTGAATATGTACAAGGAGGCCTTTGACACCAATCTGTACGGAGCCGCCCAGAGCCAGAACATCGACTCCTGGCTGGGTTACATCCAGAAGTATAAGAACAATCCCGCCTCCCTTTCCTCCGAGGGCAAGCTTACCCCCAACGGCATCTTCACCGCCGATGCGGACGGCTTGCGTTACTACCTTACGGACGAAGACCAGTACAAGCGTATGCTGGAGACCGGTTTCTCCATGAACCACAACCTGGCCGTGACGGGTGCCACCGACCGGATCCGTTTCCGCATCTCCGCCAATGCATACAATGAGAACGGTCCGCTGTACAGCAAAAAAGACATTTACAAACGTAAATCCGTCAACGGTGTTGTGTCGGCCGATATTGCAAAATGGTTTACCCAGGAGCTGGACATCTATTACACCCAGCAAAACCGGGAATACCTGAACGATGAAGCCGGCGCCCTGTACGGTGTACGTACGCCCAACTTCCTGCCGGACGGCGAGGATCCGCTGGGATACACCATCCGCACACCCCGGAACATCATTGAAAACTCCAACGTGCGCTATACCAGCATTGCACAGCCCCGTATTTTCACCAAATCCATTTTCCGTCCCATCAAAGGCCTGGACCTGATTTTTGAATACACCTACCAGCGCAAGGGAACCGATTACAACTATTTCTCCGGAAAATACACCTATACGGACATCCAGCTCAATGTGCTCAACGGCCCCGAACACGATTATTACAACACGCGCCGTTCCATTGAAGACCGGAACAGTATCAACGCCTACGCCACCTACGCCTTCGAGCCTTGGAAAAACCATCACTTCCAGGTGATGGCCGGTTTCAACCAGGAATACTGGAACTATTCCTACTATGAAACCCGCGCCGAAGACCAGGCCATCCTTTCCATCCCCTCCATGGGCAATGCCCAGGGGAAAGTGACCACCAATGACCTGTATCAGGATTATGCCCTGCGAAGCGGCTTCTTCCGTTTCAATTACGATTATGACGGCAGGTATATCCTGGAAGTGAGCGGTCGTTACGACGGTTCCTCCAAGTTCCCCAAGAACTCCCGCTTCGGCTTCTTCCCGTCCTTCTCCCTGGCCTGGAACATTACCCGTGAACCCTTCATGCAGGGGACCAGAGGCTGGCTGGATCTACTCAAACCCCGTTTCTCTTACGGCTCCATCGGCAACCAGTCTTCCGTAGGTTACTATGACTACATCTCTTCTCTGGCCATGAATACCCAGGGAAGCACCTGGCTTAGCGGAAATGATAACGGATACGTGACTGTCATCGGCGCTCCAGGCATCATCAGTAACAACTTTACCTGGGAAACCATCTACACCACCAACGTGGGTCTGGACTTCGCCCTCTTTGGCAACCGTCTCACCGGAGCCTTCGAGTGGTTCCGGCGCGACACCAAGAACATCCTCTCACAGAGCGTGGCCATGTCCGCCGTCCTGGGCGCCGCTGCACCCATGCAGAATGTAGGTGCCCTGCGCACGCAGGGATGGGAATTCAACGTGAACTGGCGTGGTAACATCGGCCGCGACTTCGGTTATCGCGTAGGCTTCAACATCTGGGACTACACGTCCAAAGTGACGTCCCTCAAGTTCAACGAAGAAAAGAACCTGGATTACCTCTATGTGGGTAAAACCGTCGGGGAAATCTGGGGTTACGAATCTGATGGCTTCTACACCGTGAGCGACTTCTCCGACCTGGCCACCTGGGCTCTCAAGGACGGTGTAACCACCGTAAGCGGTGTTTCTCCCCGCCCCGGCGACTACAAGTTCCGGAACCTCCACGACAACCAGTACGGCGAAGATGACGTAAACAACATCAACACCGGCAAGAACACGGCTGACGAACCCGGAGACCGCAGGGTGATCGGTAACACGACGCCCCGCTTCCAGTATGGCGTGAACTTGGGCATCAACTTCAAGGGCTTCGACCTCAGCGTTATGCTCCAGGGAGTAGGCAAGCGCGACTACTTCAACAGCGGTCCCTACTTCTATACCTATAACTCATCCGATCCCATGTGGCATCCTGTTTACACCGGAACGGACAATTACTGGAAACCCAAGAGCACCGACGCCTCCAGCCCCGACTACTATGTAGCCGAGAATCCCAACGCCACCCTTCCCCGTATCTATGGTAACGTGGGCAACGCCGGCTACAACCGCCGCACCAACACCCACATGCTTGCCAAAGCCTCTTATCTGAGAGTGAAGAATATCACCCTGTCCTACACCTTCCCCCAAAGATGGATGAACAGTATTTATGTAAGTAATCTCCGCGTCTATGTCAGCGCAGAGAATCTCTTCACCTTTACCAGCCTGCCCAAGGGAATCGACCCTGAAACCCTCAGTTGGTCATATCCGCTGTACCGCACGGTTTCCTTTGGTTTGAACCTCACTTTCTAAAGCTCTGACAGATATGAAAAAGATTCTATATGCCATATCCCTCACCGCCCTTTTGATGGGAGTGAGTTCCTGTAACGACGCCTATCTGGACCGTACGCCGAAGGGTGCCATCACGGAAGCATCGGCCTTTGCCTCCTATGAGTCCAGCGCGGCCTATGTCCTTACGCTGTACGATGTATTCAACGGCTATACTTTCCTCCAGGGACCGTCCTGCCTTGTGAACAGTCCGCTGGCTACATCTACCCGTGACCTGTATTCCGGCCTGCTGGACAACTACAACAGCGGCTGGTCAACCATCTCCAACAGTTTTGCCAACCAGACGGAAGTAATTCCCACATCGGCCAATTCCTATTCCTACCCGTACGTGTGGATCCGTCGGGCCAATATCCTGCTGGACCATCTAGACGAGATGGAAGCTACCGATGCTCAGAAAAAACACCTGGAAGCCATCGGACGTTTCTTCCGCGCCTTTGCCCACTATGCCCTCCTGGTAAACTACGGAGACTGCATCTATGTGGACGAGACGGTTACGGACGACTCCGAAGTGATGACCGCCTCCCGGAATTCCCGTCAGTTTGTAGCCGACAAAATTTACAATGAGCTGGACTGGGTGATTTCCAACATCCAGGACGATCTGGCCGCCCCCAACACCATCAACAGCGATGTGGCCAAAGCCATGATGTCCCGCTTCTGCCTCTTTGAAGGCTCCTGGAGGGAGTATCACCAGGTGGCCGATGAAAGCGGTACGGTAACCAAGGCCCAACTGCTCGCACGCTGCGTTTCCGTCTCCAAGGAGCTGGCCGACAAGTACCCGAATCTCTATACCGGAGACAGCAACGACAAGCATCCCGGCAAAGGCTGGGGCCAGATGTGGACTCGCGACGACTTGGGCAATGTGCCCGGCGTTCTCCTGTACAATAAGTATGTGGAGGATGTGAAGCAGCACCGTATGGGTCACTACGAGCACATTGCATCGGCCTGTCTTGAAATGCCCCAGAGCACCGTAGACCTTTACCTGCCCGTGGACGGCCTGCCCATCCACAACGCCGCCGTAAAGACGTACGACTATGACGGGGTCACGAAGAGTTACACCGAATCGGCCGCTCCGTACGATTATGCCAACGCCGACCCTTACAAGACTTTCCGCAAGCGCGACCCGCGCCTGTGGCAGATGGTGGTCCCTCCGTATAAGGTGATTCGCGAAGCCAATGCCAACCTGTGGAATCCCGATGAGAATTCCGACGGAAAGTATCTGGAATTTGTGAACCAGTTTACCCCCCGCGGCGTGAAGCAGGACAACGGCTACCTGGTTCCCAACTTCAGCGTGGACTATCACCAGATCGAGAGTCACAAGTCCCTTCCTTCCACCAACTGGGCCGGCAATATCCTACCCAACGTCCCGCACACCCAGAGTGGTGCTGCCGGCGGTCCCGGTTCCAAAGACGGCAAGATTGGTTACTTCAACACCTTCCCCTTCCAGAAATGCAAGAGCGGCTACTTTGTATGGAAGCAGGTGGCCAACTGGGACAAGCAGAACTCCACCTTCGTGATGGACGTGGCCGACAAGCCGCTGTTCAAGATAGAAGAAGTACTGCTGAACTATGCCGAGGCCGCCTTCATGACCGGAGCGTTCAACCAGAGCGTGGCCGATGCCACGATCAATAAACTGCGTGACCGCGCCGAGGTAGGCCGCATGACCGTGGCCAACATCAATGCCAACTTCGACCCCGACCGCGATCCTTCCGTGGATCCCGTACTCTGGGAAATCCGCCGCGAGCGCCTGATTGAGCTCATGGGCGAGAGTTTCTCTTTCGAGGATGTCCGCCGTTGGAAGAAGGCCGACTGGTTCGTGAACAAGCACCAGTATGGTGTATGGGTGAATGCTGACGATATGGCCAACGTGGAAACCCACACGGGCGGAAGCACCGGCCTGATGGACAACGCTACCCATCTGGAAGCTTCTGCTGCCACCGTAGCCGCCCAAGGCGGTGGTCACCTGTACTACTTCCTGGATCCTGTCAAGGCAGGAAAGGGCTGGCTGGACAAGTACTACCTCTTCCCGATTCCTTCGGAAGAACTATTGCTGAACACCAATCTTAAGCAAACCACCGGATGGTAAAATTATCCCACGCACTACTTTTAGCAGGAGGCGCCGCAACGGCGGCCTCCTGCTCTTCCAACAAAGCGGAAATTCCGCCGGAGCGCCCCAACGTGCTCTTTATCCTGGCCGATGACCTGGGCTGGGGAGACCTGGGCTGCTACGGGCAGGAGCGCTTCTCCACGCCCAACATCGACGCCCTGGCAGCGGCCGGCCTCCGTTTCACCCAAAGCTATTCCGGCACCACGGTGAGCGCCCCTTCGCGCTCCTGCCTCATTACAGGAACCCACAGCGGACATACCGCCATCCGCGGAAACCGGGAGCTGGCTCCGGAAGGACAGTTCCCCCTTCCCGCCGGTGCCCAAACCCTTTTCCATGACTTCCGGAACGCCGGTTACACCACCGGCGCGTTCGGAAAATGGGGACTAGGCTTCGTGGGCAGCAGCGGAGACCCTGAGGCGCAGGGTGTGGACCGGTTCTACGGATTCAACTGCCAGCTGCTGGCCCACAGTTACTACCCGGACCACCTCTGGGACAACGGGAAGCGGATAGAACTTCCCGACAACCGGAACGATGACAGCTATGGCAGCGGCTCCTATGCCCCGGACCTGATCCACGCCAAGGCGCTGGAGTTCCTGGAGGGGGCCGCGCAGGACGGGAAACCCTTCTTCCTGTGGTATCCCACCACCATTCCGCATGCAGAGCTGCTGGTTCCGGAAGACAGCATCATCCAAAACCTCCGGGGAAAATATCCGGAAACGCCCTTCCAAGGCGCCCGTCCCGGAGACCCCTACTTCCTGAAAGGGGCCTATGTGGCCCAGGAACACCCCCACGCCACCTTTGCCGCCATGGTTTCCCGCCTGGACCACTATGTGGGGGAGCTGGTGGACCGGCTCAAGGAACTGGGCCTGTATGAGAACACCCTCATTATCTTTTCCTCCGACAACGGCCCGCACCTGGAAGGCGGGGCCGATCCGGATTTCTTCAACAGCAACGGACCCTGGAGAGGTTATAAACGGGATGTGTATGAGGGCGGTATCCGCGTTCCCCTGATTGTTTCCTGGCCCGGACACATTGCCCCCGGCACCCAGACGGATTTCCTCTGCTCTTTCTGGGACCTGATGCCCACCTTCCGGGAGCTCACTGGCAGCGGATCGGCCGAAGGAATGGACGGGGTGAGCCTGCTTCCGCTCCTCACCGGTGCGAAAGGTCAGAAAGAACACGACTATCTGTACTTCGAGTTTCAGGAAATGAACGGCCGTCAGGCCGTTCGGCAAGGGCCGTGGAAGCTGGTCCACATGGCCATCCGTTCCGACAATCCCCGTCTTGAACTGTACAATCTGGATGAAGACCCGGGAGAGACCCATGACCTGAGCGCTTCCATGCCCCGGAAGGTGCAGGAACTCAAGGCCCTGATGGACCAGGCCCATATTCCCAACCCGGACTTCCCGGTTCTGAAGGGAGAATAATTACAGACTTCTGACCGCTGCTTCGATTTCCTCTTCCCGCCCTTCGGGGATCACCGGGGAGAGGAAGGAGAGCATCTGGAGGGTGCGGGCTTCGGCCTCCGGGATGCCGCGGGAGCGCATGTAGAAGAGCTCGTCGGCATTCAGCTGCCCCACCGTGGCACCGTGGGAGCACTTCACGTCATCGGCATAGATTTCCAGCTGGGGCTCGGTTTTCACCTGGGCTTCCGGGGTGAGGACAATGTTGTGGTTCTCCTGGTAGGCCTCCGTCTGCTGGGCGTCGGGGGCCACCACGATGGCGCCGTGGAAGCCGATGCGGGCGCTGCCGCCGGCGATGCCGTGGATTTTCTGGGTGGAATGGCAGCCCGGAGCGCGGTGGTGCATGAGGATGCGGATGTTCACCTGCTCCTCTCCGCCGCTCAGGTAAAGAACCTTCACATGGGCCTGAGCGCCGGGGCCCACCAAGTCTATGTTCACGTCAATGTCCCGGGACTCTCCCGGCAGCACCACGTACTGCAGGTTCAGGGTTTGCCCGGCCTCCACGCGGAAGAGATTGCCGGTCGGGCCGGCAATGACGAACGGATCTATGTATCTGCCATGTCCCATATCAGAACTGGTCAAAGCCTTTGGATTCGATGGCGTCGATGAGGTCCCGGCCACCGGTGTACACGATGCGGCCGGCCTTGAGCACATGCACCACGTCCGGCTGCACATATTCCAGCAGCTTGTGGTAGTGGGTGATGATGATGGCGCTCTTGGAGGGCGTGCGGAGGGTGTTTACGCCATCGGCCACTATCTTGAGGGCGTCCACATCCAGGCCGCTGTCCGTCTCGTCAAGAATGGAGAGATCGGGGTCCAGCAGGGCCATCTGGAATATCTCGTTGCGCTTTTTCTCGCCGCCGGAGAAGCCCACGTTCACTTCCCGCTTGGCAAATTCCGGCTTCATCTGCACCAGGGCCATCTTCTCCTTCATGAGTTTGAGGAAGTCTCCGGCCTTGAGTTCAGGGAGGCCCTGTGCCCCCCGCTTGGCGTTCACGGCGGCCTTCATGAAGGCGGTGATGGTGACGCCCGGAATCTCTATGGGATACTGGAAACTGAGGAAAAGACCCGCCCAGGCACGTTCCTCTGGACTCAGGGCCAGCAGGTCCTGTCCCTTGTAAAGGACGCTGCCCTCCGTGACCTCATAGTCCGGCCGGCCGGTAAGGACGGCACTCAGGGTGCTTTTTCCCGCACCGTTAGGGCCCATGACGGCATGCACCTCTCCCGGGCCGATATGAAGGTCTATCCCCCTGAGTATTTCCTTGTCGCCAATCTTGGCATGAAGATTCTTGATATCCAGCATATTATCTTTGTTTTCGATACAATTTTATCCACGTGGCCAGCGACCACAGGCCGTTAATCAGGTACAGGGCGCTCACAACGGACATGAGCACATTGCCCACGCTCAGGTGCAAGGCAATCTGCGTAAGGTTCACCAGCAGCCAGGCCATCCAGCAGTCCCACTTCTTCATGGCCGACAGGAGCTGCGCCAGCAGGATGAGCACGGTGACGCAGGAGTCCAGGTAGGGGTGCGGATCGGCCGGGAAAAGACGGTCCAGCGTCCAGCCCCAGACGGCGGCCACCACAAGCACGGACACGATGGCCAGCACCCGCTGGTTCCAGCCCAGCATACTTACCTTGAGACTGTTGTCGGCTGCTTTTTCCTCTTCCCGGGGATGCGTCCAGCGGTAATGGCCCAGCAGGTTGATGGCCAGCGAGACCGGCTGCAGCAGCAGGCTGGCGTACAGGTTCCGGTGCCAGAACAGCAGGAAGAGCGCCGCCGTGTAGAGGTAGCCCACCCAGAAGTTGTATTTGGAATTGCGCCCGGCCAGGAACACGCAGGTGAGCCCCAGGACCGATGAAATGAGGTCCAGCAGGAGCACCGGGCGGCCGGCAATTTCAAATATGATGGTGTCTAACATTCTTTTGTATTTGAGATGCCCGGTCATGCCGGGCATGACATTTTAACCAACTGAACCTTCGAGGGATACCTGCAGGAGTTTTTGCGCCTCCACGGCAAATTCCATGGGAAGACGACTGAGCACCTCGCGCGCATAGCCGTTCACAATGAGCCCCACGGCTTCTTCCGGGCCGATGCCCCGCTGATTGCAGTAGAAGAGCTGGTCCTCCGATATTTTGGAGGTGGTGGCTTCGTGCTCCACCGTGGCGGTAGGGTTCTGCGACTGAATCACGGGGAAGGTATGGGCCCCGCAGCGGGAACCGATGAGGAGGCTGTCGCACTGGGAATAGTTGCGGGCACCCTGGGCTCCCTTGCCCATTCTCACCAGCCCCCGGTAGCTGTTCTGGCTCACCCCGGCCGATATGCCCTTTGACACGATGCGGCTCTTGGTGCCCCGGCCCAGGTGGACCATCTTGGTGCCGGTATCGGCCTGCTGGTGGTTGTTGGTGACGGCCACCGAATAGAACTCCGAGGAGGAAAAATCCCCCTTGAGGATGGTGGAGGGGTATTTCCAGGTGATGGCGCTGCCGGTTTCCACCTGGGTCCAGCTCAGGTGGGAGCCGTCTCCCTTGCAGATGCCGCGCTTGGTCACCAGGTTCAGGATACCGCCCTTGCCGTCGGCGTCTCCGGGGTACCAGTTCTGAACGGTGGAGTATTTGACATCGGCCCCTTTTTCCACGACGATTTCCACCACGGCGGCATGCAGCTGCTGCTCGTCCCGCATGGGGGCGGTGCAGCCTTCCATGTAGGAGACGTAGGAGTCTTCATCGGCCACGATGAGCGTGCGCTCGAACTGGCCGGTGCCGCGGGCGTTGATGCGGAAATAGCTGCTCAGCTCCATGGGACAGCGAACCCCCTTGGGGATGTAGCAGAAGGAACCGTCGGAGAAGACGGCGCTGTTGAGGGCCGCGAAATAATTGTCCGTGGGCGGAACCACCGTGGCCAGGTACTTGCGCACCAGGTCCGGATGCTCCTTCACGGCCTCCGAGAACGAGCAGAAGATGATGCCCTTCTCCGCCAGGGTTTTGCGGAAGGTGGTGGTGACGGACACGGAGTCAAAGACGGCGTCCACGGCCACCACGCCCGCCAGCACGTCCCGCTCCTTGAGCGGAATGCCCAGCTTGTCGAAGGTTTCCGCCAATTTGGGGTCTATCTCCTTGGGGCGGTCCTTGTCTTTCTTTGGGGCGGCAAAATAGATGATGTCCTGAAAATCAATCTCCGGCAGGTCCAGATGCGCCCAGCGGGGCTGCGGCATCTTCTGCCAGGCGCGGAAGGCGTTCAGGCGGAATTCCAGCAGCCACCCGGGCTCCTCTTTCCGGGCCGATATGAGCCGGATAATCTCTTCGCTGAGGCCCTTGGGCAGGAACTCCTGCTCCACGTCCGTCACGAAGCCTTCCTTGTATTCTCCGGAGGTGAACTGCTGTATGATATCTTCTGCCATAGGGACTGCAAAGATACGCTTATAACGCCAAATCTACAAGGACGATGGCGGCCATGGCTTCCACAATGACCGGCGTCCTGAGGGCGAAGCACACATCGTGCCGCCCCGGGATGCCGGCTTTGGCTATGCTGGAGGTGGGTTTGAAGGCCACGCGGAACACCAACGGATTGCCGTTGGTGATGCCGCCGTTCACCCCGCCGGCGTGATTGGTCACAGGCGGCTGCGGGCGCTTGTGCCTGCCGCAGCAGTGATGCCCCTCGCCCTCCTCATGGTGGCAGCCGCCTTCGCCATGGCAGCATTCGTGGTCCTTTTCACCCTCGTGGTGGCAGTGGTGCTCCGGGAAGGGGTCGTTGTGCTCGGAGCCTTTCATGTCGGAAGCCGCAAAACCGTCGCCAAACTCGATACCCCGCACACCCGGAATGGCAAAAATGGCATGGGCAATCTGGCTTTCCACACTGTTCCAGAAGGGTTCACCCAGGCCGATGGGAACGCCCTCCACGGTGCATTCCACCACACCGCCCAGGGAGTCTCCCTCCTCCTGCGCCGCCTTCAGGGCTTCCGGCCAGGCCGATGCATCCGTAAAGCCGCCCAGCTTCACCAGGCGGGCGCCAAACTGCGCAAAATAGAGCATCTTCTTGGCAATGACGCCGGCAGCCACAATGCCCAGGGTGAGGCGTCCGCTAAAATGGCCGCCGCCGCGGGGGTCGTTGAAGCCGCCGAATTTGAGGTTGGCGGTGAAATCGGCCTGACCGGGACGGGGATTCTTCCGAAACTGCTCGTAGTCCTGACTGCGGGTGTTTTCATTCTTGAAGAGGATGGTGAGCGGGGCGCCGGTGGTGCGCCCCTCGTACACGCCGGAGACAATCTCCGGGAGGTCGCTCTCCAGACGGGGCGTGGTGCCCAGGGCGCCGGCCTTGCGGCGGGCCAAATCCTTCTCAAAATCCGCCTCGCCAAGCGGAATGCCCGGCAGTACGCCGTCCACGGTGACCCCGATGCGAGGGCCGTGGGATTCACCGAAAATGCTTACTCTGAATTTATTGCCGAAGATGTTCATAATCTATTGAATAGTTCGTTGAAGTTAGGGAAGGACTTGGCCACGCAGTCCACGTCGTCTATCTCTACGGGGCTGTCGGCACCCAAGGCGGCCACTTTGAGGGCCATGACCATGCGGTGGTCGGAGTGGGAGTGGAACTTGCCGCCTTTCAGGAGGCGGCCGGTGGCCAAACGCTGGGAGAGGCCCATGCCCTCCACCACCATCTCGTCTTCTTCCACCCGGACGGGAACGCCCATCTGCCGGAGGGCCTCTTCAATGGCGGCGGCGCGGTCCGTCTCCTTGTGGCGGAGCCGCTCCACGCCCAGGATGTGGCTCTCGCCGGGGCAGAAGGCCGCCAGCACGGCTACCATGGGGAAGAGGTCGGGGCAGTTGTTGAGGTCTGTATGGAAAGGGCTCAGCGGGGCTCTCCGCACGTGGATGGGGCCCGTGGGGCTGTCTGTCTGGGACATGCAGGCCCCCGCCTGGATGAGGATGTCCATGATGGAAATATCGGCCTGGAGGCTCTCGGTGTCCAGACCTTCCACCTCCACTTCGCCGAAGAGGGCGCCGGCCACCAGGAAGGGGGCTGCGCCGGACCAGTCGGCCTCGATGGAAAAATCGGCCGCCTGATACCGCTGGCCGCCCTTCATGAAGAAGTTCACGCCCGTGCAGAGGCTCCAGTCCTGCGTTTCCATGAAATCTTCCCCGCCTTCCATCTCCGAGCTCATCCGGATGCCGAATTTCTTGAGCACGTCCACCGTGATGAAGAGATAAGGGATGCTTCGCGGCTCCTCAACGTACAGGGCCGATTTCCCTTCGGCCAACGGCAAGGCCGCCAGCAGGCCGGAAAGGAGCTGGGAGCCGCCTTTGCCGGATACGTCGGCCCGGCCGGGGATGAGGGGGCCGGCCACCGTGAGGGGGAGATAGCAGTCCTCCCGGCGAGATGCCCGGTCGGTGCCGGGCATGACGGCCCTCCCGTCACTCCCGGCTTGACCGGGAGTCTCCGGGTACAACCGCACGCCATAGGCGGCCATGATGTCGTGGGCACCCGTGAGAGGGCGGCCCAGGAGGGTTTTCTCTCCCGTTATGCGCACCGGCTCCCTATTCAGGACAGAGAGCAGCGGCACCATCAGGCGGGTGAGGAAGCCGGATTCTCCGGTGTGGAGTTCCTTCAGGTTCAGGCATCCGGGCTCTGCGCCAATACCCTCTATTTCAAGCGTTTGACCGTCTATCTTTACTGTTGCGCCCAGGGCCCGGGCCACGGCCAGCGCGCTCTCGTTGTCTCCGCAGGGGGAATAGCCACCCAGGCGGGAAACGCCCTGCGCCAGCGCTGCGGCAATGATGGCGCGCTGGGCAAAACTCTTGGAGGAGGGCATCGGGAGGGAACTGGCCTTGACAAAGCGGAAGTTTCCGTAGAGGGCCTGTGCCATTTCGGAGGCCTTCCACTGGCCGGGGGCGGTGGCCTCCTCCTCGCTCACGCAGGCGTAGGTGAAGGGGGCGCCCTGCTTCAGGGCTTCCATCCGGGATTCACGTCCGGCCTCTCCCATGGCAAAGGCCACCAGGGTGCCGGGGGCGGCGCTGCCGTAGAGGGCTTTTACTGTGTCGTTATCGGCCTTGGAGGTGGCGGTGGTAACGATTTTCACCACTTCTCCGCCGAAGCTGCGGGCCCGTTCCAGGATGGATTGCAACACCGGCAGCGGCGGGGTTTCCGTGAAGTTGTGGTAGGAGCGGATGAGCACGGTGCCGCAGGAACGGCAGGCCTCGCGGATGCGTCGGCCCACGGCGGCGGGGGCTTCCATCTCCAGGTCCACGTACTTGGCTCCGGCCCGGATGGCCTTCTCCAGGATTTCCGGGGCCTGGGACTCCTCGCTCAGGCGGCAGGTGGCGATGAGCGGCACGTCCGAGTCTTCGAACAGCTGCTGAATCTCGTCGTCGTCCAGAGCGCAGCGGTCCAGGCGGATTTCCGCCATCTCCACGGTCTCCAACAGTTCCAGGATTTCCGGAAGTTCCTTATTCTGTATGCTAACGCAGATCATCTATGGCCTCGTTTACGGTAAGTTCTTGGATAACAGGCTCTCCCGGCGCTTTCAGGAGGATGAATTTCACCTTTCCGCCGGCGGCTTTCTTGTCTTTGCGCATGGCTTCGCCCAGGGCTTGAACCGGGTAAGGGCTCTGCATAGGGAGGCCCAGGGCTTCGAAATCGGCCTTTATCTGCTCTTCCAGGCCTTTGGAGGCCAGGCCGATTCTCTCCGACAGCCGTGCAGCCAGGACAATGCCCATGGCCACGGCTTCCCCGTGGGTGATGTCTTCGCCCTTCTCCTGCGCCAGATGCTCGATGGCATGACCGAAGGTGTGGCCCAGGTTCAGCAGGGCCCGCTCCCCCTTCTCGTAAGGGTCCCGGGAGACGATATCGGCCTTGATGGAGGCCGCCTTGAGGATGAGCTCCGGCCGGTTTTTCACCCCGTTTTTGACGGCGGCGGCATAGGCTTTGGCGTCCCTCAGGAGGAAGGTTTTGAGCAGCTCCGCCTCTCCGGCCTTGAACTCGCGCTCCGGAAGGGTCTTCAGGACTTCCGGGCACAGGAGGGTGAATTCCGGCATCCGGAAGGCCCCCAGCATGTTTTTGTAATGGTCCAGGTTTACGCCGGTCTTGCCACCCACGGCCGCATCTACCTGCGAGAGGAGGGTGGTGGGCACATTGGCGTAGCGGATGCCGCGCTTGTAGATGGCGGCCGTGAAGCCCACCAGGTCCGTGGTGATGCCGCCACCCACGGCCACAAGGAGGGCGCCGCGGGAGGCATCGGCCTCCATGAGCTGCCGCTCAAGGGCCAGCACGGTGTCCATGGTCTTGCTCTCTTCGGAGCTTTCCAGGCCGATATAGGCCTTCGCCGGAGGAAGGTCTCCCAGGAGGGATTCCAGCACCCAGGCCACGTTCTGGTCAAACACCACAATGAGCTCCGGCTCCTTTGCCAAAAGGGCCTGGGCCTCGTCGAGGGTCACGATTTTAGGGCGGGCTATTGCATCCATTTGAGCATATAGGCTTCTCTCTCCACAGCCCAGACATCCTCCAGCCACATGGCGTGGCCGCAGGTGGGAACGCAGAGGTATTGTTTGTCAAGGGTGCCCAGGTTGTTGTAGATGGCAAAGTTGGTATGCGGCGGGCAGGTAGGATCCTGCAGGCCGAAGGCCATGTATACCGGGCATTTCACCTGAGGGGCGAAGTTCTTGACGTCAAAGTAGCGGAGCATGGCAAAGAGCTCCTCGTGGGGGATGCCATCCTTATCGGCCTGGTCCATCACTTCGTGGACCGGCCAGTACACGATGCGGGCGTAGTCCGGGTAATCCCCCAGGAAGGGGACGGAGACGGCGATGGCGCGGATGCGCGCATCCAGGGCGGCCGATACGAAGGTAAAGGCACCACCCTGACTCTCTCCCCAGGCCAGGATGCGCTCCGGATTGGCTTTTTCCAAGCTGGCGGCAAAGTCCACAGCGCGCCTGACGTCACAGAAGGCGCCGCGGTAGTAGAAATGCTCCTTGCTGTCTATGCCGCGGTCTATCCAGCGGTCCTGTCCATTTTTGAAAATGCCCTGGTCACGGACGCTCACCAGAAAATCGATGCGCTCCGGGTTGGCGGATGGGTCGAAGTAATAGGACTCCGCCCCATAGCCCATGTACTGGATGCAGACGGGGTACTTGCCGGGGGCGTTGGGGATGGAGATGACACCTCCGGAGATGGCGCCGTCCAGGGAGGCGTAACGCACTTCATAACAGGTGCGAAGGTGGTTGGAAAAGTCTTCCACCACGGTATACTCCGGCTCCAGGGGCACCTGGTCCAGCTCCTTCAGGGCATCCTGCCAGAAGGCCCCAAAGTCCTTGGGGGCGTCGGGGGCGCTGACAACGGCCTCCGGCCTTATGCCGATATTCCAGCGGAGGGAGTCCCTCAGACGGACCTGATAGAAGCCCGGTTCCAGATTTCCCAGTGCAGCTTCCAGGGTGCTGTCGGCCTTTACGGTAACGGTGGCGGCAAGCACGGTGTCCGGGCTGGGGGCCATGAGGGAGACGTCCTTCACCAGCACCAGGGAGGCCTCGCCGGGGGCGGCGTCAACGTGGGTAGAAAGGGTGTAGGGGCCTTTTTCAAGGAAGAGCCAGCCCAGATCCGGCTCGCTTCGGCCGGTAGAGATTTCCTGCCGGGGAGCGCAGGTGCAAGCCATGATGGCCACTATCCCCAGATAAAGTATCCGTTTCATCTCTACAAAGATAGCGGAAAAATTTGGCAGTTCCCTGAATTTGGCGTATTTTTGCAGTCCATCCCTGCCCGGATGGCGGAATTGGTAGACGCGCTGGACTCAAAATCCTGTGGTAGCAATACCGTGCGGGTTCGATTCCCGCTCTGGGCACGAGCAAAATCCGTAACAATCTCGAAATGAGGTCGTTACGGATTTCTCTTTTCTTTTTGCACGACATTTGCACAACAGAATGTCTGCCCCGTCATCTTGCTACTACATCGGGAAGAATCCGCTGTATGCCACTGGTGACTACCGTCAGCGTATGGAAGGAGTGTTCATCAAGGCAAAGCAGCAATGACGTAAAGATACGAAAAAACCGCCCGGGAGCCTTCTCATGAGGACTCTCGGACGGCTTGGTCGTGCTTGCTATGGTCACGGGATGTGAGGGTTATTCCCACATCACTATGTGTCATTGCCCTTTTTGTCTGACTGAAAAGTTCTGCCAGACAAAAAATGTGCCTGCAAGCTTATTGTGTCATTTGTTCAAAGAACGCGTTTGGCGGGTGCTGGTGTTGTCGGTGTCTTAATTGACCGTGCCGCCGTTGTTGGTTATAGTTCCTGCGACAGCTGCGCCACCGGTACCAGCAGAACAATCGATCTTATTTCCACTGCCACCGACTGTACCGTTAGTGCCGTTGGTTTTGTTCAGCGTGCCACCGGTCAAGGTTGCATTGCCGCCGATGGCAGCGCCGCCATTGCCTGCATAAAGCTCCGCACCAAAATTACTGATGGTAATACTACCACCGTTGCCGCCTGTGGCTGTCACTGTGCCGTCTGTGATGGTCACAGAACCGACAATGGCAGTGCCGCCGGCTCCTGCATAACCATCAGGTCCCAATGTGCTACCACTAAAGCTGCCGCCGTTGCCGCCTGTGGCTGCCAGGGTGCCGCCACTTACAGTTACATCTCCGCTGATGGCTGCAGCGCCAGCTCCTGCTCTACTATCACAACCACTACCGCCAGCACCGCCATTACCGCCCGTGGCTGTCAGCGTTCCGCCGCTGACGGTCACAGCACCATTGATTGCTATGCCACCGGCTGATTTTGTCACTTCATCCTCATATTCACCGACACTGCCGCCGTTGCCGCCCTTAACTGTCAGCGTTCCGCTGGTCAATACCAGTGTACCAGTACCTGCTACGGTTGAAGCAGTGCTTTCATTTGTACCGTTGACGTTCATCGTACCGTTACCCTGGATGGTGAGCGTTGCGCCGCCGGCAAGGCTGATGCCCTTGTTCAGGGTGAGCGTCTCGCCGTCGGTCAGCACCAGTGTCACGTCGCCGCTCACGGTGATGGCATCGCTGTAGGTCAGGCCGCCTGCGGGCACGGCGAAGGTGCCTGCCGTCCATGCGGTCGTAGTGTTGTCAAGCGGTGTGGATGCGCTGCCCTCCGTAGCCTGTCCTCCTGCGAGTGTCTCGCCGGTGGTCCAGTCCTGTACGGTGACGCTTGCCACCTCAATCCTGTTCTTACCCACTACGAGGTTGAAGGTGTAGCTGTTGCCTGCCTCCAGTTCGGGGATGCCCTTCACGAGGAG
>JAFVAU010000016.1 GCA_017480345.1 Bacteroidales bacterium
CCTGAACGGGATAAGACCTGGGAAACAACCAAAAACAGGGATAACGACGAAAGTCAACTTTTACCAGTGATAATGTTAAACCAGAGTCAACTTCTTTTAGGGAGAGACTCGTTCTGAGTCAACCTAAATCAGGAAATGACAAAGTGAGTTCCGCGATGGAAATTGCCTGCTGAAGAATCTGCATAATCAAGTGTTTCCACAAAGATACAAAGAAAAATGAAAAGTTATCTGAAATTCCTGTCACGCAACAAGCTGTACATCGCCATCGAGGCGGTGGGGCTGAAAAAAGAATAAAAATTCTGTATCTTTGTGCCATGAGAAAGTTTATACTGTCAGTCCTTTGCATGCTTCCGATAGCAGCAGGCGCGCAAACCCACAACTTCTGGTTGGACAGCGATTTCATGGCACGCGGAGAACTGCGCGTGGGCGGCAATGCAGCCGGGAGCACCCAGGCGGAAGGAGATTTTGCCGCCTTCATGCTGGGCCGTGTCCGGCTGGCGGCCAACTATCAGCTGTACACCCAGAAGAGCTCTCCCCTACTGGAAGTCCGCGTTTCAGGGCAATACAGCGGCACTTGGGGCGCAGCATCATCGGCCTTGACCCTGTATGAAGGATGGGCGAAGGTTAACTGGGGAAAGGGCTTTTTTGCCCAACTGGGCCGACAGCCCCTTTCCTATGACGACCAGCGCATCTTCGGCTCCGACGACTGGTCCATGACCGGCATCTCTCACGACGGACTCAAACTGGGATACGACGGCTCCCGGCACAAGGTGCATCTGTTCGGGGCCTTCAACCAGAACCCGTCCAATATCAGTGGCGGCACCTACTACACGGGCGGCCTGCAGCCCTACAAAGGCCTGACGGCCCTCTGGTACCACTGGGATCTCCCCTGGATTCCGCTGGGCGTTTCCCTCACGGTGACCGACATCATGATGCAGGGCGAAACGCAGGAAAACAACACCGTGTATCACCAGCAGATGGCGGGCGCCTACCTCCATTTTCACCCGGAAAAATGGAGTGTGGAGGCGGCCTACTACAAACAGATGGGAAAGGAGGAGCACAACATCCCCATAGACGCATGGATGGCCGGCGGAAAAGTGAAGTTTACGCCTTCGAAATCCTGGGCATTCCGCCTGGGCTACGACTATCTGAGCGGAGACAGCAACTTCTCCGTTCCTCCCAGCGGGCAAATAGGGATGCAGCGTCACGAGGTCATCAGAGGCTTCAGCTCCGTATATGGTTCCAGGCACTCCTTTTACGGCGCCATGGATTTCTTCTATTTGAGCGCCTACTACGGCGGCTTCACACCCGGACTTCAGAACGCCTATGCCGGAGCCACCTGGAAACCCCTTCCCGCCCTGTCGCTGGACCTGGCGTACCATTTTCTGGCAACGGCCGCCAAACTGCCCAATGCAGAGCAGCCCCTGGGGCACGAGGTGGAAGTATCGGCCGGCTATGATTTCGGGCATGGAATAGGCCTGAGCATGGGGTACACCTTCATGCGGGGTACGGAGACCATGGTGGTTCTCAAACGAACTTCGGACAAGCGGGAACTGCACTGGGCCTGGATTATGTTCCGCGCCACGCCCCGCTTCCTCCAGTTTCAACGTTAGTACATATAGCATTATTGCAGAAAAATGGTTAAATTTGCAGGATAGAGTTAATTAGAGTCCATGACCCTTCTTATCATTTACCTCCTGCTCACCATGGGCATCTCGTTCCTGTGCTCCCTGCTGGAATCCGTGCTCATGTCCACGCCCATCTCCTTCATTTCCATGAAAGAGGAAGAGGGAGACCGCAATGCCGTCCTGTTCATGAAGTTCAAGCAGGACCCGGACCGTCCCCTTACGGCCATCCTGTCCCTGAACACCATTGCCAACACCCTGGGCGCCGCCGCCGTGGGCCATCAGGCCACCCTCCTGAGCGGAGACCACGTCTTCGGCATCGTGAGCGCCGTCATGACCATCCTCATCCTGGTCTTCTCGGAGATTGTGCCCAAAACCATCGGCACCTCCCATTGGAAAGACCTCCTGTGGCTGTCCCATATCATGCAGTTCCTGGTGTACCTGCTGTTCCCGGTGGTCTGGGTGGTGGACAAACTCCACAACACCATCTCCGACGAAGAGCCCGACACCAGCATCTCCCGCGAGGAAGTAAGCGCCATGGCCAATATCGGAGAGGAAGAAGGCGTCCTGGACAACAGCGAGAACAAGGTGATCCAGAACATCATCAAACTGGACGACATCAAGGCCTACGACGTCATGACGCCCCGCGTGGTGGCTGCCATCGCCTCGGAGCAGATGACCCTGCGCAACTTCTACAAGCAGGAAGAACTGTCCCACAACTCCCGCATCCCTGTGTATTCGGATTCTCCGGAATTCATCACCGGTTACATCCTCCGCTACGACGCCCTGGAGAATCTGGCCGATGACAAGTTTGACATGCGCCTGAAGGAAATCAAACGCAAGATTGCCGCCTTCCACGAGGAAACCTCCGTTTCCGACATCTGGGAGAGCCTTCTCAAAACCAAGGACCAGATTGCCTGCATCATAGACGACTACGGCTGCTTCCAGGGAATCATCACTTTGGAAGACATCATGGAAACCATTCTGGGAATGGAGATTATAGACGAGAACGACACCATCACCGACATGCAGCAGTACGCCAAGGAGCGCTGGCTCAAACGCAAGAACCAGTACAAGCAGATTGTGCTGCCGGAGGATGATGCCAATGAATAGAATCTTCTTCAATCCCTTTACGGGGCTCTATTACATCCTCCGGAGAAAACCCCGCAAGGCGCCTGTGAACAAAGAGGTGGAGCGCCTGCGCGCCCAGGCCAAGCAGGAACTTCCTCCCCGTTTGAAGGAATTGGCCGACGAGCATGGTTTCACCTACAACCGCGTCGCCATAAAAAACAACGTAAGTAACTGGGGCAGTTGCTCTTCCAAAGGCAATATCAACCTGAACTTGAGGTTGGTCACCCTGCCGGACAATTTGAGGGACTATGTGATGCTCCATGAGCTCTGCCACCTGAAATACCTCAACCACGGCCCCCAGTTCCATGCCTTGCTGGAATCTGTCTGCCCCGGTCACAAGGCTTGCGAAAAAGAACTGAAAGCCTATAAAATCACCGCCCTATGACTGCTGAAACCATTGCCGCCATTGACCAGATTGACGTCCAGCTGAATGCAGGGGGCATGAACACCATCAATATCGTACTGGCGTTCGTGATGTACGGTGTAGCGCTGGGCATCCGGCCGGGCACCTTCGTAGAAGTGTTCAAAAAGCCCAAGTCGGTGCTGCTGGGCATGTGCGCCCAGCTTGTGCTCCTTCCCCTGTTCACCTTTTTCCTGGCGCTGGCACTGGGTGGCAGCATTTCCTGGACCATAGCCATGGGCATGATCCTGGTGGCCTCCTGCCCCGGAGGGAACATCTCCAATTTCATGTCTTCCCTCTCCAAGGCCAACGTGGAACTCTCCGTAAGCCTCACAGCCATCTCTACGGCCCTGGCGGTGTTCATGACCCCCTTCAACTTCTGGCTGTACGGGAACCTGTACCTGCATTTCGCCCATATTCCCGGAGACGTCCCCACCCTGGTGATTCCCCTCTGGGATGTCCTCAAGACCATCTTCATTCTGCTGGGCGTTCCGCTGGTGGCCGGCATCCTTACCGCCCGCTATCTCCCCAAAGTGGCAGGAGCCCTCAAAAAGCCCCTGCAATGGGTTAGCATCCTGTTTTTCCTGGCCATGGTGGTGCTCTCCTTCTGGAGCAACCGCGTAGCATTTGTCCAGTGCATCAAGTACATCTTCCTGGTGGTGCTCATCCACAACCTGCTGGCCCTGGCCATCGGTTTTGTCACGGGCACCGCCTTCAAACTCCCGTATAAGGACCGCCGTACGCTCACCATAGAAACCGGCATCCAGAACAGCGGCCTGGGCCTGGTGCTCCTGCTGGGGACCGCCATTTTCGCCCACTTCCCTCCCCACGGAGGCATGCTGGTGATTACCGCCTGGTGGGGCATCTGGCACATTGTGAGCGGCCTTACGGTGAGTGCCATCTTTGCAGCGTCAGACAACAGAAAGAAATGAAACTCTGGGAAAACAGCCGGTCTTATTCCTTCTCACGCATCTTCACCGACGCGTGCACCCGAAGCCTGTACGGACGTTTCCAGGTCTGCGGAAAAGAAAACATCCCGGCCGATGGCGCCGTCATCTTCTCTCCCAATCACACCAACACCCTCATGGATGCCCTGGTGCTGCTGCGCCTCCACAAAGGCCCCATCGCCTTTGGCGCCCGGGCCGATCTTTTCCAAAAGAGCCCCCGGGTGGCCCGTGCCCTGCACTGGCTCAAGATTGTCCCCCTGGCCCGCGCCAGGGACGGAGCCGAAGCCCTGAAGCAAAGCCAGGAGGTTATCGATGAAATCGTGGACTGCCTGGGGCACAAGGCCCCTTTCTGCCTGTTCCCGGAAGGAACACACAGGCCCAAACGCTCTCTCCTTCCCCTGAAAAAAGGCATTTTCCGCATTGCCTCCCAGGCTGCTCAGAAACTGGAGATTCCTGTCTATGTGGTCCCCGTCGGCATTGAACATGAATCCTACTTCAAGGCCGGCAGGGATATAAGGGTAAGCTATGGAGAGCCCATCAGAATCACGCCGGATGCATCTCCGGCAGATTTCCTGGCAGAACTGACCCTGCGCATGAGGGAGCTCATCACCTGGTTCCCGGACGACGAGAACTATCCCTCCGCCGTGGCCGCATGGGAGAAAGGGCGGCATAATAGCCAGCTCTGGCGTTACCTGCTGTTTCCCGTATGGGGAGTATCGGCCCTGATGAGCCTTCCCATCTGGCTGCTTTCCGAAGTATTGGTGGCCCGGCTCAAAGACAAAGCCTGGAGCAATACCGCCCGCTATGTCTGCCGATTGCTGCTGCTTCCGCTGCTCCTCATAGCGGCAGGCATCTGCGCCTTTGTCCGGCTGCCCTGGTACTGGGCCCTGCTAACGGTCCTGTGCACCCTCCTTTCCCCGATGCTTTTTTACCGCCTTTTACCGGACAAGGCATGACAAGGATAGCCATCATAGGGGCCGGTGCCGCCGGCTGTTTCTGCGCAGCAAACCTGCTGGAGCAGGCTCCGGGGCTATCTGTCACCCTCTTCGAGGCCGGTTCCAAGGCTCTTGCCAAGGTGGCCATTACCGGAGGGGGCCGATGCAACCTCACCAATTCCTTCGAGGGAATCCGCTCGCTCGCGGAGGCTTACCCCCGCGGAGAGCGCATCATGAAAAGGGCGCTGAAAGCCTTCTCGCAGGAGGACACCTGCGCCTGGTTCCAAGGCCGCGGCGTCCCGCTTACCCTCCAGGAAGACCACTGCTGGTTCCCCGTCTCGCAGGATGCCATGGACATTGTCCGCTGCCTCCTTCGCGCCTGCAAAGGGGCCGATATCCGCCTGAACACCCCCGTCCGGGCCATCCGTGAAGAATATCCCTGGCAAGTCAACGGAGAGTCCTTCGACGCCGTGGTGGTCACCACCGGCGGTGCCCCCAAGGGACTCCCCTTCCTGGATGGCCTGGGCTTGGAAATGGTGCCCCCCGTGCCCTCCCTTTTCACCTTCAACGTGCCGGACAAGGCCCTCACAGCCCTCATGGGGCTGGTGGTGGAAGCCGGCATCGGCCTTAACGGGACTCCCTTCCGGGCCAGCGGTCCCCTCCTTATCACAGACTGGGGATTCAGCGGCCCCGCCACCCTCAAACTTTCCTCCTACGCCGCCCGCCACCTGGCGGAAAACGGCTACAAAGGCACCCTGTCCGTCAACTGGTTCAATGCCCCCGAGGCGGAAATCCGGGAACGTCTGACAGAGACGGCCTCCCGGAATCCCCAGAAGCAAATTTCCACCACACATCTGCTTCAGAGCCGCCTATGGGCCTATCTGCTGGCCAAAGCAGGCCTCAGGGAGGACATTCGCTGGGCAGAGCTGGGCTCCAAGGGGCTCAACCGCCTCACCGCCATCCTTTCGGCCAGTTCCTATCCCCTCTCCGGCAAAAGCCGTTTCCGGGAAGAATTCGTGACGGCCGGGGGCGTGGCCCTTTCCAATATCAACCCCGGAAGTTTGGAATGCAAGCAGCATCCGGGCCTGTATTTTGCAGGCGAAGTGCTGGATATAGACGCCATTACCGGAGGCTTCAACCTCCAAGCCGCCTGGAGCACCGGCTACATCTGTGCCCAAAGTATACTGAAGAGCTTATGAACACTGTGGAACTTGTTATTATAGCAGCCGCCGTGGCCGTGGTACTGGCCGTGGTCATTACCTGGCTCATCATGCACGCCCAAGAGGTGAAGGCCTGCAATGCGCTGGAAAACCAGCTCATCGCGGCCCGGAAAGACCTTGAGAATGCCGACAAACTCCAGAAGATGCAGCAGGAGTCCTTCTCCCAGCAATTGGAGGCCGTGCGAAGCCAACTTTCGGCCGAGACGGAAAAACTCCTGAAGCAGCGGGAAGAGGCCCTTCAGAAAAAGGCCGAGGAAACCTTCAGGGCCCTCGCGGGCCCGCTGGGAAAAGACCTCAAGGCCATGCAGGAGAGCTTCGACGCCCAGAAGCGGAGCCAGACGGAGGGAACCGCTTCCCTCAAGACCGCCATGGACGAGGCCGTCAAAAACCTCCGGGACCAGACATCGGCCATCGGCTCCAAGGCCGACAACCTGGCCCAGGCCCTCAAGGGACAGAACAAGATGGCCGGAACCTGGGGAGAGGTCATCCTCTACAACATGCTCATGAACGAAGGGATGGAGGAAGGCCGGGACTTCGACCGGGAAGAAACGCTGCGGGACGCCATGGGAAGCGTCGTGTACAACGAGGACAGCGGCAAGCGCATGCGGCCGGACTACATCCTGCACTATCCGGACAAGACAGAGGTGATTATCGATGCCAAAACCTCCATGGAGGCCCTCTCAGACTGGTTTGCCGCGCAGGACGAAGCCACCAAGGAAAACGCGGCGCAGCGCAACCTGCAGGCCATCCGGGCCCAGATCAAGAGCCTGTCCGGCAAACGCTACCAGGACTATATCCGGGACGGTTACAAGACGCTGGACTACGTAATCATGTTCATCCCCAACTACAGTTCCTTGCAACTGGCCAAGACGCTGGCTCCCAATATCTTCAGCGAGGCCTATCGGCAGGGCGTCCTCCTTACCACGGAAGAGACCCTGATGCCCTTCCTCAGGATGATCCGCCTGGCCTGGACCAATTACGACCAGGCCCGCAACCAGGAGAAGATTATCAAGGCCGCCCAGACCATGGTGGACCGCGTTTACGACTTCTCCAAGGCGCACGCCGCCATGGGAGACAAACTGCACGCGGCCCTGGAGGAATACGACAAGGTATCCCTGAAGATAGGAGAATCGGGGAATTCCATCCTCACCAGTGCGCGGCAGCTCATTCAGCTGGGCGTTCCCAAGAACCCCAAGAAGCCGCTGCCGGAGGGAGATTAAGCTTTCAGAATAGCCTGGGCAAGGGCATCGAGGGCAGGCTCATCGGCCTCTTTGTAACGGCTCTTGATGGTGACCAGGTCTCCCACCACTTCCACATCCTTCATGGCGGAGAGCATTTCCTTCATCACGCGGCCGGCGCTGGGTGCCCAGGAGCCGTTTTCTATAAGGGCCACTTTGCGCTTGGTATAACCCTTCACCTGCAGGCTGTGCAGGAAATCGTACGCCGGGGTAAAGAGGCCGGCATCGTAGGAGCAGGCGGCCAGCACCATCTTTCCATAGCGGAAGGCGTCTTCCACGGCCTCGGCGCGGTCGTCGCGGGTGAGGTCGCTCACGGCCACCTTGGGGCAGCCCAGGGCGCGGAGTTTTTCGGCCACTTGGAGGGCCACCGCCTCGGTGCCGCCATGGATGGAGGCATAGGCCACCAGGATGCCCTCAGTTTCCGCCTCATAGCTGCTCCAGGTATTGTACAGGCCCAGGAAATAGCCCAGGTCCTTGCGGATAACGGGACCGTGCAGCGGGGCAATCTGGGAAAGGGAGGCCGATGACAGCTTTTTCAGCAGCGCCTGCACCTGGGGGCCATATTTGCCGCAGATGTTGAAGTAATAGCGGCGGCCTTCGCAGGCCCAGTCCGGGTCTTCATCGGCCCAGAAGGCGGTCTTGCACAAGGCTCCGAACTTTCCGAAGGCGTCGGCGCTGAACAGTACGCCCGTAGCCTCATCTACCGAAACCATCACTTCCGGCCAGTGCACCATGGGTGCAGCATAGAATTTCAGGCAATGCTCTCCCAGCGGCAGGCTGTCCCCCTCCTTGACAATGAGGGTGTTCGGGAAGGTTCTCCCGGGAAGGAACTGGCCCAGGAACTTCAGGGCCATGGCGCTTCCCACCAGGGTCACACCGGGATGGGCTTCCAGGACGGCGCCCACCATGGAAGAATGGTCCGGTTCCATGTGATGGATGACCAGATAATCCGGCTCGCGGCCTTCCAGGGCCGCCTCCAGGTTTTTGAGCCACTCCTCCCCCTTGCGGGTATCGGCCGTGTCCAGAACGGCCACTTTCTCATCAACGATGAGGTAGGAATTATAAGCCATGCCTTCCGGCACCGTATACTGACTCTCAAAGAGGTCCAGGTCTGTGTGATCTACGCCGATATAGCGGATTCCTTTTGCAATTTCTTTCATACTTAAGTGCAAAGATACGGAAAAAAAGCGTATCTTGCGAGGATTATGAAAGAGACCATCCAACAAATCCCTTCCTTCTTGAAGCGCATGAGGCGGTTAGTCCGCTATTACGCCTATATCTTCGAAGATGTGGACACGGAAAGTGCCGCCCAGCGCATCAAGGCGGGCATCTGGTTCCGCGGGCCCAATGTCTGGATCCTGGCTTTCGCCATCGTGCTGGCCTCCGTGGGGCTCAATGTCAACTCCACGGCCGTCATCATCGGCGCCATGCTGGTGTCCCCCCTCATGGGGCCTATCATCGGCATGGGCCTGTCCCTCGGCACCAATGATGTGGACCTCCTCAAATCGGCCGCCAAAAACCTTCTGGTGATGGTTATCATCTCCCTGGCGGCCTCCACGCTGTTCTTTATCCTCTCTCCCCTTTCGCTGGTGAATCCCACGGAGCTGGAGGCCCGCACCTCCCCTACCATCTACGATGTCATCATCGCTTTCTTCGGCGGCCTGGCGGGCATCCTGGAGAACAGCCGGAAAGAGCGCGGGACGGTGCTCTCGGGCGTGGCCATCGCCACCGCCCTCATGCCGCCGCTGTGCACCGCCGGCTACGGGCTGGCCAACCTGAACATGCACTTTTTCTTCGGAGCCCTGTACCTGTTCATCATCAACAGCTTCTTCATCACCCTGGCCACCTTCCTGATGGTCAAGTATTTGCGCTTCCATACCGTGGCGGGCATTTCCGAACACTCGGCCATCAAACGCCGCCGGATCATCAGCGGAGTGCTGGCCATTATCCTGGTTCCCAGCATCTGGAGCGCCTTCCGGCTCATCGAGAGCAACAATTTCGAGCGGAATGTCCATAGTTTCGTGGAAGACAACCGCCTGGTAGCCCCCAGCACCTATATCTATGAGTACAAGGTGAACGGCCACAAGGCAGATATCTCCCTGGCCGGCGTACCCCTCACGGACAGCCTCCGCAACGCCTTCCTGACCAAGGCCGCCCCCTATAATCTCAAGGCCAAAGACCTCAATCTGATAGAGCATTCCTTCGCCCTTTCCCAGCAAGACATGGACAGCATCCTCCAGGAAGTGTACAACAGCACCAATGCGGAGCTGGACGAGAACCAGGCCCTGCTGGAATCCATGCAAGCCCGCCTGGAAGCCTTGTCCCAGGAAGTCGAACGCCTGAAACAGGAGCAGGCCGCCCTCATCGCCCCGGCCGATTCCCTATGAAAACCATCGAAGTAGTGGCCGCCATCATCCGGCAGGAAGACCGCATCCTGGCCACCCAGCGGGGCTATGGCCCCTGGAAAGACTGGTGGGAATTCCCGGGTGGCAAGATGGAAGCCGGAGAAACGCCCGAGCAGGCCCTGGAGCGGGAAATCCGTGAGGAACTTTCCATCTCCATCCATATCGACCGTTTCTTCCGGACGGTTGACTGGGACTACCCGGAGTTCCATCTCACCATGCACTGCTATCTCTGCTCCCTCACGGGAGAAGCCCCGCATCTGAACGAGCACGAGGCCGCCCGGTGGCTCCGGGCCGATGAGCTTCGAACCGTCAACTGGCTCCCGGCCGATGAAGGCCTCCTTCCCCTGCTGGCCACCGAGCTCTCCACATAAAAAAAGAGTGTCGGCCTGTCTCAGGCGGACGCTCTTACTAACCACATAATTAATAACACTAAAACTAATAACCAATAGACTGATTCGTTGAGAGAACCTCACTTCCTCAATCCGGATACAAAGGTACGGCATTTTTTTTGATTTGCAAATTTTTTCAAAAGATTTTTTACTAAAATTTTGCAATTTTTAGCTATCTTGCTGTAAGTCAATTATTTAATTCCCATTAAAAATTTTTTCTTTGAAATAGTAAATATATTTAATAAGCAATCTACGCGCTCCTGTTGCCGATTTTGTTTTTCGGAAGAATTGATTTGGCCCATCTGTTTTAGAAATCGTAAGCAAAACTAAGGCCGATGCTTTCAATTTATAAGCATCGGCCCTTGTTTATCTTACAATCTTATGCAAACGTTTACACAAGCAATTTATCACGCAAGTGACGGATCATGTCCTTGGTCATGGAGTCCATGTCATAGGTGGGTTTCCAATCCCACTCTTCGCGGGCGCAGGAGTCGTCCATGCTGTCCGGCCAGGAAGTGGCGATGGCCTGACGCACAGGATCCACCTCATATCTTACGCGGAGGTCCGGAATGTACTCCCTAATCTTGGCGAAAATTTGCTCCGGCTCAAAGCTCATGGAGGCGATGTTGAAGGAATTGCGGTGCTTGAGGCGGGAAGGATCGGCCTGCATCAGGTGGACGGCAGCCTGCAGGGCATCCGGCATGTACATCATGTCCATATAGGTTCCGGGGGCGATGGGGCAGACGAATTCCTCTCCCTTGACGGCCGAATAGTACACTTCCACGGCATAGTCCGTGGTACCGCCGCCGGGCAGGGTGGTATAGGAAATGAGCCCGGGGAAACGGACGGAACGGGTGTCCACGCCATATTTATGGAAGTAATAGTCGCTCAGGAGTTCCGTGGCCACCTTGGTGACGCCATACATGGAGCGGGGGCGCTGGATGGTGTCCTGGGGCGTTCCCACATGTGGCGTTTCCGGGCCGAAGGAACCGATGGAAGAAGGGGTGAACACGGCGCAGCCTTTTTCCCGGGCAATTTCCAGGATGTTCAGCAGGCCGTTCATCTGGATATCCCAGGCCAGGAGGGGCTTGCGCTCCGCCACGGCGCTCAGGAGGGCCGCCAGATTATAAATGGTATCTATCCGGTACTGGGAAACGATGGCGGCCAGACCGGCGGCATCCCTTACATCGGCCACGGCGGAAGGCCCGCTTTCCAAGAGTTCTCCCTTGGGTTCAGCCCCGGGGATGTATCCGGCTACCACCGTGCCGGAAGGAATTTCCCGGCGGAGTTTCATCGTGAGTTCCGACCCAATCTGGCCCGTAGAGCCAATTACCAATACGTTCTTCATACTTTTACGAATATCTACGCAAATTTATTACATTTTGCTTATATTTTCAAGATAAAATGGCTAAATTTGAAAGCACAAAAGCGATATAACCATGTACGGCAAATTTCAACAACATTTACAGAATGAACTGAAGGCCATCGACGAGGCTGGCCTCTACAAGAGAGAAAGGAATATTGCATCGGCCCAAAGTGCCGTGATTCATTTGGAAGACGGCAGCGAGGCCCTCAACTTCTGCGCCAACAACTACCTGGGCCTGGCCGACAATCCCCGCCTCATCGAGGCCGCCAAAAAGGCCATGGATGCCCGCGGTTACGGCATGTCCTCCGTCCGCTTCATCTGCGGCACCCAGGATATCCACAAGGAGCTGGAAAAGGCCATTGCAGACTATTTCCATACGGAAGACGCCATCCTCTATGCCGCCTGCTTCGACGCCAACGGCGGTGTATTCGAGCCCCTTTTCACGGCCGATGACGCCATCATCTCGGATTCCCTCAACCATGCCTCCATCATCGACGGCGTGCGCCTGTGCAAGGCCCAGCGCTTCCGTTACAACAATGCCGACATGGCCGATTTGGAAGCCAAACTCCAGGAGGCCCAGGCCTGCCGTTACCGCATCATCGTAACGGACGGCGTGTTCTCCATGGACGGTAACGTGGCTCCGATGGACAAGATTTGCGCCCTGGCAGAGAAATACGACGCCCTGGTAATGGTGGACGAGAGCCACAGCGCCGGCGTGGTGGGTCCCACCGGCCATGGCGTGGCGGAACAGTTCAATTGTTACGGCCGCATCGATATCTTCACCGGAACCCTGGGCAAAGCCTTCGGCGGAGCCGTGGGCGGTTTCACCACCGGCCGCAAGGAAATCATTGACATGCTACGCCAGCGCAGCCGTCCGTACCTCTTCTCCAACTCCATCCCGCCCATGATTGCCGGCGCAGCCCTGGAGACCTTCAAGATCCTGAAGGAATCCAACGCCCTGCACGACAAACTGCAAGCCAACGTAGACTATTTCCGAGACAAGATGATGGCCGCCGGTTTTGATATCAAACCCACCCAGAGCGCCATCTGCGCCGTCATGCTGTACGACGCCCCGCTATCCCAGAAATTCGCCGCCAAGATGGCCCAGGAAGGCATCTTCGTGACGGGCTTCTATTATCCCGTGGTGCCCAAGGGTGCCGCCCGCATCCGCGTGCAGCTTTCCGCCGCCCACAAGAAAGAGCACCTGGACAAAGCCATCGCCGCCTTTATCAAGGTCGGAAAAGAGTTGGGCGTTCTGAAATAATTTTTGCAAATTCGGGAATTACTGCTAACTTTGCATTCCCGATTTGGTACTATGGCCGAGTGGTTAGGCACAGGTCTGCAAAACCTGCTACAGCGGTTCGATTCCGCTTGGTACCTCCAAAAATGCCCTTGAACGTTGTTCAGGGGCATTTGCTTTACCCAAAAGTTCCCACAAAGTTCCCACATTTTACGAGGTTAGTCACTGCTATTTAAAATCCAGCCAACTCGAAAAAATTATTGTTCCTCAAAGTTGGTTTTTTTCCATCCTCCTGGGGTTCCCACTTTTTGTCTGTTTTGATTTCCACATATTCTTCCCATTTTGCAAGCCGTTTACAAGACCAGACTTACACTATGATTATTCTTCTTGACAATGGCCATGGCCAAGACACTCCCGGCAAGCGGAGCCCGGACGGCTTCTTCCGCGAATATGCATTCACGCGTTTCCTCGCAAGCCAGATCCAGCAGCGCCTCATCGCCCAGGGACTGGATGCCCGGCTCCTGGTTCCGGAGCTGGAGGACATTCCCCTCCCCGAGCACTGCGCCCGCGGATGGAGCTGTTACACCACCCCGGGACAAACCCCGGCAGACAGGCTCGCAACTGCCCTGTACGACGCAGCAAAGAACTGGCTTCCCGAACACCGGCTTCGTAAAGACAACACGGATGGTGATCCGGATATCGAGAGCAACTTCTATGTGCTGCGCCACTCAAGCTGCCCGGCTGTCCTCACCGAGAATCTCTTCCAGGATAATAAAGACGACGTAGCCTTCCTGGAGTCCGGAGAAGGCGCCCAGGCCATCATCAATCTCCACGTAGAGGGAATCTTCCTATATCTGCAGCGGTAGTTCCTATTATATATAAGAATCCCCGGCCTTAAGTCACCTGATAGCCGGGGTCTTTATGTCGAGAAATTTTACTTATCTCTATTCGTCCGTCTGCGGACAATGAAAGCCAATAGAAGTGCCAGCATGATGAGTACTCCTATCCCTATCAGAATCGAACTCGCCCTATAGCTTTCCGAAGGAGTCTTATCTGCTTCAGAAAACGGATCCTCATGGCTTAAGTACCTGCCCTCAGCAATCAAAGAAAGAGCATGCTCCAGCATCACGTCCGTCTCACCGTCAGCCCCGCTCACAGCCTCGTTGTAGGTTAGATCCAAAGGATAATCGGGCAACAGTCCACGCCCTTTCGGCAAACGCGCACAAGTAGTAGTGTCGAAGACCATCTGCACTAGAGGAATTCGAATGGTCTGCAACGAATTGGGCAACTGAAGATCGGCGAACTTGTAGGCGGTCATATAGTGATAGCCGGTACCGGTTTCACGGCCTATGCTCACGCCTCGGCGGTTGCGCACTAATACGGCTGGGAACAGCGTCGCGGCCGACAGGGAACTTCCGTTCGTGAGCACGTAGACCTTTCCGGGATAATGCACTTGAGGATCGGGCAACACGACTGCACAAGTCTCCAGTGTGTCCCGGGTGTAGAACCCATTCTCTCCTGGTTCATAATCCGGGAAAATGTCAACATCGGCCGCATAGTTCAGACTATGCGCCAGACTGGCGAACTGCCCCCTCTTGTTTACCTTTCCGTAGCCGCCTTTTTGTCGCCCCATTGGCTCCGTAGTGAAGCAGGATAGCAGGTTCATCAGAACATCGATGTGTCCGCCAGCGTTGTTGCGTACATCCACTATCAAATTGGGAGCCTTTAGCGTATCCAGAAACGTACGAATCTGTTCCACTTGAGCGGTGAGCAATTCAAATGTCTTTATGCCCAGATAGGCCGTTGAATCGTTTAGTGTCCGAGTCTGGAAAACGTCGTCATCATCTTTCATCCGATTCAGGTTATGCCAGCGGAGCATGCGCCTGTATGTATCCGTAGGCCGGAATCTCGGCCTCTCATAGAGAGGAATGCACACTGTGCTGCAGTCCTCCAGCTCCAGTTCGTGGGAGTCCCCCTTCCTGGCATGGAGATGCATCATAACACCATAGCGGCCTAATAAGATGCGTTCTTCCTCGGGGGTACTTTCTACTCCGCCATCATACATAAACAAAAATTCTTCGGCTTGCTTGGCATATTCGACGGCCGGAATGCCGTTGATCCGATTAACCACCTTGCCTTCATACCTCTTAAATTCAGGAACCGTAAACAGAATGCGCACCGTGTCGTCACAGAACATGAGGAACTCACCAGGAGACCAGTCTTTCGAAGCCGAGGGCTGCATCGGATCCGGGTACAGGCCGATATGGCTGTCCGGAATCTGATGGAGGATGCGGCGGAGCATCATTCGGAAATCCTTTGGGACATCCATCGGGGTGGTAACGGAAGTTTTCAAGGAATCCATATAGGCGCGGAAAGCGACCTCGCCCATACGGTCTTCCAGCGGAGGATAGAGTTCGCAAAAGGCTTCCTCGAGGATATTCAGATCCTAGCAAATCTGATTTGCCGAGAGCGGATTCTCACGCGTAAAAGCCTCTGGCTTTACAAAAGATGTCTTCAAGCCGAAAGGCGTCATGGGATCGGTCGGTTTACCATCAGGGGTAGAGATTCCGACCATCAGCGAAGGAGACTTGAAAGCATTGTAAGAATAATCCACTACTCCCAACGTATCCCCCCGGTAGATTTTCTGTCCTGTCTTAAAGATTTTGTCGCTAAGAAAACCCTGTAAGTGCAGCTTGTTGCCTTCTGAGATACGTAGACTAATGGAACCTGTATATTGCAATCCTTCCTTTTGCCTCGCAGAGAGCACGTTTTCTGCTATGCTCTTTGATTGCTGAACGCCAGAGCCAAGCATGAATGATAAACTCTTCAAATAAGAGGTCCCCACAAATGTGATAATTCCATCAGCAGGACAGAGCACAAATTCCCCCGACGCGGCGCCGATAAAAAGGTCTACGCTATTCAATTCATCCCCAATATAATTTTGAGGTTGAGACAGAATGTCCTCTCCCGCTGTTTTTCCAGCGATGGGCCAGAGCAAGGTTTGGGCCTGAGCTGCAAAGGAAACAACGGCGATTGCGATGAATGTCACAATGATTCTACTTCGATTCATAAACAACTACGTTCGCATATTTTATTATCACGCTATCTAAAAGAACATTACCCTTACGAATAGCAACACAATCTCCACGACATCCGGACCAAGATGCAGAGCAACTCGACAAAGTCCGATTTATCTACCTACAAATCTACACATAATCTTTCTCTTTCCCAAACAAGAATCCCCGGCCGCAATCCACGGTCGGGGAATTTCACATACAGAGCAGCTCAAGGCCGCCGGAGACTAACCGTTGCTCAGCACGGCGCTGGCCATCTTCTCACCGGACTTTTCGCCGGTGGCGGCGTTCACGAAGAAGTACTTGATGAACACCTTGGGATTGCCGGCGCTGGGAGCCGTATGCCAGGGAGGTGGAGCCGCATCGGCCGCCGTTCGACCACAAAGCCAGGATCTCCGGCAACAATCTGTTCATCTCCGCATATCACGGATTCGCGACACTGGGCCAGGAACACATACCATCTCCGATGCCGTTTGAGAAGTTCCCCACCTTCCTGGTCCGGATTCAGGGAGCGTCAGTAGTGGATGATACGCTGCTGATTCGCTGGAAGCTGGACATGATAGACAAGGAAGGCCGGTACCGGCTGCTCACCAAAATCCAGCTAGCCCGTCCCGGCCGGGGATGGGATACCGGCGCGCTGCGGAATTTCCTGGCGGAAGGAACTGCGAACGACGCCGCAGTAATCTCACGCATCACCGGCTATACATCCATCTGGGACCTGGATCTGGATTCCTACCAGGTGCATGCCCGCTGCATCCTCCTGGATACAAAAACCGGATACCGCAGTCAGTTCCTTGCAGTATCCGGAATAATTCAATTGTGAGAGAAGAGAATAAATCCCAGCTATTCGAATCCTTCTTCACTGAACTCCTCAAGCCAGTCTTGAAGTTTCTGTTGCAGTTCTTTCTTGTCCGGCAGGTAAAGGGCATACTCCGCCGCATAGATGTTTGAGTCTTTGGGTAAAGTAAGTTCCACCATCGCATCCTTCTTCTCCCGGCAGAGCAAAATACCTATCGTGGGCTTTTCAAAGGGCATCTTGACATAGCGGTCATAATAGTTTACATACATCTGCATCTGCCCAAGGTCTTGATGAGTGAGTTTATTGATTTTCAAATCAATAAGCACAAAACATTGAAGGAGACGGTTGTAGAAAACCAGATCCACGAAATAGTGGTCTTCGTCAAATGTAAAACGCCGCTGCCTCTTGTCGAATAGGAATCCCTTGCCAAGTTCCAACAGGAAATCTTGCATTTTATCAATGATGGCGGACTCCAGCTTTGTCTCTGTGTATGCTGCTTCCGGTTTAAGGCCCAGAAACTCCAGCGTGAGCGGATTCTTGATGATGTCCGTAGGCTTCTCGATAACATTACCCTCCTGAGCCAGACGCATAACTTCATCTTTGTCTCGGCTCAGGGCAATTCTTTCGTACAGACTGCTGGCAACTTGACGCTGAAGCTGACGCACATTCCAGTCGCATTTGTAGCTTTCAATCTCATAGAATCTGCGGGCATCCGGGTCTTTAATCCTCATAAGAATCAGATAATGAGACCAGTCTAAAACGAATGAGGGTGTTTTTCTATCGCGCTTTTCAATTTGGTCTACACTGTAGACCGAATCTTCAACGGAGCCTTGATAGGCAGATAATTCGGTCGACGCCGTAGACCGAATTGATTTGGCATATGTTTTATAGAACTGCCTGCATTTCTTCAAGGTCTCGACAGACCAGCCAGGACCATATTTGTCGGTCAGTCGTTGCGAAAGGGAGTCCAGCACTCTTTTTCCATAATCAGCCCGATACTTTCCCTGCTGCTGGTCCTCGATGATATACCCTCCAATTCCATAATATGTATACACCATCGATAGATTGACGGCGCTTTTGACACGTTTCCTGGCCTCGTCAATCAACGCTGTGACCTTTTCAAACAAGGCATCAACCTGTGAAGTCATTATCTCTTTATCTTCCATAGACTTTTCATTTGTGCAAATATAACAAAATCTGCATTCTAACGGAAGTATTCGTACTTGTCGGTGAGTTTGTTCACCACATCCAGCTGGTCGGCCCGGATATACTTTTTAAGCATGACCGGAGAGCTGTGGCCCGTTACCTTCATGATATCATACACATCCATGCCGGCCAGATACATGAGCGTTGCTCCTGTACGTCGGGCCGTGTGGGTGTGTATTAACTTATATTTGGGAACACGTTCTTTCTTGGGGGTTCCACCCTTAGTGGTTTCTATTTCGACCATTTCATTCAAGCCGGCCAGCTCAGCCACTTCCTTGATATACCGGTTGATAACCTGGTCTTCCAGATGCGGCATCTGATACTTGTACTTTTCCAGGATGGCCTTCAGCTGCGAGTTACAGGGAATGGATACTTTTGCACCTGTCTTCTGCTGGCGAATATTCAAATAGGTAATCTCATGTTTCTCAATCCATGCCTTCTTTTCACCAGGGTTGTCCGGATCATCTTCTTCACGCATCACATTCTTCGTCATCGTACTAAAATCACCCTTCTTGATGTTGTTATAATCTGATACACGCTGAGCAGTCCAGACGCCCACCATAAAAATGTCGCGCGCCTGCTCATGCCCAGGACTAAGTTGACTCATATCCACGGCCATCATCTTGTCCAGTTCCTCCCTGGTAAGGTATATACTGTCAATATCAACACGGGCGCCCTTAAACTTTCTGTCCTTAAAGATGGAGTTAGTGTGGTATCCCTCCGACTCAGCCGCCGCCATGACTCCTTTCAGGATCTTGATGCACTTACCAATGGAATTGATGGAGTATTCCTTCTTCTTCAAGTATGCCGTGTAGGCATAGTAGAAGTTCATGTCAATGTCTTTGAAGTCATAGGTGCGGCCCTTCTCTACCTGGAAGTTTTCAAACTGCTGTAGGGCTCCTTTAATGGCTTTCACAGAGGAGTAAGCATAATTCTTGCCCTGCTCGGTCTGCCTGCCTCCATTAGCGACCTCCTCCTTATACTTTGCAATGAATTTTTTTAGAGTCATCTTCTTGGAAGCAGCCTCTTTCCTGGCCTTCTCTTCCTCCTCCTGCTTTTTTGCTTCAATGGCTTCCTGATAGGTCACCGAGTCAATTATCAGACGGGCTTTCTCACTAGTAATTACCTCCTTGTCGTTAAGGCGTCCTTCAATCAGTGACTCAATCTGGTCCAGTTTGGCGAACAAGATTTTTCCGGCCTCGCTTTTTCGGAAGTTGGCCAGTGTACTTGCTTTCTCCGCAGCAGCGTTCCACCGGCGGGCATCCACCTCAATGTTCGTCGACAACTTGATGTCAACGTTAAGTATCCGGGAGCGGATGCGGACGAAAATGGGGGTCATCCCGGATTTCACACTCTTCTTAATATAGTAGTTACAAGCCATAGCTTCGTACATGTTTTTGTTTCTATTACAAAGATACAAAAACGGCGTTGGATTTCCTATGACAAAAGTGAAAAAAGTTCCCACAAAGTTCCCACATTTTCGAACTTTAGTGGAAAAGGTGCGAAACTGAAAAAGCCCTACAGGTATGTGAAAAGCTGTTTTCCATTCGTACTACTACCAGCGAAAACCCATTTAGAGGTCCGCTTGGTACCTCAAAAAATGCCCTTACAGCTATCTGTGAGGGCATTTGCTTTCCAAAATGTGCCTACTTTGTGCCTACTTTTTTTCGTGTGCCTATAAAAAGCCCGGAGACACATTCGAAATGCATCACCGGGCCGTTGCGTTTATGAATACTCTGTATGTATCCGGCATTGTGAATTTGTGAAAGGGTTATTTCTTCACATAAGCAGTGGATCTTCCACGGCCAATTTTGTCTATATAGCCTGCGGCCATCAGGTCTGCCAGTGTTCGCTCGATGGTAGTCAAACTGATATCCGGGCAGGCCTGGGCAATCTCTTTCTTGGTGATTTTTCCCGCAGTGCGCTCGATAATGGCCTTGATTCGTTCCGGCTTGGAGACCTTGCGATAACGGAGGTATTCCACCCGGTCCTCAAATTCATTGTAAGCCTTGACCACCACGCCCAGCATGTATTTCAAGAAAGGAAGATAGTTGTTCCCGTTTTCATGCCAGTCCTGGGAACTCTCTTGCAATGCTTCATAATAGGAATCCTTGCTCCTTTCAATGAGCATTTCAATACTGATATACTTTCCCACAATGAATCCTGCGCGGTATAGCAGAAGCAACGTCAGGAGGCGGCTCATGCGGCCGTTGCCATCATTGAACGGGTGGATGCAGAGGAAGTCCAGAATAAATATCGGCATCAGGAGAAGCGGGTCATAAGTGCCAGCTTCAATGGCATCATTATACCTGGAGCACAGGTTCAGCATGGCATCGGCCGTCTGGAAAGCAGGGACCGGACGGAAACGCACGGTTTCCGTACCGTCGGCATGCTTCTCAGCGATGATATTGTCCGAGTTCTTATAAGCGCCTCCTACTGCACTTCCGCTATAGGAGTAGAGGTCCCGATGCAGCTGCAGGATGTTATTGGGGCGCGGAACAATATATTCGTAGGATTCGTGGATTGTGGCCAGTACATCGCGGTAACCGGAAATCTCTTCCTCATTCCGGTTCCTGGGCTGTACCTTTTCCTGAACAATGGCTTTGAGGCGTTCATCCGTCGTATAGATACCTTCAATACGGTTGGATGCGTCAGTACTCTGGATCTTTGCCACCTCCAGTAAGGCAGTGAGCACGTCCGGCTCTGCTTCGATGAAAAGATCCTGCCGACCTCGGCATTCATGAAGGCGGGTCAAAAGGGCTACCACCTCGGGTGTGAGAAGGTCTTTGGGACGGTTTATGAAGTCATATCCGTGCATAGCGCGATTTTTTGATGATGCAAATATAGCTTTTTTCTGCCTCAAAAAACAATTTTCTGCACCAAATTCGCAAAAATGATGCAGAAAAGAGTCATAATGAGGTAGATTATCTGAAGTACTCGTACTTGTCGGTGAGTTTGTTCACCACATCCAGTTGGTCGGCCCGGATATACTTTTTGAGCATGACCGGAGAGCTGTGCCCCGTCACTTTCATGATATCATACACATCCATGCCGGCCAGATACATAAGCGTTGCACCAGTTCGCCGGGCCGTGTGGGTGTGTATTAGCTTATTCTTGGGAATACGCTCTTTCTTAGGCGTTCCTCCTTTTGTGGTCTCGATTTCCACCTCTTCTGTAATTCCCGCAGCCTGATTCACGTCTTTGATGTAACGGTTGATGACCTGGTCCTCCAAGTGTGGCATATCATAGTTATATTTCTCCAGAATGGCTTTTAGCTGGGAGTTACAGGGGATGGAAACTTTGGCGCCGGTCTTCTGTTGACGGATATTCAGGAAGGTGATCTCCTGTTTTTCAATCCAGGCTTTCTTCTCACCCGGATGCTCAGGGTCATCCTCTTCCTTCATGACATTCTTCACCAGTGTATCAAAGTCCTCCTTGTGGATGTTATTGTAGTCAGAGACACGTTGAGCCGTCCATACACCAACCATGAAGATGTCTCTGGCCTGTTCATGACCAGGACTCATTTTGCTCATGTCCACGGCCATCATCTTATCCAGTTCCTCCATGGTAAGATATACACTGTCAATATCTACGCGGGCGCCCTTGAACTTCCGGTCCTTGAAGATGGCGTTGGTGTGATGCCCCTCGGCCTCCGCTGCAGCAAGAACACCTTTCAGGATCTTGATGCACTTACCGATGGCACCTCCAAAAATGCCCTTCTACAACTTTGTAGAAGGGCATTTTTGTTTTCGGCTCAATATACGGTCACACCGCACAGGCTACTTGCCCAGATAGTGCAGGAAGAGCATGGTGAGGTCGTCGCTGGGTTCGGCTTCTCCAACGAAGGCAGCCACGGCGGCTTTCATGGCGTCCATCTGGCCCTGGGCGGAGCGGCGGGTGTGCAGGACCGCACGGATGCCGCTTTCTCCAAACTGCTCGTGACGGATGTTCTCCGCCTCGTTGAGACCGTCCGTGAACAGGAACAGGGCATCGTCATACTTCATTTCCACAGACTGCTCCACATAATTGATTCCGGGAAGGACGCCCAGCGGGAGGTTGGGTTCCACCGCAAGCTCCCGGATGGCATCCGTTAGGATGTACGGGGCATTGTGGCCGGCATTGCAATAGTCCATGTGACCGGTCTTCAAATCCAGCACGCCGCAGAAGAAGGTGACGAACATGTTGTTCTCGTTTATCTCGTCCATGCTGTCATTGATGGACGATACAATCTTGGCCGGGCTGTCATAATGGGCCGCCAGCGTACGGTACTGGGTACGGGTAACCGCCATCAAAAGGGACGCAGGAACGCCCTTTCCGGACACGTCGCCAATGCAGAAATGCAGTTTCTCATCCCGGATGAAGAAGTCGTAAAGGTCTCCTCCCACTTCCTTGGCCGGCACAATGGAGGCCGACAGATCCAAGTCGTCCCGTTTGGGGAAGGGCGGGAAAATCTTGGGCACCATGGCCATCTGGATATCGCTGGCCACCTGAAGCTCGTTCTGAATGCGCTCCTTCTGCTTGTTCATCTTGTCGAAGGAGATGTAATTCATGATGACGTAGCGGATGATGAAGATGATCATGAGGATACCCAGCAGTTGCAGAAGCATGACAAGCTGGCCGATTTTACGGATACCGGCATAGATTTCCGTCTCCGGAATGATGATGGACATGGACCAGCCGGTACGCTCTACGGGAGCGAAGAATACCCGGGAAGTGACTCCTTTTTCACGGATGGTCATATTGCCGGACTCCCCGGAAAGCATGGCCCGGTTGAGTGAGGCCAGCGAAACGGAATCGTCCATCCCTTTCACCGCATCGGTCACACTCGTTCGCATAATCAGGGTCTCAACCGGGCAGACCATAATCTGGCCGGCGCGGCTCACGACCATGCTGAAGGCACTGGGGTACACTTTCACATTGCCCACCAGCTCCGTAAGCCAGTCCAGGGAGATATCGGCCGTAAGGATGGCGGCAACCTGTCCCTTCTTGTCCCGGATGGGATAGGAATAGGTGGTCATGAGCACTTCCCCGCCCCCATCATCTATATAAGGTTCCGACCAATAGCCCTGCTCCAGTTCCAGGGGCTTGGAAAACCATTCCTGGGAAGGATAGTCATATTCCTCCGTAGCCAGGCTCTTGAACTCAAGCCCGGCCGGACCCTTGCAGACATAAGGGGAATACAGGGGCCGACGCTTGTTATACCCCGGAACCAGGGCCACGGTGGAACCAATCACCAACGGGTTGTCTTCCACGATGCGCTGGGCCACGCGGTGAAGGCTGTCCGGCACATCCAGGCACCACTGGGCAATCCAGACGCTGTTGCGCACGGCGGCCTCCGTCTGGTTCACCACATCCATAATCCGGGTGCGGTTGGTTTCCAGCTGGCTCTCGGCCCTTTTCTGGGCCTCTTCTCTGATTCCCTTGGCAGAATAATAATATTGAATCAGCCCGGTCAGTTCCAGGGTAAGGGTAGCTACCAGCACCAGCAGGAACCCGGCGCGGGCCCCCTTTCTGATGCCTTCCGTAATCTTAATTTTCATCGGCCTTGGAAAAAACTTGATTGATCAATGAAACAAACTCCTTATAGGCAAAGGTATCCGAAAGCTCTTTCAGGGAATCTGCAAGGCCACGGTAGTGCCACTCATGGTCTTTGGGATCCTTGGCATGGAACAGCGACCACAGGGCATCACCCTGGACGGCGTAGTCCCTGGCAATAGCCCTCATATTGGAGAGTTTGTCTCCCAGGGCCACCATCTTTGCCTCATGGGAGGCGGCGGCCAGGCGGTCGATGGCCGCCTGCTTGCGGGCATGCCAACTGTCTTCCTCGCTCTGGCCTTCAATGAAGACATCGCTCTCCGACTGGACCAGGGAGGCCACGCGGTCTCCGAACCGGGCCCGGATATCCTCGATGGTGACCGAGGTGTCTTCCACGGTATCATGAAGGGCGGCGGCGGCCAGCAGCTCCTGGTCCGGCGTCATGGTAGCCACAATTTCCATGGCCTCCATGGGGTGGACAATATAAGGGAAGCCCTTTCCCCTGCGCTCCGAACCGGCGTGTGCCTTGACGGCAAAAACGATAGCCCGGTCCAGAAAGGCGGTATCAAGCGGTTTGTTTGCCATATTATTTCTTTACTTTGTTCTTGTTGAATATCACGAACTCGTTCATCACGAAGTTGAAACAGCCGGAGAAGCACAGGCCCAGGAAGTTACAGAACACCGGTTCTATGGACCAATCCTGCAGCCAGCCCAGGGACACGAACAGGAAGTGGAAGCCCTGCATGGCCAGGAACTTGATTACATACCCCCCTATGCAAGCTGCGTTGTAGGCGGCGAAATGCCGGAGCATGGAACGGATGCTGCCGGGACTGGATACCCTGTCTTTCCAAACCAGGAAATAGGCGATGAAGAAGTTGGCGATGGTGGCCACCTCGAAGGAGATGGTGGGCGCAATCCAGAAACTGCCCCAATAGGAGCCGTCAAAGGCAAAATGACTCAGGAGCCAGTGCAGACCTAAATCTACAATGGTTCCCACAGAGCTCGTAAGGGAAAACTTTACAAAATTCCTGAGTATTTCCAAACGACGGTTCATCAGGGCAAAGATACAAATTTTTGTTATTGTTACAAAATAACTCTAACTTAGCAATCATATTTGTATACGTGTATGAAACCCATTGTACCTCCTGTAGACAGGGAGGCTCTGAAGACCGAACTTAACGAAAAGACCTTCCTGCGCAAGACCAACCGTGCAGGAAATGAGCTTTATGTAGTTGGCCCTGAATCGCTTAACGTCCTCCGCGAAATAGGCCGATTAAGGGAAATCGCCTTCCGGAACGACGGTGGAGGAACCGGGCAGGAACTGGACCTGGACGAGTTTGACACCAATCCCGTCTTTGGCTACCGTCAGCTGGTTCTCTGGAATCCTGACGCGCAGGAAATCATCGGAGGATACCGCTTCTGTCTGTGCGACCAGGCCGTCTTTACGGCTCAGGGGCAGCCCATCCTCACCTCTTCCCACATGTTCGAGTTCTCTCACCGCTTCCTCAAGGAATATCTTCCCTACACCCTGGAACTGGGACGCAGTTTCGTCACCGTGGAATATCAGAGCTCCAAGGCCGGAGCCAAGAGCCTTTACGCCTTGGACAACCTTTTTGACGGCATTGCCGCCATCGGCATCCTGTATGGAAAAAGGATTAAATATTTCTTTGGAAAGGCCACCATCTACCGGGAATATCCCACCGAGGCCAGGGAGATAATCATGGTATTCATGAAGAAATATTTCGGAAAGCACAGCCGGCTCATCCATATCCGGAAAGAGGTGAAGGTGGAGAATCCCGACAAATACAAGAAGCTTTTCAAAGGCCTTGATTTCAAGGAGGGCTACAAGGTGCTGAAAAACCAGATTACGGCCATGGGCGTGTTTGTACCGCCGCTGGTGAACACCTACATGAATCTGTCCCCTACCATGATGTACTTCGGAACCGGCATCAACGACGAATTCGGAGATGTCTATGATTCCGGACTCCTGGTCACCTTTGAAGAAATGTACCCGGAAAAGCGCCAGCGTCATGCCGATTCCTTCTTGCAACTGGGCTGGCGGCATCTCCGCAAGCTCCTTCGCCGATGGCAGAAGAAAAAATAATTGCTAAATTTGCAGTCCCAAAGTGTACTGAAAATGTCTGAAGAGAAGAAACAAGCTGCACGGATTCAGACCTCCATTCTGAATCCCCTCGAGAAAAAAATTTTGGTATGGCTGGCCCAAAGGATGCCGGCATGGGTAACCTCCGACATGCTCACATTCGTGGGTTTTCTGGGAGCCGTCATCATGGGCGTGGGTTATGCCCTGTCCAACTTGAACCTCCACTGGCTCTGGCTCAGCTGCTTCGGCCTGCTGGTAAACTGGTTCGGGGATTCCCTGGACGGCAGCCTGGCACGCGTCAGGGGCACCCAGCGCAAGACGTACGGCTTTTTTATAGACCATAACGTAGACGTCATCAACGAGACCATCATGTTCGTGGGCGTAGGCTGCAGCCCGCTGGTGAACATGAGCTTTGCCATGATGGCCCTGGTGGGTTATTTCATGCTCAGCATCTATGTCTATATAGACTGCCACCTCAAGGGTGAGATGCGTCTCACTTACGGCGGCCTGGGACCCACCGAGTTCCGGCTCCTGCTCATCCTTGTCAACATCGCCTTCATGTACATCCCCTGGCTGAGCACCTGGAAAAAGGATGTCGTCCTGTTCCACAACCAGTTCTCCGTGGGCCTCTTCGACTATATCGCCGTAGCGGCGGCCGTTCTTCTGTTCGTCTTCTACCTGACAGGCTTCTTCAAGGATATCAAGTATTACAGCAAGATTGACCCTCCTGTAAAGAAGTAATCGATGCCTGTAATCACCCAAGAGCAAGCTGCAGAGAAACTTTCGCCCATTTTCAAAGGAAAAAGGGGAAAGTTTCTTTTCAATCTGGGCATCCGGCTTACCGGCATCAACAAGGTTAACCGCATTCACGACAAAGTCTGTGAAAGCGGCGTTCCCTATGGCCCTGAATTCGCCCTGGGCATACTGAAGGAGTGCGGGATAGACTTCCGCATCGGGAATGCTCAGAGGCTCCAGAACCTTTCCCAAGGGCCCTTCATTGCCATTTCCAACCATATTTACGGCCATTTGGACGGGATTTGCCTGATGGATGTGCTGGGACATGTAAGGCCCAAGACCAAGGTGATGGTGAACGAGATGCTCATGTGGATCTACGGCCTGGCGCCCAACTTCATTTCCGTCAATCCCATCGTATCGGCCCGGAAGGAAGCCACCGCCACCAGCATCAACGGTGTCAAGAACGCCCTCCTGCAAATCCGGGAAGGAGAGCCGCTGGCTATTTTCCCCTCCGGCGCCGTGGCCGATTTGAAACCGCGCGAAGGATGGACCCTCAGCGAAAGGGAATGGCAGGACGCCGCCATCCGGCTTATCCGGAAGGCCCATGTCCCCGTCGTCCCCATCCGCTTCGTAGACCATAATTCCTGGTTCTACTATACTCTGGGGCTTATTGACTACCGCGTCCGTTTTGTCCGTCTCTTTCACGAGCTCTGCAACAAGAAAGGCACAAGGCCCCGTATGATCATTGGCCCCACCATCGGCACGGAGCAGATGGATGCGGTCCCCGATGATGAATTCAAAACATTTCTGCGCTCCAGCGTCTACGACTTGCCGGAGCCGGAGCAATATACCCTCCGATCTGAATTATGGAAGAAGTAAAAGTTGTCCTCATCACCGGCGGCAGCAGCGGAATTGGCGCCGCCACCGCCCGCATCCTGGCACAAAGCGGGATGAAAGTATATGCCGGAAGCCGCCGGGGAACCCTTCAGGAGCAGACGCCCGGTGTGGTTCCCGTCAAATTGGACGTCAATGACGCCGCAGCTACGGAAGCGGTGGTAAAGCGAATCCTCAGCGAAGAAGGCCGGCTGGACGCCGTGGTGTGCAACGCCGGGAACGGAATCTACGGGCCTGTTGAAGGGACACTGGACCAGGAAGCCCGCAGCCAGTTCGAAACCAATTACTTCGGGGCGCTCAAGACCATCCAGGCCTGCCTGCCGGTCTTCCGGGAACAAGGGCACGGCCGCATCATCACCGTCACTTCCGTAATGGCCGTGCTGCAACTCCCCTTCCAGGGTTTCTACTCTTCCGTCAAAGCGGCCCTTCTGTCCCTCTCAGAGTCTCTTTCCCTGGAATTGAAAGGAACTGGAATCCAATGCTGCAGCGTTCTTCCCGGAGATGTGGCCACCGGCTTCACCAATGCCCGGAAACTGAACGTGGCCGCTCAGGACCCGGCCTCACCCTATCGGAATAAAATGGACAAAAACCTCCAAAAAATCGAGGCCGATGAAAGAGGCGGTATGCAGCCGGACGTGATTGGGAAAGCCATCTTGAAACAGCTCAATAAGAAGAAGATGCGTGTCCGCGTCATCCCCCGCCTGGACTATGCCGCCGTGGGAGCGTTGGTCCGTTTCCTTCCCGAAAAGTCCAAATTGGCGCTTTTAAACTTTCTGTATACCTAACCCTTGGACATTTCAGAAAAAGGGGTTAACTTTGTTTTCTTATGCGAAGATGGGCACTCTTTTTCTTACTGTTTCTGGCAACCGTTACAGCGGCCGCCCAGGGCACTACGCGTGTGAGAGGGCTTGTCACTGACGCAGATACGGGTGAGCCCATCCCCTTCGTGAGCGTCTATTTTGACGGCACCACCATCGGCATTTCCACCGACATGGATGGCCGATATTCCCTGGAAACGCGTTCCCCGGAGGCAAAAGTGCTCACAGCGTCACTCATCGGCTATGAAAGCCTGTCCGTCCCCATCAGCCAGGGGGCCTTCAAGGAAATAAACTTCCGCCTCAGGCAGGACCCCAAGCAGCTCAACGCCGCTCTGGTGAAGCCGGACAACCGCTACATCAAGAGCATCCTCCGCAAGCTGGACCGCAGCCGGGAAGTGAACGATCCGGACAACGCCCCGGACTGGAATTCCCGCCTGTATTCCAAGATTGAATTCGACGTCCAAAACCTGGAGGAAATCATGCGCATCCGCTCCTTGGACAAGAGCATCGGCTTTATCCGCGAATATGCCGACACATCGGCCATTACCGGCCGCTCCTTCATTCCGGCCCTCATTTCGGAGAACCTGACGGACGTATATCACTCCCAGGACCCTTCCTTCAACCGCGAAGTCATGCGCGCCAGCCGCATCTCCGGCCTGGAAGACAACAACGCCCTGCGCCAGTTCACGGGCTCCTACCTCCTGAAGACCAATTTCTACAAGGACAACATCGGCGTTTTCAACCTGGTCATTCCCAATCCGGCGGCGGAAAGTTCCCACATCTATTACAATTACTTCCTGGTGGACAGCCTGCAGGTAGAAGGACGCAAGACCTACGTCCTTCGCTTCCATCCCAAGAAACTGGTCACCTCCCCCACCTTGGACGGTGAAATGCAGATTGATGCGGAAGACTTCGGCATCCGCAGCGTGCACGCCAACCTGTCCGGAGAATCCAACGTGAACTGGATCCGGCACATTAACGTGGATCTGCAGAACCGCCGCCTGCCGGACGGACGCTGGTTCTATGGAGAGGAGCATCTGTTCATTGACTTTTCCATCACCGTCAGCGACGAGTCCCGGATTATCGCCTTCCTGGGAAACCGCCACCTGGTATATGAGGAGCCCGTTTTCGAGCCTGTATTAGACAAAGACGCCCTCACCTCCTCCGAGGCCGTGGTCATGCGGGATGTCAAGGTGGGAGACGACGCCTTCTGGGAATCGGCCCGCCCCTACGAACTCTCCGAGCGGGAAAAAGGCATCTACCAGATGGTGGACGACATCCAGCATACCCCCGTCTACAAATGGACTTACGCCATCTCCCGCACCCTCGTGAGCAACTACTACGAGGTCAAACCCTGGGGCTTTGAATTTGGCCGATGGGCGCAGACCTTCGCCTACAACGACATGGAGGGCTTCCGCATGCAGGTGGGCGGCCGCACCTTGAAGGAATTCTCCACCAAGGTGCGTTTGGGCGGCTATGTGGCCTTTGGCTTCAAGGACCTCCGGCCCAAAGGGCAGGCCACGGTAGAATGGATGCTGGGGCGCGAGAAAACTCGGAAACTTACCTTTGACGCCAAATACGACTACGTACAATTTGGCGGCGGATATGTTTTTACCGTTCAGAACATCTTCTCCTCCTTTCTGGCTCGTTCCCAGAGCAAGAAACTGAGCTTGGTCCGCTATGTGGACGTCAATTACGACCACGAGTTTGCAGGTTGGCTCAATGCTTCGGTGCAATGGCGCACCCAGCGCGTCTGGAGTTACAACGGGCCGGACATGGGTCCGGACCGCGTACGTTTTGTCCCCACTTCCCTGGAAAACAAACCGGAGAACGCCCAGGAGAGCTTCTCCATGAACTCGCTCCGGGTGGGGCTCCGCTTCTCCTTTGACGAGCGTGTTAACCGCAATTTCTTTGTCAAGAGCTACCTGTTCACCAAATATCCGGTCATTGACCTCAACCTCACCTCCGGTTTCAAGGGAATCACCCGGGACGACTTCAGTTTCCTCAAGGCCACCGCCAACCTGAGCTGGAAAATTCCGTCCACCGCCGTGGGCTTCGGCCGGCTGAATATAGAAGGGGGAGCCATCTGGGGCAGTGTCCCCTATCCCATGCTCAAATTGCACGACGGCAACCAGACCTTCTTCCTGGACCGCGGAGCCTACTCCTGCATGGACTACTATGAGTTTTTGTCGGACCGCTGGCTCACCGCCTCCTACGAACACAACTTCAACGGCTTTTTCCTGGGCAAGATTCCATTTATCAAGAAACTGGACCTGAGGGAAGTGGCCACGGTGAAAATGGCCTGGGGCACCTTGAGCAGCGCCAACAGCGACGGACCGGAGGGAAAGGCCCCGTTCTATCTGCCGGCTCAGAGCAAGACTTTGGAAAAACCCTATGTAGAAGTGGGCGTGGGCATTGCCAACATTTTCCGGATCCTGAGGATTGATGCCTTCTGGAGAGTGACACACCGCCGTCCGGAAGCCCGGAAAAACTTTGCCATCAACATTGGACTTGATTTAGAATTCTAATAACCACAACCTAAACATGAAACCACATTTCAGCCTGAACATCATAAAAGAAAAGGGGATTACCACCTATAACCAGAAGTCGCAGAGGTTTCCCCTCTATGCGTACTGTTTCTTACTGGAAGGAGAAGTCCTGGTAGAGGTGGAAGGGCAGAATCTGCTCATCAGCCCGGGACAGTTCGTCCTCATTCCGCCTCAGCAGGCCATCGAAGTCAAGTATTTCGACAACTGCCAGGGATATGACGGAAGTTTCGCCCTGGAATTCCTGAAAGACGCGTCGTACCCGGTACTGCGCTCCAGCATCCTCATTCAGCAGAGCTTCTGGTTCGAGGACGCCGTATTCATGGGTTCCCTCCTCCAAAGGATGAAAACCGTCTATGAGGACAAAGACCGCACCTTCCTCCAAAGTGCCCTGGACCTTATTCTGGGTCAGCTTCGGCCCGGCGGGAAGGTGGCTGTGGTTTCCGAGCGCTTCCTGCAACTGGTTTTTGAAAAAGACGCCATTCCCCTCTCCGTGGCCGAATACGCCTCCCAGCTTGGCGTAACGCCCAATTATCTTAACAAAACGGTGAAAAACCGCACCCGCCGTACGGCCATAGACTGGATAGAGATTGCGCGCCTGAACATTGCCAAGAGCCTGCTCAAAGACCCGTCCATCTCCATTGCGGACATATCGGCCCGGGTGGGACTTCCGGACCAGTCCTACTTCTCCCGCTTTTTCAAGAAAAAAACAGGGTTAACCCCTTCTGAATTCCGTAACGCTTAGCTGGTCGCCCGTCACCCGGAACACCACTTCCCCTCCTTCGAAGGGCATTACGTACTCCCTTTCGGGGTTCTCCTGGTAGGCCGGACGCGGATCCAGAGCCAGCACCTGAACCAAAACCTTCTTCTGGGACTCGCTCAGGGGAAGGTTTTGGGGAAGAAAGACTTCCAATTTTTTCCGGGGAGCCTGGGCCGCAAAGCCGCTCACCGCATCCGGGATGCAGTCGGCATAGGCCACATAGGGCTTGATATCATAGATGGGGGTTCCGTCCATCAAATCCGCTCCTCCCACCACCAGTTCCATATTCTCCACCCGGAGCAGTTTAACGCAGGACAGGCCGATGGGATTGGGCCTGTAGGGAGAACGTGTGGCCCATACGCCCATGGCGGTGTTTCCGCCCAGCCGGGGCGGCCTCACCGTGGGCTGCCATTCTCCCCGGGCCTCCTTGTTGGCGCTGAAGCCCCAGAGCAGCCACAGATGGCTGAAGCCCTCTATCCCCCGCAAGGCTTCCCGCACCCGGTATTCCGGGGTAAAGACAATGCGCCCTTCCACTCCCTCCGCCAGGGCACTCTGGCGGGGGATGCCGAACTTGGAGCCAAAGGGGCCCTTATAGATGGCGACAGGTTTCAGTTCCATTACGTCAGGAATTTGCCGTGGCAACGGCAGTATCGGAGCCCGCTTCCGCAGGGGCAAGGGTCATCCGGGGCCACATGCGGAATGGCAAAGCCAAGGGGAATTCCGGGCGCACCCAGATCGGAGGCAAAACCCTCCGAGATGGTGGGCTCCGGCATGGTCCAGCGGGGATACTCCTCCCCTTCCGGCAGCGCTTCCGTCCGGGGCTCCTGCCAGGCGGGCCAATCGGCCTTGGCAATTCCCGTTTCCTCTGCACTGAACCCGCAAAGGAACCACTTGGGGATGCTGTTGGCATATTCGCTCACGATCTTGCAGCAGGAAAGCCAGCTCTCCTGGTCCAATTCCGGGCTCATGGGACTGTCCCTGAGGGGCTGGAAAAGGGCGTCATTCTGTTCCAGGGTATACTGGGCCTCCATCCAGGTGTCGTGCTGGGCCTTCACCAGGTCGTAGCCCTCATAGCCCAGCCGGCGGTACATCTGCTCCAGGCGCATGCCCTCCGGGGTTTTGAAGCCGATGGTAAAATAAGGCGCCCCGGCTCCGGCCTCGCGGGCCTCCAAGGCGGAGAAAGCCTTGAAACGCTTCTGATGCAAGGCTTTGCGCTGGGTAAAGACCTCCTCCACATTCTCCACGCAAGGAGAGCATACATAGTCTCCCCACTGGTCCGTGTAGCGGTACATCTTCACCAGCGGGCTCTGATGCAGCATCCGGGAAAGTTCCTGGAGATTCCCGCCATGGGAAGCCTCATACCAGTCCATCAGAAGGTCTATGAAACGTTCCGTGGGAAGGATACCGTACAGGTTCAGATAGCCCAGCCCCACTCTTTCCACCTCAAACTGGCCACTCTTCTCGCAGGAGCGCAGCACCTTGTCCACATTCGGGGCCACGATATCATACATCTCCCGGCTTATCCACACCTTGTGGAAGTTCTCGTCGGAGTCGTCGTATTGGACCAGTCCGGTCACTTCCAGCAGGGACGGATAGTCTGCAAAATCCTGATACTGAACTTTTTCCGGGCCGGCATGCACCAATTCCCGCAGAAGTCTCACATCCCTTTCCATCAGATGCGACATCCACCTGCGCGGCTGCCCGCGCAGGTAGCTGTGCAACTGTTCCACCAACTGGGACTTTCTCAGACGGGGACTGAGTTCATTCCCCAGGATGTTCCCGAGGTCTTCCAGTTCCATCTTCTGAAAGCCGTCCAAAATGGTATGAAGGGATCTTTCTTCCATTAAAGCGTATCCTGATATTTCAGAATGGGATTACGGGCCGCAGCCGTTTCGTCCGGACGGGAGATGGGCGTATTGTGCGGTGCGCCGTGGAGGATGTTCGGGTCCTCGGCGGCCTCGGCCGCAATCTTCCGCATCACTTCAATGAAGGCATCCAGCGTCTCCTTACTCTCGGTTTCCGTGGGCTCTATCATGAGGGCCTGATGGAATAGGAGCGGGAAATAGATGGTGGGAGCGTGGAAGCCGTAATCCAGCAGGCGCTTGGCCACATCCAGGGTGGTGGCGCCGGGAACGCCCTCACGGGCGCCGTCATTGATGAGTCCGTCAAAGACGAATTCGTGCTTGCACACACCCTCGATGGGGAGTTTGTACACATCCTTGAGGCACTCTTTGATGTAGTTGGCCCCCAGGACGGAATACTGGCCCACCTTCTTGAGATGGTCCTTACCCAGGGAAAGGATGTAGGCATAGGCCTTCAGGATAACGCCGAAGTTTCCATGGAAACCGCTCACCCTGAGTTCCTTCAGGCAGCCTTCCAGATGGGCGGCCACCCCTACGGGCCCGCTGCCGGGACCGCCGCCGCCATGCGGCGTGGAGAAGGTCTTGTGCAGGTTCAGGTGCATGATGTCAAAGCCCATGTCCCCGGGACGGACCACGCCCATGAGCGGGTTCATGTTGGCCCCGTCGTAGTACAGCAGGCCGCCCACCCCGTGCACCAGGGAGGCAATCTCCTTAATCTGGGTCTCGAAGAGGCCCAGGGTGTTGGGATTGGTCATCATGATACCGGCCACCGTATTGTCCAGAAGCGGTTTCAAGGCCTCTACGTCAATGCGGCCATTCTCCAGGGACTTCACCTGGACCACCTGAAGGCCGCAAACCGCGGCCGAAGCCGGATTGGTACCATGGGCGCTGTCCGGGACAATCACCTTGGTGCGCGCAAAGTCTCCGCGGCTCATGTGGTACTGACGCATAATCATGAGGCCGGTAAGTTCACCATGGGCGCCGGCGCAAGGGGCGAAGGTGAAGGCATGCATGCCCGTGATGACCCGCAGGGCCTCGTTCATCTTCTCATACACCTTGCGTACTCCGGGCACCAGGGTGTCTTCCTCCAGCGGATGCTGGGACGCAAAGCCGGGCAGCGAGGAAATCTCCTCGTTGATCTTGGGATTGTACTTCATGGTGCAGGAGCCCAGCGGATAGAAGCCGGTATCCACACCGAAGTTCATCTGGGACAGGTTGGTGTAATGACGCACCACGTCCGGCTCGGACACCTCCGGCAAGTTCAGGGCCGATGAACGTTTCACCGCCGCCGGAAGCTCCGGAGCCGCCGGATAGCGGTTCTGCGGCAGGGAAAAGCCGCATCGGCCTTCCCGGGAGAGTTCGAAAATCAGTTTGTCGTAGTATTTCATAGCCTAACCCTCCTTGATGGCGCAGACCAGTGCATCGGTCTCCTCTTTGGTTCTCTTTTCGGTAACGCAGAAGCTCACCAGCCCCTCTTCCAGGGGCCAGGCGGCAAAGAAGCCGGCCTTTTCCAGGCGCCCGTGAAGCGCGGCGGCGCTTTCCGTCTTGGGCCTGAGGACAAACTCCTTCAGGAAAGGCTTGCCGGGATACACGTCCTCGAACTTGCCGGTCTTAAGCAGCTCCGCTTTCAGGTAATGGGCGCCGTCCGAGCTCATCTTGTTCACCTCCCGGAGGCCTTCCGGACCCATCAGGGAGAGGTAAATGGTAACCCAGAGGGCCATCAGGCTCTCGTTGGAGCAGATATTGGACGTGGCCTTCTCCCGCTTGATGTGCTGCTCGCGTGCCTGCAGGGTGAGTACGAAGGACCTTCTTCCTTCGCCGTCCACCGTCTGGCCCACGATGCGGCCGGGCATCTTTCTCATGTGCTCTTTCTTCACCGTCATGAAACCCACATAGGGACCGCCGTAGCTCAGCGGCAGGCCCAGGGACTGGCCTTCACCCACGGCAACGTCGGCATCCCATTCTCCGGGCGTCTTCACCACGGCAAGGGCCGACGGGTCGCAGTATTCCAACAGGAGACCTTTCTGGGCATGGATGGCTTCGGCAAAGCCGCTGTGGTCTTCCACGATGCCGTAACGGTTCACGGAGGGAACCAGCACACCGGCCACATCATCCTTTGCCAGCTCTTCCTGAAGGGCCTTCAGGGACGTCTGGCCGTTATCGGCCTTCAGGACGCCCAACTCCACGCCATGGAACTTGGCATAGGTTTTCACCACTTCCAGCACCTGGGGGAGCAGGGTGGCGCTCACCAGCACCCTCGTTTTCTTGCGGGTGCCGGCCATGGCCATCATCATGGCTTCCGCGGCGGCGGTGGGGCCGTCGTACATGGAGGCGTTGCACACATCCAGGCCCGTGAGTTCGCACAGGAGGCTCTGATACTCGAAGATGTAGCGGAGCGTACCCTGCGAAATCTCACACTGGTAGGGCGTATAGGCGGTAAGGAACTCCGAACGGGAACACAGGTAAGGAATCACGGACGGAGTGTGATGGTCGTAGGCGCCCTGCCCCACGAACACCTTCAGGGAGGCGTTCATGGCAGCGAGGGCGGCAAAGCAATCCCGGATTTCCTGCTCGGACAGGGCGTCCGGAAGGGCATAGGCCCCCTTGTGCAGGAATTCGGCCGGGACGTCGCTGTAGAGGTCTTCCAGGCTCTTTACGCCGATGCGCCGGAGCATGGCCTCCACATCGGCCTTGGTCTGGGGCAGATAAGGAAGCTGGGCCATCTTACTCTCCAATCTGGGCCTTGTAGCCGGCGGCGTCCAGCAGGGCGTCCAGCTCGGAAGCATCCGACATCTCCACCTTGATGATCCAGGCGGCGTAGGCGTCCTCGTTAACCTTCTCAGGGGCGTCTTCCAGCTCCCCGTTCACTTCCACCACCTTGCCGGAAACCGGGCTGATGAGCTCGGAGGAGGCTTTCACGCTCTCCAGGGCACCGAATTCTTCTCCGGCGCTAACCTCATCGTCCACCTCGGGCATATCCACATAGGTGATGTCTCCCATTTCCTTCTGGGCGAAATCGGACACGCCGACGACGGCCACATTACCTTCCACTTTAACCCACTCGTGAGACTCGGAATACTTGAGTCCTTCCAAAATCTTAGACATAGCTGTGTTATTTTTTATAATTGGTTTGATAAAATCTCTTTTTCACCACCTTGCCGGGGAATACTTTCTTGCGGATGCGGATGCAAAGGAGCGTATCCAGGGCCGCATAGTCCTTGTCCACCAGGGCGAAGCAGATGCTCTTGTCCAGGGAGATGGAGTGATACCCGGTGGTTACCACGCCCACTTCCTTCCCGTCGGCCGTTTCCACGGGATAACCGGCACGGGGAATGGCCTTGTCTGCTATCTCTATTCCCACCAGCTTGCGCTTGAGGTTTCCGGCCTTCTGGTCCAGGAGGGCCTCCTTGCCCACAAAGTCCTTCTCATACTTGCAGAACATGCCCAGACCGGCCATCACAGGGCTTATCTCCGGGCTCAGTTCGTCTCCGTACAGGGGCAGGCCGGCCTCGAAGCGGAGGGTGTCCCGGCAGCCCAGGCCGCAGGGAGCCACGCCCGCCTTCACGAAGAGGTTCCAGATTTCCACGATGTTTTCCGGGGTGGTATAAATCTCGAATCCGTCTTCTCCGGTATAGCCGGTACGGCTCAGGATGAGACGTTTTCCCTTATACTCCACGTCGCAGAATTCGTAGAAGCCCAGGGCCGACGCCTCCTTGTAGCCCAGCACGGCGATGAGGCATTTTTCGGCCTCGGGGCCCTGCAGGGCAATCTGGCCCCAATGGGCCGATTCATTGCGAACCTCACAGTTGAAGCCTTTCACCTGCTCCTGGATCCAGGCGAAGTCCTTGGCGATGTTGGCGGCATTCACCACCAGGAGGAAATGGTGGGCCTGGAATTCCTTGTATACCAAGAGGTCGTCCACGGTGCCGCCGTCAGGGTAGCACATCATGCCGTAGAGGACCTTCCCGGGGGCCATTCCCCTTACCTCGTTGGTAAAAATATGGTTTACGAAGGCCTCTGCGTCGGGGCCTTCCACGAAGATTTCTCCCATGTGGGACACGTCGAACATGCCCACCTTCCGCCTTACGGCATTGTGTTCCGCCACGATGCCTTCGTACTGGATGGGCATCATGAATCCGGCGAAGGGGCTCATCTTGGCTCCCAGGGCCACGTGGGCATCGTACAGGCAGGTGCGCTGCAGATTCTCAATGGGAATTTCAATCTCTGACATACTCTAAAAGTGGTTAGTGATAAAATTGTACAATTCTTTGTTCGTTTCCATGTTTATCCGGAGGTCTTCTCCCGTGGCCCCTTTGGAGGGGGCCATTTCCCCGCATACATCCACCGCCACCACCTCCATGTTTTCCATCAAAAGGGCCAGCATCCGCTTCACCTCCTCAAGCCCGTACTCCCCCTGTGACCAGTCTGTCCTGGCATACTCCCGGCGCATGATGTCCTTGTCCAGAGACACATACACCTTCTCTCCCCTTCTGGCCTCCACCCACCGGGCCGATACCGTCTTTTCACATCCTTCAGGCCCCACCGTGAGGATATCCCGCAGGTTTTCCAGCCTATCGCGGGCCTCCTTCACCCAGCCGCCGCAGGAGAGCACCCCTCCGAAGGCCGGCTCCTGGTTGTCCGGATGGTTGTCCAGCAGAACCAGGTGGAAGGGGTCTTTCTGCCTTTTCGCCAGCAGGTAACTCAGGTAGTGGTAGTCTCCACTGTCCAGCCACCGCAGCCGGGGCAAAGGGCCTTCCAAAGCCTTTTCAATAGCCTCACGCGCACTTTCATCGCAGTAACAGCAGCAGCCCTCCAGGGCCCTGAAGTCCAGATAACGGACAGCATCGGCCTCTTTTTGCAGCCACTGCAGAAAGCCTTCTTTCCCATAGGCTTCGCTGAATGAAAACACCAGGCTATTCATCTTTCAAAGATAACACTTTTTCTGCGATATGGAAACATAGTTTTTTCAAAAGAATTTCCTTATTTTTGTAAGTTAAATAAAAGCGGATGTTCAAATTTGAAAAGATAGCCCAGGACCCCGCCGGAGCAGCCCGCGCCGGAGTCATCACCACAGACCACGGAAGCATTCAGACACCCATCTTCATGCCGGTGGGCACCGTAGGCTCTGTCAAGGGGGTCTACCACAGGGACTTGAAGGAAGACATCCAAGCCCAGATCATTCTGGGAAACACCTACCACCTGTACCTCCGTCCCGGCCTGGACACCCTTCGGAAAGCCGGCGGCCTGCATAAATTCGAGCATTGGGACCGTCCCATCCTCACGGACAGCGGCGGTTTCCAGGTCTTCTCCCTGGCTCCCATCCGCAAGCTCACGGAAGAGGGCTGCAAGTTCTCTTCCCACATAGACGGCAGCAAGCACATCTTCACCCCGGAGAACAACGTGGACACCCAGCGCATCATCGGGGCCGATATCGTGATGGCCCTGGACGAGTGCTGCCCGGGAGACGCAGACCTGCGCTACGCCACCAAGTCCCTCAAACTCACCCAGGGCTGGCTGGAACGCTTCGCCCGCCATTTTGACCGGACGGAGCCGCTGTACGGCTATCAGCAGGTGATGTTCCCCATCATCCAGGGCTGCGTGTATCCAGAGCTCCGCGCCCGGGCCGTGGAACACGCCCTCACCCTGGACAACGAAAACCGCGGCGGCTATGCCGTAGGCGGCCTGGCCGTGGGTGAGCCCACGGAAAAGATGTACGAGATGCTGGAGGTCACCTGTCCCCTGCTGCCGGAAGGCAAGCCCCGCTACCTGATGGGCGTGGGCACTCCCGTCAACATCTTGGAAGGCATTTCCCGCGGAATAGACATGTTCGACTGCGTGATGCCCACCCGGAACGGCCGCAATGGCATGCTTTTCACATGGGATGGCATCATGAACATGAGAAACTCCAAGTGGACGGACGATTTCACCCCCCTGGACCCCAAGGGAACCTCATTCGTGGATTCCTATTATACCCGGGCCTATATCCACCATCTTTTCATTGCCGGAGAGATGTTCGCCGCCATGGTGGCATCGGAGCACAACCTGGCCTTCTACCTGGACCTGGTGCGCACCGCCCGGGAGCACATCATCGCCGGAGATTTCTCCTCCTGGAAAAACGCCGTCATCCCTAAACTGAGCCAGAGACTATGAGATTCCAGGGATTACAGAAGCTGGACTGGTACATCATCCGCAAGTTCCTCACCACTTTCTTCGTCTCCATCGCGGTGCTGGCCGTGGTGGTGGTCATCTTCGACGTAAGCGAGAAGATAGATGACTTTATCCGGAAGGAAGCCCCCCTGAACGAAATCATCTTTGACTATTACCTCAACTTCATCCCGTATTTCATGAACATGTATTCCCCCATGTTCGTGTTCCTTACGGTGATTTTCTTCACTTCCAAGATGACGCAGGACTCGGAGGTGATCGCCATCCTGTCGGGCGGCATCAGCTACCACCGTTTCGCCCTGCCCTACCTGGTATCGGCCTGTTTCATCGCGCTGCTGTCGCTGGAACTGGGCCAGTGGGTGATTCCGCATGCCAACGGCACCAAGGTGGACTTTGAGCAGAAATACAATTCCTGGCGCAAGGTCAAGATGGGGCATGACATGCACTACAAGCTGGAAGACGACCATTTCGTCTATCTGGAAAGCTTCAGCGCCTACAACAACACCGCCTACAACTTTACGCTGGAAGACCTTTCCGGCGGGCGCATGCACTCCAAGATATCGGCCGAAAGCGCCCAGTACGACACCGTGAGCGGGGTTTGGCACCTGAGAAACTGGATCCGGAGAGACTACGACGAAGGAATGAGGGACAAGATTACCAGCGGCCGGCAGATGGATACCACCCTGAGCCTTACCCGAGACGACTTTTTCCTGAACAAGTTCACCATCCAGCGGCTGAACAAACGGGAGCTGGACCAGCTTATCGAGACGCAGAAAATGAGGGGCGACTCCTCCGTGAAAAACGCCCTCATCGAGAAGAACAACCGCTACTCGCTGCCCTTCTCCACCATTATCCTCACCATTATCGGCCTGTCGCTGTCCACCCGGAAGAAGCGGGGCGGCATGGGCTGGAACCTGGCTGCCGGAACGGCCCTGGGCTTCTCCTACATCCTGTTCATGCAGTTCAGCGAGATGTTTGTGATTACGGACACCCTGCCGGCTTCCATTGCCATCTGGCTGCCCAATTACCTATACACGGCCATCGCCATTTTCCTGTACGTAAAAGCCCCCAAATAATGAAAGTTCCCATCGTCAACCACTCTCCCTATCCCTGCCCGGCCTATGCTACGGAGCAAAGCGCCGGCATGGATTTGAAAGCCAACCTGGAAGAGTCCCTAATTTTGAAGCCGCTCCAGCGGGCCCTGGTCCCCACGGGGCTCTTCATGGCCCTTCCGGCCGGATATGAGGCCCAGGTGCGCCCCCGCAGCGGACTGGCCGCCAAGCATGGCATCACCGTCCTCAATACGCCCGGAACCATCGATGCCGATTACCGGGGAGAAGTGAAGGTGATTCTGGTGAATCTCTCGGACACGCCCTTCGAGATTGTCCCCGGAGAGCGGATTGCCCAGATGGTGATTGCCCGCCACGAGAAAGTGGAATGGGAGGAAGTTAACGAGCTGGACGCCACCGAGCGCGGCGCCGGCGGATTTGGAAGCACCGGAAAATAATGGATATTCAAGAATTATACGAGATTTACCTGCATTCCGCAGGTGTCTCCACCGATACCCGCACCCTTAAGAAGAACCAGCTTTTCTTTGCCCTCAAGGGGGAGAATTTTGACGGTAACGCCTTCGTGGAGCAGGCCCGGGAGAAGGGCGCATCCTATGTGGTGGCCGGAGACAACGGCCTGGAAATCCTGAAGGAACTGGCCGCCTACCACCGGCACCAGCTCAGGATCCCTGTTATCGGCCTCACCGGCACCAACGGGAAAACCACCACCAAGGAGCTCATCAAGACCGCCCTGGGAGCCGCTTACCGCGTCAGTGCCACGGAGGGAAACCTCAACAACGAGATTGGCGTGCCGCTCACGGTGCTCCGCATCCATCCGCGGGCCCAGCTGGCCATCGTGGAGATGGGTGCCAGCCATCCGGAAGACCTCAAGCCCCTGCTGGCCGTGGCGCAGCCCAACCTGGGACTCATCACCAATGTGGGCAAGGCGCACCTGCTGGGCTTCGGCAGCTATGAGGGCGTGAAACATGCCAAGGGCCTCCTTTACGACTACCTGAAGGAGCGGGGCGGCGTGGTGTTCGCCAATGCCGAAGACCCGGTGCTGCAGGAAATGCTGGCCCGGCGGGGCCTGGACGCCATTCCCTACTCCCGCGAAGGCGTAAAGATCAAGGCCGATCCCTTCCTGGAGCTCAGCTTCGAGGACGCCACCTTGAAGACGCAGCTGGTAGGAGCCTACAACGCCGCCAACGTGCTGGCCGCCCTGTGCATAGCCTGGTACTTCGACGTCCCCCGGGAGGATGCCCTGCAGGCCATCGCCTCCTACGTTCCTTCCAATAACCGCTCGCAACTGGTTAAGACAAAGCGCAATACGCTTATCGTAGACGCCTACAACGCCAACCCTTCCTCCATGGCCGTTGCCTTGGACAACCTGGCACTCATGAAAGGCCGGAAGGTGGCCCTTCTGGGAGACATGCGGGAACTGGGGGAAGATGCCGCCGCAGAGCACAAGCACATTGTTGAGCGCCTCGAGGACACGGAAGCCTATCTGGTGGGAGAAGAATTCGCCCGCGCCGCCAAGGGCACGCCGCACAAGACCTTCGCCACGTCTGAGGACCTGGCGAAGTATCTGAGCGAAAATCCCTTGGAAGGATGCACGGTGCTGCTCAAGGGCTCCCACAGCATCCGGATGGAGAAAGTTATAGACGTGCTTTGACGATGAGCCAACGCATGGCCCAGGCCAGCGCATAACCCAAGGCCAGACCCGCCACACAGCCCACCAGGATATCCCCCACATAATGGGCCGCCAGCATAACGCGGCTCACGGCCACCAGGGTGGCCCAGGTCATCAGGAGCCAGCCATACCAGCCGTAGCGGTGCTTTCTGTCATTCAGTTGAAGGCCCGCCCAGGAACCGGCGGCAAAGGCGAAGGTATTGGCCGAATGGCCGGAGAAAAAGCCGTACAGGCCACCGATCATGCCGTCCGGGCACACCACGCCATGGTTAATCATCCAGATATCCCGGCAGGGCCTAAGGCGCATGACACTGTCTTTCACCAGGTTGGCCAGCTGGTCTGTGAATACCAGCCCCAGGACCAGCGTCAGGGTAACGACAAGGGCCTTTTTCCAGCCCAGCCGCACAAAGAGAAACACCAGGATAAGTAAATACAGCGGAATCCACTCGCGCACGCCGGACATGAAATGCCAGAAACCGTTCAGCGCGGGCGGGTTGGCCTGGTTCAGCCAAAGGGTGACCGCCCTGTCTAACTGGACAAGGCTTTCCATAGCATTTCCTTGAGTTCGTTAAGACCCGTCTGCGCTACAGAAGAGATGAAGACGTGCGGAATATCGGCCGGGAGTTTTTTCTCTATCTTGGCCTTCTGCTTTTCGTCTATCAAATCTGTCTTGGTGACGGCCAGCACGCGGTCTTTCACCAGCAGTTCCGGGTTGTATTCCTCCAGTTCTTTCAGGAGAATCTTGTAGCCCTTGGCCACGTCGGGCTCGTCGGCCGCTACCATGAAGAGGAGCACGGAATTGCGCTCGATGTGCCTCAGGAAGCGCATGCCGATCCCCCTCCCTTCGTGGGCGCCTTCAATGATGCCGGGAATATCGGCCATCACGAAGGAACGGTCGTCATAATAACGTACGATGCCCAGATTGGGCTCCAGGGTGGTGAAGGCGTAATTGGCAATCTTGGGTTTGGCCGATGTGATGGCGGCCAGCAGGGTGCTCTTTCCGGCATTGGGGAAGCCCACCAGGCCCACATCGGCCAGGACTTTGAGCTCCAGGACGAACCAGCCCTCCTGCCCTTCCTCTCCGGGCTGGGCATAGCGGGGCGTCTGATTGGTGGCACTTTTGAAATGGTCGTTGCCCCAGCCGCCTTTTCCGCCGCGGCAGAGGATGTACTCCTGGTCCTTTTCCACCAGCTCGGTTATCACCTCTTCCGTCTCGGCGTCCTTCACAACCACGCCCTGAGGCACTTCCAGAATGATATCTTCGCCGTTCTTTCCCTTCTTGAGGGCCTCGGCGCCGTTGCCGCCGTTATCGGCCTTCACCACCTTGCGGTAACGCAGGTGGATGAGCGTCCAAAGCTGGGGATTCACCCGCAGGATGATGTGGCCTCCGCGGCCGCCGTCTCCCCCGTCGGGTCCTCCCTTGGGCACATACTTGGCCCGGTGCAGATGGGCACTGCCCGCACCGCCCTTTCCGCTGGCGCAGAAAATGCGAACGTAGTCTATGAAGTTACTTTCCGCCATAACTTACGCCTGCTTCTTCTGGGGGTCTTTGAAGAGGATCCAGAAGAGGATGCCCACCACCAGGGCGTAGCCGGCGAAGATGTACCAGGCCATGGGCCAGTTGGCGGGGGTGTTGAACACGTCGCAGGCATCTACCACAGCGCCGGCGGCCAGGGTGCCGATGGTGGCGCCGAAGCCGTTGGTCATCATCATGAAGAGGCCCTGGGCGCTGGAGCGGATGCTCTTTTCCGCGTTCTGCTCCACATAGAGGGAACCGGAGATGTTGAAGAAGTCGAAGGCCATGCCGTACACGATGCAGCTGAGGATGAACAGCAGCACACCGGGCATGGCGGGGTTGCCGGCGCCGAAGAAGGCAAAACGCAGCACCCAGGCGAACATGGAGATGAGCATCACCTTCTTGATGCCGAAGCGCTTCATGAAGAAGGGGATGAGCAGGATACAGAGGGTCTCCGAAGCCTGGGAGATGGAGATGAGGGCGTTGGAATTCTTGACGGCGAAAGTATCGGCCAAAGCAGGATCCGCGGCAAAGGAGCCCAGGAAGGTGTTGGCGTAGCCGTTGGTAATCTGGAGGGAAGCACCCAGGAGCATGGAGAAGATGAAGAAGATGGCAAACTGGCTGTCCTTAAAAAGGGTGAAGGCTTTAAGGCCGAAGGCTTCTGCAAGAGTCTCGTCCTTCTTGGCGGCATTCACCGGGCAGGAAGGCATGGTGAGGGCATAGCCGCAGAGGACCAGGGACAGGATGCCGGAAGAGATGAGCTGGGTGTAGCTGTCCTGCATGGCCACTCCGCCGATGTGCAGGAAATTGGTGAGGAGCATGCTGCAGATGAAGCCCACGGTACCGAACACGCGGATGGGCGGGAAATCCTTCACCGGGTCCATTCCTTCCTTGCCCAGGGCGTTGTAGGCCACGGAGTTGACCAGGGCGATGGTGGGCATGAAGAAGGCCACGCTAAGGCTGTAGAGGACGAACAGGGGCGCGAACTGGACCGCGTCACCGGCGCTCATGCAATAGAAGCCGGCTCCGGCCATGAACAGGCCTGCCAGGCCGTGACAGAGAGAGAGCACCTTCTGGGCCTCCATCTTTTTATCGGCCACTATGCCCATGAGGGTGGGCATGAAGATGGACACGATGCCCTGCATGGCAAAGAACCACTTGATCTGGCTTCCCAGGCCGATATTTCCGAGGTATCTTCCCAAAGAGGTGAGGTAAGCGCCCCAGACGGCGAACTCCAGGAAGTTCATAACGATGAGCTTCAGGGTAACGGGTTTGATCTTGATCTGCATAATGTATTCTGTGTTGTTTGTTTCCTATCCTACAAATATAAGGAAAAATTGCAGATAAATCACTCTCCGTCCTCCTCTTTCTCCGACAGACATTGCAAGTTTTTGAGCCGGGCCGATGTGAGCTCATACTGCATGTCAAAGACGGCGAATACCTGGCGGCGCCCGGCCCTCCTGTACGAGGTAACAAAATGGGGGTCGAATTCCAGGTTGGAAAGGGTGATGAGGTCTATGGAAGTGACACCCATCTTGTAAAGCCTATCCAAGATAGCGTGATTCTTGTCCAGCACCCGCAGCACCGCCGTCTCCAACCCCTGCCGGAGCGGATAGCGCTGCCGGTTGTGGTACCGGTTTTTGCATTTTTCACAGCAAAACTTGCGATCCGGGCGGCCGGAGACAATCTCATTTCCACACTGGATGCATCGCAAACGGATTTTAAAATACTTGACAGAGGTAGTCATAGGTACGGTTTTGGGCAAAAATGGGAAACCTGTCCGGAAAAACCAAGCATCGTAAAAAACATTTCCCAAATAATTGCTGTTTTGCTTCTACAACAAAAAACAGGAATGGAAAGAATCATTCCGCAGGTCGTCGTTTTTTCTTATCAAAGATATGCAGAAACACACAAAGAGCATAAAAAACAGCAATTTCTGCACTTCCGCTCCCCTGCCCCGCTCCCAAATCACAGCGGACTGCATTTACTTTGCTTCCGAACCCGGCGGCAGGCGCGCACCGACCACGGGTATATGTTCAACACTAAAGAATAAGAGAAATGGAATTTTTGAATCAAACCGAACTCCGCGGCATCGTGGGCCGCGCAGACGTCAACACTTTTCCCAGCAACAGCAGTGTATGCAATTTTTCCGTGGTGACGGAATACAGCACCATCGACAAAGACCGCAACTCCATCATCGAGACCAACTGGTTCAATGTATCGGCCTGGAGCGGACGCATTCCCCTGGAAGACCTTTACAAAATCCAGAAAGGCGTCTGGGTGAAGGTGGTGGGGCGCAACCGCACCCGCAAATACACCACCCAAAGCGGGGAGGAACGCACCACCACGGACATCGTTGCCCACAGCGTGGAAATACTTGAACGGGAAGACGTGAAAATGCAACCTCAAAAAGATTATTAAACCCATGAAAACAGTTTCCATACGCTTCCTGCTATCCGCTTTCCTGGTGCTGGCAAGTGCCTGCGCCCCGACCTCCCATATCCGGCAGTTGAGGGAGGGACAGGTGACGGCGCAGCTATCGCTCACCCAGGAGAGGGAGCTCCCCAGCCTGGAGGCCGATATCGCCGTCCAGCGGGACACCCTGGTGATCCGGGACCCGGAGGGGCGTGAAGTCATCATCATGAAGGCCGTGAAAGACGAGAACGGCGAAATGGTGGCCCACGAAACACTGGATGCGGCCCGGGTCACCGCCCGCTTCCGCAATGTGGCGGAAAGGGGCGGCTCTGTAGACCTCCGTTTCCAGATTCTGGTTCCCGGGAAAATGCAGGACAGCGACTGGCAACTGCGTTTCTATCCCGACTTGTTTGTCCTGGAAGACAGTATCCGCCTGGAGCCCGTCCTCATCACGGGAAGTGCCTACCGGAAAGCGCAGTTAAAGGGTTATCAGCAATATCAGCGCTTTCTGGACTCCATCTCCGCCGACTCCCTGCACTTCGTTAACCGGAGGCAGCTGGAAAACTTTCTGAGAAGGAACATCCCTGCCATCTACCGCTTCAGGACAGACAGCAGCGAGGTGTCGGACGAAGTCTTTGCATCGGCCTTCGGCATTACGGAACAGCAGGCCCTGGAGCACTATACCAGCCAATTTCGTGTACGCCTGAACCGGAGGAAGATTGACAGGAAAGGCGAAGTATTCCGGCAGTATGTCAAATCCCCCATCCTGACGGAGGGGCTCAGGCTGGATACGGTGATCCAACATACCGGAGGCGACATTGCCTACGAATATGTTCAGACCATCCGGGTCCGGCCCCGGCTGCGGAAGGCATCCGTAGTGCTGGGCGGAGAGATTTTCCAGGACGGACAGGTCATTTACCGGATTCCCTCAACGGAGCCCCTCACCTTCTATATCAGTTCCTTGAGCAACCTGGCCGACGAGCGCGTCCGCTACAAAACCCGGGTCATTTCCCGGAGCGTACAGGCCAATACGGCCTGCTATATCGAATTCGAGCAGGGGCAGGCCGTCATCCGGGAGGACATGGGGAACAACCCGGCCGAGATGAGCCGCATCAAGGAGAACCTGGTGAGCCTGGTGGAAGACAGGGAGTTTAATCTGGACTCCATCGTCATCACGGCCTCCTGCTCGCCGGAGGGCACTTTCGAGAGCAACGAAAAGCTCTCCATCCAGCGCTCAAAGGCGGTTTCCGACTACTATCAGACCTTCCTGAAACGGCGGGAAGATTCCCTTCGGCGAAGCCGGGGAGTGATGCTGTCCATGGACGACAGTTACCGGGCCGCCAAGAAAGAGCCCATCCGCTTTATCCCCCGCTACGATGCGGAGAATTGGAGCATGCTGGACGCCCTGGTAGAGAAGGACACCCTCTTGAAGCCGGCCGACAAGCAGCGGTATCGGGAATTATCGGCCCTGGGGAGTCCCGATGAAAGGGAAAGGGGCCTGCAGCAGCTGGGAAACTACCGCTACCTGCGGGAGAACCTGTACCCCCGACTGCGGACCGTCCGCTTCGACTTCCATCTGCACCGGAAAGGGATGGTGAAGGATACCATTCACACGACGGAAGTGGACAGTGTCTATATGTGGGGCGTACAGGCCCTCAGGGACCGGGAATACGAGAAAGCCCTTTCCTACCTCAAAGACTACCGGGACTACAATACCGCCATTGCCTATGTCTCCCTGGACTACAATGCATCGGCCATGGCCATCCTGGAGCAGATGGAGCGGACACCGCAGGTGAACTACATGCTGGCCCTCCTGTATGCCCGGAAAGAAGACCCGCAGAATGCCGTCCAGTGCTATCTGAATGCCTGTCACGAAGACCGCTCATACATTTTCCGGGGCAATCTGGATCCCGAAATCAATGCACTCATCCAACGCTATAACTTGAATGCAGACAATCCGTAATTATCCAATAATCATTTAAAACTCATGAAAAAGAATTTTCTATCCCTTCTGTTCCTGACGGCCGCCACCTCCCTAATTTTCAGTTGTAACAAGAGTCCCCTGCCCACCATGGAAGAACCCGGGGCCCAGGCTCGGATGCAAGCTGCGCCTGGCGGAATGATGGTCATCTCCGTATCGCCCGACAACAATGGAACCGGAACCAAGGCGGACGGGAACTCGGCCTTGACCACCTCTGAATCAGTCATCACCAGCCTGCAGGTGTTTGTTTTCTACGGTGCAAGCGACCCTGCCTTAAACCAAAGGGAAGGCTGTCTTGAAACGGATGTCTATGATGTATTCACCGGCACTGAAAACACCCGCGTCAAGACAATTACAACCACTGTGGGACAAAAGTTCATCTATGCTTTGGCAAATGCACCGCGTCTTCGCAACGTAACGTCCATCGAAGACCTTAAGAAACGTGAAATGTATCTTGGCAATAACTATCTTACACTTACGACCGTTGGAAATGAGGAGCGGCGCGGTCTTGTGATGGCCGGGGCTTACGGTTATTCCAGCGGGGACGCACCCATCAATATCGCCGGTACCCGAAAGGAAATTACCGCCTATTCACAGAACAACGAAGCAACCCTCACGACTGTCCCCATCAACTTGTATCGTCTTGCTGCACACATTGAGATTGACAATCTCGCAGTTGACTTCCGAGGCACAGACCTGGAAGGAAAAGACTTTGTTCTGAAGGAGATCTACCTTAACAATGTCCCAAACACCGTCTATGTCTCCGGACAAAATGCCGACCTGCTCAGCAGTGATGCCACCTGCTGGTCGAACCCTGTCACCCGCGAGGCTTCTCCAAAAGACAAGGACGGATTGGATGTGACATCCCTTGTATATGAGCAGATGGCAAGTGGCGGCACGAACTGCAACACAGCCGGAGGTGAGACTTCCATCAACAGCTATTTCTACTGCTATCCCAACCCCATTGTGGAAGACGACACCGCCGATTCCTGGTCTCAGCGCCGTACCCGTCTGGTCATTCACGCCACCATTGATGGGAAGGACAACTTCTACCCTGTCAATATTGCAGATCCCCTAAACTTCGTTTCTGCGGGAAGTTCTACTCCGGCAAACAACGTGACACATTCTCAAATTGTAGGTAATCACAAGTACGTCATCAAAAAGATTACCATCACTTCCCAGGGAAATCCCGATGATAAAAAACCTATCGTGACCGGTAAGGCTAAGGTTAATGTGAGTGTACAGGAATGGAGCGGGAGTACCACGCTTGAATACGAAATCTAAAAATGTCCAGAAGACTTTCACTCATACCCATCCTGCTGGCCGCCGCACTGACGTCCTGCAGGAATTGGGTCTTGGAGGACCGGACCCAGTGCCCCACCCTTCTGTGCTTCGACATTGCCAATGCCGGCACTTTCGACAGGGCCGATTATATCCACGTGGTGGCCTTCCACTACCCGGAGGATGTCCTGCTTGGGAAAGACACGGCCACGGTGTCGTCCATCCAGGAGAGGGAGTATTATCTGAAAGTCCGGCGCTCGGAGACCGTCTATGGATTCGGCGTTGCGGGCTTCTCCAAGTGCCACCTTCAGAAGGAGACGGAATGGGTGGTGGACCGGGGGGCCGATTTCGGTCCGCTCTGGAGGTTCGACTTCCGCTCATCGGCCTCGGAGGAACAATATCTCATCCCGGTGGAGATGGTCAAGGACCACTGCAACATTACGGTTTCCTTTGATGATTTTGACATGTTCCCCGGAACGGGCGGCCATTTCCCCTACGACATCATGGTCCGAAGCAACACCTGCGGCATCAACGCCCTCAACGGAGAGCCTGTGAAAGGGAATTTCTTCTACGAGCCCAAAGAGAATCCCGGCGGAACGTTTCGCTTCACCGTTCCGCGTCAGTTCGACCGGTCCCTCGTCGTCGAGGTCCATGACAAGGAGGAGTATTTCGGAGACACGGCCCTTGTCGCTTCTTTCAGTGTCTGGAGCTGGGCACATGCGACGGAGGACTTCAGCTGGACGGACAAGAATCTGGGAGACCTCTCCATCGTCATTAAACTCACCACCGGCCAATACAAAGTCACCGTAGAGCCGTGGAGGGGCGACGAAGGCGGATATGTATATGATTTCTAAATAATACGCCATATGAAGTTCAAGAAGTTTTTACCTGTCTTTTTGCTAATGGTCGCTTCTCTATTGGCGGCATCCTGCTTTCGTGAGGAGCAGCCCGCCGAGACCGAAGCGCCTGGCATAGAAAAAAACGAATCGGCCCTTTCCTTTTATATTGAAGAGCCCGGATACAACCCGGATGCCAAAAGTGTCATCACGGCTCCCGGCTTTGAATCAACTATCCACGACGTTCTCATCCTCGTCGTGGGTTCCGATGGCCAGTGGAAACGGACCTACTCGGCAGACGGGGGCACCGGCCTGAAAGACCTGATCATCCTGGCCGATGGTGTCACCTCCTACAGTATCTACGCCTTTGTGAACATGGGGGACGTTTCCCTTCCGGTCGATGCAGGCGGACACGTCTTTCCGGAGGCGTTCGCCTACACGCTTCCGGACCGTTTCGGGTCTTTGGAGACCTCCGGCCTCCCCATGTGTGGCCGATATGAGCTCAGTGCATCAGCCATCACCCCCGGAGGAAAATCTTCTGTCACCATTCAGCTCCGCCGCCTGCTGTCGAAGGTGGTGGTGCGCGTGAACAAGAGCGGCATGCTCTCCGGCGCTTCCGACGGATCGGCCCTCCAGGGCGGCAGCCTGAAGGTAAGGCAGGTATCAAAGGTGCTCCGTCCGTTCGCCGCCGATGCAGACCGGCGGGCCCAGGTCGCCAGTGAGGTCTATACCGCCGACACCGATTATCATACGTTTACCGTCGGAGAGTCCGGCATGGTGACTTCCGATGTAGTCCTGTATGTGGCCGAGAACCGCCAAGGCACCGGCTCCGGTACCACGCAGGCCGATAAGACGCCCGCTTCCGGCCGCGAAGGGCTGGCCACCTATCTGAAGTATACCGCCGCCAAAATCGGTAGCTCTGACGGCGTTTCCGGCGACATGACCTACCGGGTCTATCTGGGCGAGAACAATACCGACGACTTCAATGTGATTGGCGACAAAGTCTATGACGCCACCCTCTCCCTTACCTGGAACGGTCTGTTCTACGAGGGAGACTGGCGCGTGACCAGCGACGATCTCAACGACGCCCGCGCCCTGGTGATTTCCGCTGCGGCGGGCTCTTCGGTGGAAATGGTTTCCTCCAACAGCAAGGCCGGTTCCCAGAAAGTGCGGAAAGCCACCCCCACGGCCTTCTACATGAATTTTTTCCCGAACGGCACTTCCGGCTCGGTGGCACATTCCCGCAAGGACATGTCCAGCTGGCCCTACGGCTGGGTGGCCTATGTGGATGGCAGCTCCGTCCATATGTCCGGCACCTCGGGCACCATCAAGAATGCCGGCAACCAGGACCTGATTGCCTGGAGCTACAACAGCGCCGATGACTGCCTGTCCATGGAGGCCGTGGCGGGGGCGCCGGCATCGGCCGACATCCATACCCTGCAGTTCAAGACGATGGACGGACGGAAGAGTTCCAATGTGGTGTACTTCACCACGTCCATCCCCTTCGAGTTCCGCTGGAGGGCCGATGGCGAGCCCAACCACGTGGCCCAGCGGGGCATCCTGGAGGCGCTGGATGCCGATACGCATACGGTGGACCCGGAGGCAAAGTTCTCGCTGGTGGATGACAGTTACTATTCTTCCAAGCTGCGCCTCACGGACAACGGCGACGGAACGGCGGTGGTGGAACTTATCGATGCCATACCTTGCCAGGTCATCCATCCGGTGGGCCTTCCGGAGGAGTATGTCAAGCCTGAAGTCATCTCCATCAAGGATGCCGACGGAGACCGCGAATGCAAGGTTCCCCTGGAGGCGAGGGTGCCGTGGTTTGAATGCACGGATCTTGCTCCCGCCACAAACTATATCGACGCCCCAGGGTTGATGACCTTTACCTATCTGATGGCCGATGCCAGTGGCTACAAGACCCCTTCGAAGATGAAGGTCGTCAACAATGGCCTCGGGGCCGATGTCACTGCCGTGTGTGCCGGAAGCAATCTGGACCTGAAGCTTGTCAACGAGCTTATCGCTCCCGAAATGACCAGCACGGCCGGACGACTTTATTTTGACAGGGATATAAGGGACGCCAATGCAGATGGCAGCTTCACCATCTTCACTCACGTCCATACCTATGAGGGAGTAGCGGCGCTGATAACAAGTGCCAAGGAATTCAATGTGGACAGCGGAACCCTGTTCATTTCTGGGCACAAGAGCGACAGGAACCAGCACAACTGCACGTTCCGCTCCTACAATCCCTGGTACTTCTGGTACCAGGCGGGAGAAAATGTCCACTCCGGCGGTGTGATGAACGATTATACCTTGTATCATGAGCCCAACGGACGTCGCGGCACAGCCAAGACGGGTTGGGAACCGAATCCCCAGACCCCTCCTACGGAAACGGCTTCCTACAGTGCCGCCATCCCCAACGCCATTGTGAACCGTCCCGAGAACCTGAAACTGAACGCCTCCTTCCAGGAGGATGGCGGATACCTTGGGTACAAGGTGGCAACTGGCCAGCCGAATGTGGTGAGCCCGGATTTCACGCCGACGACCAAGTACCGCCTGGTTGCGACGGTTGCAAACATGGCCAATTACGACTGGCGGACGCTGGGAAATTACCTCTGGTATGAAAAGGGGCACTACCTGGCAGGTGTAGTCTGGAGGAATCCCACTGCGACGGATGCCGAGCTCAAGAATGAAGTAGACCGCACCTTTGACGACCAAAGCGGAAAACTTTTCCTCTCGGGCTGGGAATCGTCTGAAGCCCTGGCATGGATTAATGCTCCGGACGGCGTCACGGCCTCCACACCCGACAACATCAGCGGTGTCCATTTCGCCGTTGAGTCCAAGACCATCACCTCTACCTGGACCCTTACCTACTCGATGGCCGGCCTGAAAGATGGAGACATCGTCACCCACAATGCGGGAAAGATTGATGTCGTAATGCAAGTTGTGAACCCCTATAACAGCGATTCGCCCACTTTGGACCAGAATGTAGCTACTGCTTACGTCCGCCTGCACCTCTATGTGTGGCCTGCGGTCTATAATATCTCTAGAACAGAGCCTTGGCACGATAATACAGGATCCGGCTGGACGTACAGCGCCTTCCCTTATTGCTATACGGAAGGAAAGACAATTAAAGGGCTTCGTGACTTCTGGAGCAAGCAGACGCTTATTCCTGCCACGGAGACTTGGACCTCCGCTTCCACAACCATCCTTAAGGGGACAGCTGCCGGGACAGGACAGATATCAACAAGCCTTAGTGCCCGCGGCAGCGCCACTTGGCAATGGTATAACAATGATGTGTTCAACAGCAACAGTACCGACAGCCAGCGGAAAGCTCAGATGCTGTCCATCATGTCGGATGTCAATACTTCCATGCCCTTTACCTTCCGTTCGCGGAATGATATCTCCCGTAATGAGTGGGCCGGCCGGTCGGATAGAAATTACGACAACAGCTGGAATGACCAGATGATCAGTCAGTCCTATCGAGGTCTTAATAGTGTTCTGGGGGCCGACACCTATTATCGCCCAAGCGAACAGGTGCTGTATTACGATCCGTCTGGTTCGGCGTATACTTACACTTATCCGGGCGAGAATAAAAGTTCAACCGATAAACTTTTTGTTTTCCACCTGGCACATCAGGTATACAGCCTCAACAAGTGTTATTACTTCGACTCGTCCTTCGGGTTCTAAAAAATAACAATCGCTCTTTGACAAGTCTGAAATTAATGATATGATAAAAGGGGGCGCTCCCTTTAAGGAATGCCCCCTGATATCAATACCTTCTCCAATTTTTTGTTAACCCCTTAATTCTCCTTTCCGTAGTAGAGAATAAGGTATTTCGATTTGTTGCCGTCAAGTTTGACCTTCATGCAAACAACGTAGGTTTGTCCAAGCTCCGCTATCCAGATTTCGCGACCGACATAATCGCTGACATCTTTGTTTACATTGGTCTCATTGGGCCAGTCGGCATACAAGCCTTCTTCAAAGTAGCCACCTTTCTGTAGCCAGCTGGTCATATTCCAGCAATAGTCCCATTCGCTTTCAAAGTCCACGACGGTGCGGAAGGAAGTGTTTTCTGGCTCAAGCCCTTCGAAACGAAGCAGGGCGCCCTGGGTGGTATCGGTAATGAAGTCATAGTATCCAGGTTTTCCCTCTCTGGGAACTTGAATATTAGGTTTCTTAAATTGGAACCACGTAAAATCGCAATCCTTGGAACGCTGAGAGAAGTCCGGATCTACGTCACCTTGCCGGCAGTAAACCTTCGGTCGGGAATAGGCCACATGCTTGACCACGAGCGGCTCGCCGCCGTAGGTAAAGCGAAGGCCCTCCACGTCCACGAATTCCAGTCCCTTCACGGTAAAGCTCTGGGAGACCTCGGCCGCGCCGGAGCCGTTCCAAACCTTGATGGTGGCAAGGCCCACCTTAGCGTTATCGCCGGAGCCGCCCTTGTAAACCAGAGAGTAGGAAGAAGAGGAAGTGCCCACCTTCTCAATGGCAACCACCGCGGGGTTGGAAGAGGAGACGTTCACGTCCACGCCGCCCGTTTTCAGTGTCACGGTGTTGAACGCCGTCACGCAGAGCTCCTGGATGGTCTCGGCAGGATTGACGGTCTTGCCGCCCTCCACGGTCCACTCAAAGGTGGCCTTATCACGGTTCTCGATAATGGAAATGGTGAACGCCTTCCCGGGCAGGTCCACCGGCTTGGGGTTCTGAGGAGTCTTGTTACAAGAGGCCAGCGCAGCGCCCATGGCTACCATGAGGACTGCGAGATGGAGAAAGTTTCTTTTCATAAACAAATCAATTTTGTCTTTACGCAAAAATAATAACAATACAAACACAAAACAAATTAAAACCATGCTAAAACATTTCAAGATTTTCACCCTTGCAACCGGCATCTTCATGCTGTTTTTCTTTTTTGTATCCTGTACCCGGGAAACACCTGTGGATGCGACCGGGTATACCGTTTCTGTCAAGATGAACAACGGTACCATCTTAGAAGACGGCACTATCCTCACCGTCCCGCAACTGCGCGTCCGTGTGGATCACCCGGACGCTGCAGACCGTATCATGCAAATCAATGCTTATGCCTACAACGACCGCCTTTCCGACGCTTTCCGTGAAGGCCAGGCGGGCGTCATGGCCCTTGATTTCGAGGAATTCGAAGACCGAATGTACGATCCCGAGTTCGATACGGAAGTACAAGTGACCGTCGTCTATGGCTTCGACGGCTCCGGCGGCGGCCCAATCACCATCTATGACGAATCCTTCCCCCTCAAATTCACACTCGTATCTTATTAATAATACATCTAAAACACCCGATTATGAAAAAAACATCCCTTTTGTTCTGCACTTGTGCCCTCTTGTCCTTGTTGTTTTCCTGTAACAAAAAAGAGTGCACGCAGGGAATCTCCTCCGGAGAAGCAATCTCTTTCCACTCCCAGGTAGGAGCCATCCTGAACAACACCGCCACCAAAACCGAAGAAGTAGTTTCACTGTCAGAATTCCATGTGACAGCCGTAACGGAAGCGGACGGGAGGCTCGTTCCCTCCTGGGAAAACGTCGTTTTCACAAAGGACGGGGATCTCTACACTTCCACCAAACTCTGGCCGGCCGAAGACCCCCATTATGAGTTCCTGGCATCCAACGCAGTAATTACGCACCAGGACGGGGCGTTTCTCATCCATGCCAATCCCCAGGTGGACATTGTGGTCGCATACAATGACGATGTCCAATACAAAGAGACCAATGATCTGACATTCAAGCACATCTACGCAAGAATGGACTTCAAGCCCATCCATGTTCCGGATGGCTACACCGTCTCAGACATCAGCCTCTCATTCCAGCCCCGGACAAGCGGAATATACAACCTCCTGGAAGGCCACAACCGGCACGACGGGAGTGGCTGGAGCCATGTTCAGACCGAAGAGCAAGTCACGGTCACTTCAGAAGACGGCATCCACTTCCAGACGGAGGGTGGCCGGCAAGACTTTTACGTTGTTCCGGGGGAATACCTATTATCGGCCTCCTGGACCATCCGTAAAGATGACTTCACACTCTCTTTTGCAGACGAATCATTCTCGGTTGACCTTACCGGCGGTTTCAGGAACAGCGTCCAGATTTCCGTCTTCGGTATGCCGACGGCCGAGAAAGCCATTGCTTTCAACGTGGCTGTGGAGCCGTGGGACGAGAGGGTGATTGACGCCCGGGAGGTCAACCCCCGCATCACCCTTGCACCTGACGAGTTGTCTTTCGGCCCCAAGGGAGGTACCCTCCCGGTGCAAATGAACCGGGTCACGGGCGGTGTCAGCCGATATGAGTACTCCCTGGACGGGGGCACCACCTGGACGGAAGGCTTGCCCGCAGAACTTGACTTCGCGTTTTCCACTGACGAGGCTTCCTTTTCAGTCAGCATGGCGGCGGCCGACGGGCCGTCCACAATAACCGATGTAGTCTGGCCCTCCGAAAGCCGGTTCAATACGGAACGGGGTACGGAATCGGCCCCGATAGACCTGTCCCTGGAAGACGTCCGGGGAGATGCCAACACTGACGGGCGCTCCACCGCCAACTGCTACGTTATCCATGCACCCGGCTGGTACATGTTTCCCCTGGTTTACGGGAACGCCATCACAGACGGGGTAGAGCAGCAGAACCCGGGGCAAGACCAACCGATTACCGTGGCGATTATTATAAGAACGCCCTCGGGAAAGAGATTAAATCGGCATGGATAGACGAGGACTATTCCCACAACGGGGATTCCTTTGCCTGTACTCCCCAGCTGGTCTGGCAATCCCGCGAGGGGCTGGCACAGGTGGAACCGGAACTGAAATATTTCAACCAGAAACCTTTCATCGTATTCCATATAGACCCGTCCCAGATTACCTATGCGAACGTCGTCATCGGCGCCAAGGACGGCAATATCGGCCTTGATGGCTATCTATGGTCTTGGCACATCTGGGTGAATGCCGATGTCAAAGACCTGGATTTCTATTCCCCCAGCTATTCGCAGACGCTTACTTCCATGGTACAAACCCTGGGCGAGATTCCCACAAAGAAGACCACGCTCTCCGTCGAGCCCTATTCAGTCCTGGTCCGCTTTCACTTCGGGGAATTCTGCTGCACGCTTCCCATCAGCCGTCAGGGAGGGATTACTGACGGAGAAATCGTGGATTGGGAACTCCCCTACTATGTTTCCGGCCGAAAAGACCCGCTGATGGACGGTCATTATGAAAATGGTGGGGAAATGACAGTGGCCGATGCCATCCGCAATCCGGCTCTCCTCATGTCCAATCAGACTGTCTGGGAGGGGAGCAATGAATATCTTTGGGAAACAATCCGCAAGACCGTCAATTACTCGTCATTGCCTCAAGTGGGCAAAAGCATATATGACCCCTGCCCGCCCGGGTACTGCGTTCCCAAGCGTATTTTTGGAGGAATTACAGCCTGTGGAAGGGGAAGCGGAGACGAGCCGTCGGCCGCCATCGCCTGGAAGAACGCCGCCGGGCACTGGATGCTGGGGGTGAGAGGTTCCTCCCAACCCGATGAACTGATTCCTTTCCAACAGAAGTATCTTGAATCGCAGGCAACGGCCCCGAGGGCATGGGGAACAGCCATCGCCTCCCAGGGTAGTAGCGGCAATGTGGTCTGGAGTACTTTGTTAAACACCGGTGGAATCCGTCCATCCTCTCCAAGTCAATCTGTTGCCATTACGGGAACGACGACCAGCAGTTACCTGGTCTTTATTAAACCGAATAAAATGAAGTAACGTTCATTCGTCCGGTAACACCCGGCGGGCGCCGATGTACCGCATCTGGTAATAAGGGTGAGTGGATACGTCTTCCGTGACGCCTTTGGAAACAGAGGCATGGATGAAGTTGAAACTCCCCTTTTCATAATTGACGGACACCACGATTCCCACATGGCCGATGTTCCTCACGCTCCCCCTTTTGCCAAAGAAGACAAGGTCTCCCTTTTGAAGGTCGGAGAAGGACCGGACCTCCCTTCCCTCTGTAATCTGAGCACCCGTATACGGCGTAAGGGTATACCCGAAACGCTTGAAAACATACGAAGTAAAATGTGAACAGTCAAACTGGCTTGGCCCCGCCGCACCCAGTTTGTAAGGAACGCCCAAAAATTCTCTTGCATATTCAATCACTTGATCTGCAAGAGCTTTCTTTGACTGTTTATTCTTGGACTTATTTGCCGGAACTTCGGAAGGCTTTTTCTGAGAAGAAGATGTCTCCGCCTCACCGGCCTTGACCGCTTCCTTCCTTTCCTCGGAGGAGACAGGATAGGTTTTCAAGTCCTGGGTGTCGATGGGAGTAGCCCGCCGCACCGAAGCGCAGGAACAAAGGGCCAACAAGACCGCGAGGGATATGAGATTCCTTCTCACGTTTGCAAAGATACAGAAAATATTTGTATATTTGCAGCCACGTTCCATGGGGGTGTTTTGGTTTTGACAGCGTGAGTGTTGGACGGTAAGCATGCCGGGCGTTGGGGCCTTGCCCGTAAATCTCAGACTCCGAAAAATCAGTTGCCAACAACAACTATGCACTCGCTGCCTAATTCGGCCAAGTCCAATTAGCTTAATCCGCGACGCCAAGGCTGCGCCGCCGACGAGTATCCCTCGGAACTTCCGCCTGGTAAGGGCCGATCAAGGGGTATCATCCCAACCAGGACGCTCCGGTGGACGCCTCTAAAGCCGGCTAAGACTCAAAGGCTAAGGAAGAGTTTGCCCGCCTTTCGGCTGGCTCTCCCCTACAACCAAAGGAAGGATAAGCATGTAGAAAGCCGCCTGGCGGCACGTTTGGACAGCGGTTCGAGTCCGCTCACCTCCACTGAAAACCGCCTCTGAATATGTTCAGAGGCGGTTTTCTTCTTTTATATCCCAAATCGTATCCCAAAAATCCATGAGAGAATTCCAAATTGTCTCCGGTTTTAGGCGAAGAAACTAGAGGTAAACCAGGTGTTTCTTGGCTGGCTAAAGCTTGGAAATCAATTCGTCCGGGTCCTGATCCTTCATTTCAAGGATGGCGAACCACTTCTTGCCCAAATCCTTGATGGACGCCCCGACATGATATACCCGATCGTCGATGATAAGGAACCGGTCATGAGATTTGCTGAATACCTGTACCGGGATGGGCGGGTACTGCGCATCATGCTTGGCAATATCCAAGGAAAGTTGCTGGGATATTTTCTGGGTAAAGATGGACGCGCCCACTCCGGCAGAACGCTTATCCAGCATTGTGAGGACACTCTCATCCACATAGTTGTCTATGAGAACGATTCTGGATGAGGCCGACTTGATTAGGCCGCAGACAAACTCGTATGCGTCAAAGATTTGGCCGTCAAAAAAGATTCCCTCAGCGGGGGGCAAAGCGGTCTTTACAAAAAAATCAATCTTTTCCTCAGTCTTCGCAACGCGCTGTTCCAGTTGCTCCAATCTGGGGTTGATAGCGTAACCGCGTAATAGATAGTCCTTTAATATGGCACTTGCCCACTTTCGAAAGTAGGTTGCATTGCGAGAATTCACACGATAACCTACGGATAGTATCATATCCAGATTATAGTACTTACTCGTTCTTCTTACCCTTCTCCCGCCTTCATTACGAACTTGTGCAATTTTTGCACAGGTTGCAGCCTCGTCCAATTCATCGCTGTTGTATATATTGCTGACATGCTTCACGATAACTGTCCTGTCAACGCCAAAAAGAAGCCCCATTTGGGTATGGGTCAACCATACTGTTTCCTGTTCCAATCGAACCTCCAGACGAATAGTATCGTCGGGGTTATATATAGCCACTTCTCCCACCTCAACAGAGGGCTGCACTTGCAACTGTCGCATTTTTTGCGCCGGTTGCTGTTCGATATTCTTCTTTCTTGCCATACTGTTCTTCAATCAACGTCGGGCTATTCCGGCTTTCAAAGATAATCAAAGGAATCCATTCTGCCTACACCTCATCAAACTTTTTCATTGCATTCTTTTTCTCCTTGTCGGCGATGGCCATGTACGGCTTCATGGCGGCAAGGGAAGAGTGCCCGGTCCATTGGGTTATGGTGTAAGGGCTGATGTCGTTGGAAAGGCCGATAACCACGAATGTCTTTCTGCCGACGTGGGTTGTCACCCTCTCGTAGAGGGGCTTATCCAGGCCCGCCTGCTTGAAGAGAATCTTCAGGGCGTCGTTCATTTTCTGGTTTGACATCACCGGCAACGCTAACTCTCCCGGCATATGGGCGTCTTCGTACTTCTCCAAGATGGTGCGCGTGTACTTATTCAGTTCAATACGGACGGTTTGGGCAGTTTTCTTTTGAATGAGGACGATAGCGTCGCCGTCTATGTGTGCCCGTGTGAGTTGGCAGACATCGGACCACCTTAAACTGGAAAAGCAGCAGAAAATGAATAGGTCACGTATTTTTTCATGTCTTTCCTTTCTTCTGTGCTGCATGATAGATATTGCATGCTTTTTCCAATGCTTGTTCTGGGATACTGACTGTTTCCTTGAAGACGGAGACTCCCCCGTCCTTAGAAGAGGGTTTCCAATTGCCGACAATCTCGCCGTTCCAAGCAACCACGGACTTGAAGATCCCGAAGTTGTTGTGGGCGTGATGGGCATTGTCCGGATGGAGGACGATTTCTCTGCTTTTATAGCCGATAAGATATTCGTCATATGCGGGCAAAAGAAGGAGATTCCCGCTTCGCACTCCCCTGCTGCGGGCATCCCTGTGGATGAGGAAATCCCTCCCTTTCCAACGCTCCTTCACGAGTTCATCTCCCAGTGTCTCGATTCCCTTCCTGCATTCCCCCAAAGTAAGTCCGCTCCACCATACAAAGTCATCGAGCGTGGCCGGACCATGGCTCCGGAAGTATTTCCTGGCAAGAAGGCAAAGGGACTCTTCCCGGCTGAATGTTGACTTGGTCGGAATCCTGTCCCTGACCAGCCTGTAGGTGTTCCTCGGCCCCAGGGAGCCGCTGCAGACAAGGCCCTCGAGCTCGGCCATTCGGAGCTGATGGTTGTACAGGAGCTTGTCTTCAGGAATACCGCCTTCGACCAGCGCCTGGCCGATGATATCTTCCGTGACCTCTCCATGCTTGGAAACGGTATCCTCGATGATGGTGAGGATCCGCTCTTTCTCCCTCCCTGAATACGTGAACCCCAAGGACTTGGTCCAGCCATCAAGGACCGCCGTCGCCTTGTCATGGCACAGGACGACCATCCAAGGGTAGTCATCGGTCGGGACCAGCTGCCAGGTGCCGCGAAAAAGATGGGCTCGTATGATTTCCCCTTCGTTGAAGGCCTCCTCAAACGCTTTGTACGAAGGTTTCGACGTACGCATGGCGACCGCCCAGCGCATCGCCCTGTAATCCTGCGCCTGCATAGCGCCGAACCACGACACCACATCCGCGGGGTCCTTGAACTGCGGAGAGGCGAGCTGCTGGCTCAGAAGGCGTGCGGAAACTGGCTTCAAGCGGAAAGGATTTCTTGTGAGTCAATGATATGATTACCGGACATATCTGCTTTTGCGAGCCGGATCATGGCTGCTGCCACATCCTCTGTAGGCATCGGCTTCCAGGAGCGCATCAGTCCGATGGCATTGAGCCCTTTCAGTATGGTCACACCGGCTTTCTCGCCGAAACGGTCGCTCCCTTTCCGGATAAGGGACGGCGGACGCAATATAAACACACTCGGAAACCCCAGTTTCTGGACATCCTCGTCAAGCTGGCCCTTCATCATTGTGTAGAACACCTTTGACTTAGCGTTTGCCCCGATGGACGATACCAGAACCAAGGTGCCGACGCCATTTGCCCTGGCCGCCTTTGCAGCCTCGAACTGATAGGTGTAGTCCACCTTCCACTGCGCATCCTGGCTGCCGGCGGCTTTGATGGTGGTGCCGAGACAGGAGAACAGGACATCCCCTGTCAGCAGCTTTGCCCATCCTTCCGGGTGGTCGAAGTCCACGACATGCGGAACCAGTTTTGACGATGTTATTTGCACCTCCCTGCGGACGAAAACGTCAACCCGCTCAAAGCAATCTTCATTGAGCAGCTGTTCCACGAGGTCTTTTCCCACGGCGCCAGTGGCGCCAATGACAAGTGCTTTCATCAGCTAATCAGATTTACTTTTTCAAACTTGTATCCCATGCGGCAGAGCTGGATGGCCGGGACGCTGTGACGGCGGTCCCGCAGGATGATATCCGTGATATGGTCGTCCATGTCGTCAAAACCCCTCTCTCCCAGGAAATAGGTATAAGGAACATCCATATACCGGGCCCAGTCCTTGTCCCAAAGGAAGGCCACGGCCATTCCGAGATAACCGGCACAGCCCAGGCAGAACTCCGGGTAGGAGTTGAAGTTGAGGACGGCATCGCCATAGAATAACGGGGCATACCGGACCCAGGCCTCGTCAATGTCCGGAGAGGACAGCAGCGTGCCTTTCAGGAGTCCGGCATCTGTACAAGAGGCCAGAAGATAAGCGCAGAGATCTTCGCGGTATTTTTCGATTGTTAAATTCTCCGACATGTCTTTTACAGTTTCTTTTTCACGCTCCAACTTCCCATCGTCTTCCCGCCATGCTCAATGATGCGATAGTCAAAGACTTCGTATCCGAGTTTGCGGTAGAAGGCAATGTTCTTCTCAGAATTGGTGAAGAAAACGAGCTCACGGCCGCCCTGCTCGCGGATATACTGTTCACAGTAGGCGACGAACTTCGTCCCGATGCCCGTCCCCTGGACGGACGGGTCCACAGTGAGGGAACTCGCGTACCAGATGCCGGGGCCGGTCTTCTGGTATTCATGGCAGGGAATGCCGGCATCGGCATCCATCTTCAGCCACTCGTCAATCCTGCGGCGGTCCCCTTCGCGGTAGACCTTCAGCCAACCGTGAAGGACGTAGCGGAAGTCTGAGGGTTTCCTGTAGGTCTGAGGGTTGAGCTGCGCCACGGCAACAAACTTTCCGTCCTGCCGGGCAACAAGGTGCTTGGCGGGGCCGAAGTTGGTCTTGTACTCCCGCCAGATAATGGCGAACTGAACCCGGTTCCTCTCTTCCTTGTCGGGGAACCAGTTGGTGAAGTACTCGTAGTCGTCAAAGGCACGGGTGGCGAGTTCCGCCGCCTGGCGGATCTCCCCGTGTTTCATCCTCCCGAATTCCAGTGCCATGCCTTAGAAATCGATTTCTATGGGAGCAGCTGTGAAGGAACTGATGGTGGCCTTGGCGTCCTTGAGGAAATAGACGGCGGTGTTGCCGTCGTTCTCGTCGTACATGGAGCGGAGTCCGGGATTGGCATCCAGCATGGCCTTCTTCACTTCCACACGCGGGTCTTCCACGAGGGTCGCCTTGACGCGCAGCCACTCCCCTCCTTCGGCATCATACGCGCAGATGGCCACCTTGGGGTTGCCAGCTATCTGCTTGGCGACGTTCTTCACGTGTCCCGTTTGGATATAAAGCTTTCCCTCGATGATCTCGGCGGATCCGAACGGACGTACTTCGGGCTGGTCGCCGTCGACGGTTGCGAGGAAATATACGCCTGTCTTGTGCAGGAAATCTCTGACCTGTTGCATATTGTCTTGGTTCTTTGATTGATACTCTGCTGGAATGGCCTGCTGCTGATCCTTCTGCTGGCCTTTGGGTGCGCACGAAATGACGGACAGCAGGATTGAGACTGCCGTTAAAATTCTTTTCATTGTTACACTGTGTTGGGGTTATACTTCAGGGCATCCGACGGCCAGCCCTCCAGGTTGTGCCCGGTGTCGAGATCCCGGATGGCGGCCATCTCGTCCTGCGAGATGTCAAAGTCCAGCGAGTCCAGATTCTGGATCATCCGCTCCTTGTGAACGGACTTCGGAATGACAATGATTCCCTGCTGGGTGAGGAAGCGGAGTGCCACCTGCGCGGCGGTCTTGCCGTGTGCCGCTCCCACCTCCGTCAGGACCGGATTCGTGAAGATGCCGTTCAGCCCTTCGGCCAGCGGGCCCCAGGATTCGACGGCGGTCCCCTCTTCGGCCATCTTCGCAATCATCGGACGCTGCTGGTAGAAGACATGGGTCTCGATTTGGTTCACGGCAGGAATGACGGAAGCATCCCGGACCAGCCTGTCAAACTGCCCCGGGTAGAAGTTGGAAACGCCGATACTTCTCAGATACCCTTCCTTGACCAGATCTTCGAAGGCCACCCAAATCTCCCCGTCGTTCCCCATCGGCCAGTGGATAAGCATGAGGTCAAGGTAGTCAAGTCCCATGCGTTTAAGGGAACCCTTGACATTTTCCTTAGCCCGTTCGTAAGTGGGGCGGGACAGACATAGCTTGGATGTAATGAAAACCTCGTCCCTGGGGATACCGGACTTGCGGACGGCGGAGCCCACCATCGCTTCGTTTTCATAATACTGTGCGGTATCCAGAGAGCGGTATCCGACACTCAGGGCATCCAGGACACAACGCTCTGTGACGGACGGGTCCACCATATAGACTCCGTATCCGATGATCGGCATTTCGATGCCGCAGTTGAGTTTCACAGTCTGCATAAATGTATTCACATCCCAAATATACTGAAAATCCGCCGGATGATAAAATCAATCCGACGGAATCTCTTTCTTCAGCCTCTTTCGGCTGTACACCTTTTGGGATTTTTGCAGGACCTTCCGGAAGGAGACGGGCTTCCCGTGCAGCTCGATTTCCTCCAGCCGGGCAGCCCTCCGGTTGGCCAGCATGAAGTCGGCCTCTGTGATGCGGAGTTTCTTCTGTTTCTTCCTCGGTTTCATAGCACGTTATCCATCCCGGATTATCTTTTTACGATAATCCATGTGAGGTATCCTATGATGGCGATAAGGCCGACGGGAAATAGTTTCGGTACGAAGCCCGTCAGGAGCATAACCGCGCACATGAGACCGAGAATCTTCGTTGCTAGCTTCTTGTTCTCAGGCATATATGTCCACGAGGTCTTGAGTCCGGCTATTGTCCGTGACCACCAGCCCTTCACCTTGCTGAAGTCAAACCAGGCCTTCCTGCTTCCCGAACTGCCACGAGGTGCGCCGTGGACTTTCTCGGCTTTGAGGACCTTCCTTTTCACCTTGACCGTCACCGATTTCTCCTGCGTCTTCCCTCCGATGACGGCCCTGAGAGTCAGTGTCATCCTGTCTGCATTTCCCGAAGCCTCGATGACCCGGCTTCCCGAATCTGGCAGCTGGTGGATACTCTTCGTCCCGTCTTCGACGGTGAGAGTGACCTGCTCGGGATTCTCGCAGTCCCAACTGACGGTCACATGCTCATGTTCGGTGACCTGTTTCTTGTCTATATTGAAGGATAATTTACCCATATATCAGTGTTTTATCCTTATCTATCAAAAATCGTGGCAGCGGAGCGCTACTGACATTCTGGCATTTTTCGTACCTTTGTCCTCTCTATGGCAAGGCTCATCATATCGCAGAAGAAAAAGGGAAAGTTCAATTTTGCCCTTCCCCATTTTATCCTTATCAATGGAAAGAACATCGGCCTGATGAATACCTCTTCTGTGACCCTCGAAGTGCCGCCTGTTACCTTCAACGTGCGGATCCAGAGCATGTTCAGGTGGTTCTACACGGAGGTGACGGTCACAACCCACGACGAGACGGATACCTTCATCGAGTTCTCCGACCGGGAGAAATGGTGGGATGCGCTCTTCGTTCTGGATATCATCTTGTGGTGCATCAAGGGCCTCTTCCACCTGGCCGCCCCATGGACCTGGATTTACGAGGTCTTCACGAACGGCTATTTCGTGGCCTGGCTCGTGTATGAATGGGTCATCCGGAAGAAATACTTCCGCTTGGAGGTGTATTCAAAACTTGCCGAGAGAAAACCTGAACCGCTAACAACAGAACAGTATGTTCAATAACCTTCTGTCTTCCAAGGTTTACGGGTTTGGTCATGCTTATAATCCTTTTACCTTTTTTACAATCATCCAGGAGCCGCTTCTGTCTGATCCAATTCGGATGATTATTTTGCGTTCCTTTAATGCTGTGGTTGCTCTTGAAATAGTAGAGCGCGATACAGAAAACTTCTGACTCATTTGAGATTCAGTTATTCTATCATTTTCATGAATCGACACCAATACATCTTGCTGTCTTTTAGGTAGTTCCGCAAAAACTACTGTGTCATTTTCTGTATCATTTTCTGTGTCATTTACAGTGTCATTCAGGAACACAGGATGAACCGGAATCGTAGCCATGAACCAGGAATCTGGGGGCTCCGCCTGGACAAATACCAGGTCCATGCACGATTCATCCTGCTGGATACCCTCACCGGCTACCGGAGTCAGTATCAGCGGGATGCAACTGTGATGAAAGTGAGATAGGTTTGTAAATGAAGTTCCCATTAAAGCAGAATCGGAATTTATTGTAAATTTACAGTAAATTCCGATTCTCTTATTTCAGAATGTCGCTATTCATCAGGAATTGATGCAGCCCCATGAAGATGATTCCGTCATCGTTGGTGTAGGTGGCGATATCGTCCCCCTGTATGACAATCTTCTGGAAAGAATCTCCAATCTTGCGGAGTGGATTCAACTCCTGGTTCTTCTTAATGTCATCGGGCATAGCATAGGCGGACTGGATATAGTACTTGTCTATGCCATTGGTTACAATGAAATCAACCTCGTACTGAATGTATTCAGACTTACCGTCCCTCATTTCCCGGGACTCAATTAGTCCTACGTCCACCAGATAATCCCTGGAGCGCAACTCGTTGTAAATAACATTCTCCATTATATGGGTAATCTCCTGTTGCCGGAAATTCAGTCTGGCATTTCTAAGGCCAACGTCCACGCAGTAATATTTCTTGAAGGACTTGTAGTACTCTTTCCCCTTGATATTATATCGGCTGGAGCCTTCAAACAGGAAAGAATCACAGATATAGCCCAGATACTTCTGAACGGTTTCCTCATCTATCTTGATGTTCTGAATGCTCTGAAGCGAGCGTGCCATTTTGGTTGGATTGGTCAATGATCCAATGGCAGAGCATAATTCATCGGCAATAGCCTCCAGCGCTACCTTGTTATCAATCTCATAACGATCCAGGATGTCCGTGAGGTAAGTCTTTCTCCATAGATCCTGCAGGTAGTTCGCCTTCTGGAGCGGAGTTCTACGACGGAGCAATCCAGGCATACCGCCGTAAGTATAGTATTCCTTCCACAGGTCGCTGAACTGCTCATCCCTTCCGGTACAGAATTCCTTAAAAGAGAAAGGATTGCACCGGATTTCCTCACCACGGTCCCGGAATATAGTGCTGATGTCTTTCGATAGAAGCTTAGCGTTACTACCGGTTACATAGACATCTACATTGTCTTTTTCCCTCAGTCCATTGACCAGTTTTTCAAAACCGTCCACCTCTTGAATCTCATCCAGCATCACGTAATACATCCGCTTCGGATCCGTGATCTTATCATAGAGATAAGCCTTCAGTTTCTCTTTGTCGGCCAGCTCGCTCTGATTGTTTTCATCATCCAGATCCAGTGATACAATGATGATGTCTTCCTCCGGAACACCGTCAGCAATCAGGTAATCTTTGTACAGACGGGTCAGAAGCCATGACTTTCCACACCGCCTAGGCCCGGTCACCACTTTGGCCGCACCGTCTCCCCGACTGTTAATCAGCTTCTGCAAATAAACATTTCTTGGTATATATCCGGGCATAATTAAAAACGTTAAATAGTTTATAATAAATCGATTGAGTATTACACAATCGGAATTTACTGCAAATTTACAATAAATTCCGATTCGAAACAAAATGTCAATAGAAATATCACTTGCTCATCTCACTCTCAAACAGGGCCATTGCATTGGCTTTGGTCCTTTATCGAAAAGGACGCCCGAATGGCGCATTCCTTTATATTCAGCGCTTTAGTAAACCCTGCTTTCTTGCCTTCCAACAAAATTATGGAGCGCTCACCTCCACAAAAAAAAGAGCCTTAGCGGCTCTTTTTGATGTATTTGAGAATGAGGTTCACGGCATCCTCTTCCGTGAGGTCATCCACATTCAGGACCAGGTCGTAGTTGCGGAGGTCGTAGCGGCTGCGGCCGGTGTAGCGCCGGATGTAGTTTTCCCTCATCTTGTCCACCCGTTCAATCACCTCCACGGCCTCCTCCCGGGAGAGTTCCTGCTTTTTCATCACGCGCTCGATACGGTGTTCCATGGAGGCGGTGATGAAGACGTTCACCTTGTTGGGATAATCCTTCAGGATAAAGAAGGCGGATCGGCCGGCAATGACGCAGGATCCTTCGTCGGCGATGGCCTTGACAATCTCCACCTCGGCCTCATGGACGTCGTCCGTAGTCAGGTCCGGGCGGAATTCACGCAGGAAAGGAGCCTCGGGCTCGATGAACATGTCCACATTGGGGGCGGGGGCCACCAGCTGCATGAAATCGTTGACCCAGTTCTTCTTCTCTCCCTTGAGCTTCTCGATTCCGCTCACGGTGAGATGGAACTTCTCCTGAAGTTCCTTGATCAGCTGTTTGTCGCTGTAATGTACGCCCAACTGTGCAGCCAGTTTCCGGCCGATGGTACGGCCTCCGCTGCCCAGTTCGCGGCTGACGGTAATGACAAAATCTTTAGAGATATCCATAATTTACTGAATTTCAAAGAGGTTAAGAAAACCGGTCATCATGAACACCTGGCGGATGTCGTTGTTGATGTCCTTCACAATCACCTTGCCACCCTTGGAGGCGGCAGCCTTGCGGATGGTGAGGAAAATACGCAGTCCGGAGCTGGAGATGTACTCCATGTCCTTGCAGTCCAGCACGATGGTGCCGGAAGGGTCCTCCAGGATGGGCTCCACGCTTTTGGAGACTTCCTGAGAAGCAGGGGTGTCCAGACGGCCCACAAAACGGGCCGTGGTTACATTGTTCTCTTTTTCAATAAATACTTCCATATCGTTTAAATGTTTTTGGTCATACTTAATATATTCCTTCCGTTTTCACGTTTGTACAAAACGCGGTCCATTATCTGCCTTACAAGAAAAATACCCAAACCACCAATCTGCCGTTCCTCCACCCCCAGGGTAATATCGGCATCCGGGGTGGCTGTAGGATCGAAGGCTTTTCCGCCGTCACTGAGGATGAACTCAATGCTGTCATCCCTCAGGATGGCCTCCAGGTCCACCAGACCGTCCGTCCCCTCCGGATATGCATACAGAATCACGTTGGTAACGGCTTCCTCCAGAGCCAGGTTCAAGCTCATGGTCATGGCCTGCGGAATATTCTTCTGCTCGGCAATAGCTTCGACAAACCCGGCCAGCTGAGGAATCTGCTGGATGTCGTTGTGCAATATCAAATGTTTTTCCATAACATCTGTGCGTTGTTTTTTATTCAGGTAATGGATAAAGAGCATGGTGATGTCATCACTCTGGGGCGCCTCTCCCACAAAGGAGCGGACAGATGCCATCACGGCGTCCAGGTGCTCCTGGGCACTGCGCCGTTCATGAAGCACAGCCTGCATCCGGGCCAGGCCATATTGGTCGTGGTCCGCATTCTCGGCCTCAGTGATACCGTCGGTATACAGATAAATGGCGTCATCGTTGTGGAACTGGATGGTCTGCCCTTCGAATTCCATGCCAAGGTCTATCCCTAAAGGAATGTTCGGGAGCACCGGCAGCATCTCAATCTTGTCCGTAAAGAGCAGAGGAGGATTGTGCCCGGCGTTGCAATAGGTCAGGAGGCCGTCTTCCAAATTGAGCACGCCACAGAAGAATGTGACGAACATCTCGCTCTCCGCCATGTCGAACATGCCCCAGTTAATCCCTTCGACAATCACCTTGGGGCTGTCTTCCAAGGCCGATATATTCCGGAACAGGCTGCGCGTGACCGCCATCACCAGGGAAGCGGGGACTCCCTTGCCGGCCACGTCGCCAATGCAGAAGAAGAGTTTTTCGTCCCGGATGTAAAAGTCATATAAGTCTCCCCCCACCTGCTTGGCCGGCACAATGGTGGCCGATATATCCAAATCCGTACGCTCCGGGAAAGAGAAGTTCTTGGGAATCATGGACATCTGGATGTCCCGTCCAATCTGGAGCTCGCTTTCCATGTGCTCCTCGTTGTCCCTGGCTTTCTGGTAGTCCACCCAGCTTTTGGCCATGGCCCGGAGGATGAAGAACAGCATCAGAAGGCCCACGACCTGTAAAAGAGCGGCCATGAGGCCCATCTGCCGGACGTCTTCGAAGATTTCCTTGTCGGGGAATACCACGGCCATGGACCAGTCTGTCCGGCTGATGGGAGAATAGTAGACATGGAAGGTATCGTGTTTTCCTTTAATGGACACCTCACCGGTCTTTCCGCTCATCATTCCCTCTTCCAGCTCATGGAAATGAACCTTGTCCTTCATATTGGCCGCCAGATCCCCCAGATACATCTTCATGGAGAGAGAGTCGGAGGGGGCCACCATCAAAAGGCCGTTACGGCTCACCAGGATGCTGAAGGCATTGTCATAGGAATCAATCTTTCCCACATGTTCCGAAAGCCAGTCCAGGGAAATATCGGCCGTAATGACGGCGGCATCCTTTCCCGCACGGTCCTTCAAAGGCATGGAATAGGTGGTCATCATGATATTGCCGCCACCTTCGTCCAGGTAGGGTTCACTCCAATAGCCCTCTCCCTTTTCCAAGGCTTTCGTGAACCAGGGCTGGTTGGGGTAATTGTATGTGGCCGTTGCAAGGGTGGTATACTCTATCTTATTGCCGGACAAATACGCATACGGAGCCCAAAGCGGGAATTTTCTGCTATAACCGGGGACCAGGGCCACCGTGGAGCCGGAAACGGCCCTGTTGTTCTCCACGATACGGGCCGACACGCTCACAAGGCTGTCCGGATATTGCAGACACCACCGGGCAATCCACATGTTGTCCCGAATGGCCTGTTCCGCCTGTTCCACCACATCCAGGATGGCATAGCGGCTGGTGACCAGAATATGCTCCGCGTTCTTCTGGGCCGCCCGCCGGGCCGTATCGAAAAGGGAACGGAACTGGATAAACGACGTCGCCTCCAGGATGACGGCCGCCACCAGCACCAGGAACACCCGGAACAGCTTTTTCCTTTCTACTGTCTTGTCCATCTTCTAATCATCCGTTTCTCCCATCATGATAAGCAGATGGTCATCAACCTCCAATATCATGCTGCCATGGGGCACCAGAAAACGTTCCCCGCGCTTGACCATAATGACGCGGATTCCGTGCGGAAGGTGCAGGTCCCGAAGGGTGGCCCCTCCCGCCAAGTCTCCCTCCCCGACGATATGGTCTCTCATCATTCCCATCTCTTCCGGCATATCCAGGCCGAAGGTTTCCACCTGGGGGTCTTCGTCCATGCTCAGATTGAGCCATTTGGCCACCGGCGGCAGCGTCATTCCCTGCGTAAGGAGGGAAAGGAGCGTAATCACCAGCACGATATTGAAGATGACATCCGAGCCGCCCACCTCATGCACCACCGTATAAAGGGCAAAGAGAATGGGACCGGCGCCCTTGAGACCCACCCACGATATGAAGAGTTTGGCCCTGGCGGGAAGTTTGCGGAAACCCGCCAGCGAAATGAAAACGGCCGCAGGACGGGCCACGAACATCATGAACAGGCCAATCATCAAGGCCGGCACAAATACCTTGGGCATCTGGGAAGGATGGGCCAGAAGACCCAGCATGAGCACCATCAGCAGCTGGGACAGCCAGGAGATTCCATCAAAGAATTTAAGCACTTCCTTCTTCTGGGGAAGCGTAGGGGCATTCCCGATCATGATGGCCGCCACATACAAGGCCAGCAGGCCGTTTCCTCCCACTACGGAGGCTATGCCGTTGGCAAAGAAGGCCAGGCTCAGGATCATGATACTCACCAGGGGGCTGGAATTCAAGTTGATCCTGCCCAGGATCCATTTGGAAAAGCGGCCTATCAGGTAGCCCACCAGGAAGCCCATGGCAATCTGGTAAACCAGCACAAGGGAAACCACCAAAGCGGTGGCGCCTGCCGTTTCAGAACCGTCTATTTCCATTCCGCCGTTAACCAGTTTCACCAGGATAATGGTGACCACGTAGGCCATGGGGTCGTTACTGCCGGATTCCAGCTCCAGCATAGGGCCCAGGTTTTCCCTGAGCTGCAGGCGTTTGCTCCTCAGGATGTTGAACACGGAAGTGGAATCCGTGGAGGAAAGGACGGCGGCCACCAGCAGCGCTCCCAAAAGCGTGGTTCCGTCCGGGCCGATGGTCTTGCCGGCAACCAGATAGATAAAGGCGCCCGTGAGGCCGATGGTGATGAGCACGCCCAGGGACGACAGCAGGATTCCCTGTTTGAGGACCGGACGCGTTTCATGCATTTCCGTCTCCAGGCCGCCCGTGAGCAGGATTACCGTCATGCCCAGGTGACACAGGAACTCCGCCATGTGCAGGTTGTCAAACTTGAGCCCGATTCCGTCCTGCCCGGCCACCATGCCCACAATGAGGAAAACCAGCATGGACGGCACGCCGAAGCGCGTTCCGATCTTGTTGGACAGAACCGCCACGAAGACCAGAATGGAAAGGAGCAACATCAAGTTGCCGGCGTCCAGGCCGATGGTAAACATCTTCTTCTACTTCAATATGGATTCCAAGGCCACGCGCATTTCCGGCATGGGGCAGCGCGTGTCCCTTTCAACAATCAGGGTTTTGAGGCCGGCGTAAGGCCGGATGAACTCATCGGCCTCCTTCACCGTGGTGCCGGCACCGAAATAGGCGGGGACAAAATGCTCCCAGAACCGGATGGCCAGGGTCTTGGGCATGTGGAACGTCTCCCGGATGAACTCGTCGGAACTCAGGTTGGTGCAAAGGTACACCATGCCCACGTCAAAGAGGTGGTTGCCGTAGCAGAAATCTCCCAGGTCTATGAAATAGCGCTTGTCACCGGCAAAGATGGCATTGCTGAACTGGAGGTCTCCGTGGATGGCCGTATCCTCGTCGGGCGTATCCATGATGAACTTGGAGAGTTTGTCCTTCTGCTCCATTGAGAAGAAAGGATTCTCTTCCAGCAGGCGGAGGTTGCGGTCCTTCACATTCTCGAACTGGGTGGTGTCCACATGGACGGAATGCAGTTTCAGGCACATCTGGGCAAACTCCTGTGCATACTGCTCCACCTTCTCGGGATGGTCTCCCGTAGCGCGGGAATAAGACAGTTTCCCGGGGATGCGGCGGAAACGGATGCCGTATCGGCCATCTTCCGTCACCACATACTCTCCGGGCTCCGGCGTGGGAATGCCCATATCGTATACTTTGCGGGCCAGGACCATCTCGTCCAGGGGCTGCTGGATCTTGCCCGGGAAATACAGTTTGAGCATCAGGTCGGGATCCGAGATGCAGTCATAGCTTTCTCCGTTGGCGCCACCGCCGAACAGCTTGTAATCCTTGAGGGAGATTTTAATGGGTTCCATGGCTTTTTTCGTTCATGAAGGGTAAATCTTTTGCCTGTTCCAAAAGGAATTCCGCCAGCATTTCATGGCTGTCGGACGGGCCGTTGAGGATATCGAACATCCTTTTGATACCGACGCTGCCGCCTCCCCGTTTGAGGATGTAGGCGATGCACAGGTTCTGCGGGCCCACGGAGGAGGAGATGATGTCCAGGTCTGTGAGGGCCATCTGGTAGGAGGCCAGCTGGAAGGCGCCGTCGGAGCATTCCTTGATGAGCCGGTCCACGTCTCCGAGGGTTTTGCACTCCAAGAACTGGAATACTTCCAGATAAGGCAGGAGGGAAACCGGCTGAATCTCCGCCTGGTTGATGCCGGCGATGTTCCGGTTGAGCCTGTCAAAGGGCTCCATGTCCAGGAAACTGCGGTAAGTCTCCAGGTCCAGCGGGGCGTCGTCCAGGTTGCCGGAAGCCACCAGCGCCTGCACCTTGCGGCGGTAATCGGCCAGTTCCACGCGGATGCGGCTGAACTCCTCGTCCACCAGTTCCAGGAGGCCGGCCATGCGGCTGAGGCTGCGCCGGTAATAGGTGGGAATCTCTACGCCGCTCTTGTAGCCGGTGTCGTGGTTCATGTTGGCCCAGGCATGCTGCAGGATGGTTCTCATCTGAATCTCGAAACGGTATTCGAAGCCTTTCTTGGTGCAGATGTAATGCAGCGAGAGATAGCCGAAGGTATCTATTTCCAGGAGCTTTCTCTTGTCTACGGAATTCTCCCAGTCAATGTCGAAAAGACGGTCCACGGCCGATGCCACCTTGTCCACGTCCTCGCTGTAATAGGTGATGACGCGGAGGCCCACGATGTCCGTGATATCGGCCAGTGACTTGTATTTTGCGCCCTTGAGTTCCAGTTTGCCGGCCAGGGAATCCTCCGTCTTTACCCGGGACTCGATGCTGGCGACAATGATGCCGGCCTTGTCCAGGGTGGTCCGGAGGGTATGCTGAATAGCCAGAGCCTGTTTTTGGAATTCCGGAAGATGGTCCCGGTATTCCTGAAGGATTTGTTCACAGTGGGCGTCCAGCAGTCTGTTCATGTGTGCGTATGCGTATATATTCCCACAAATATAGCAATTTTTTTACAAATTCCTTACCTTTGCAGCGAGATGAAAAGAACATTGCTTTGCGCCGCGTTTCTCGCGGCCATCGGATATTCCCTTTCTGCACAGGTGAAAACACTCCAGGATTCCCTGGAGGCGGCCTATGTGACCGAGGTGCGGGAAAGGGCCAAAAATACAACCCAGACCGGACTTATCCGGATGGACGCCAGGGAGCTGAAGAGCGGGATAGCCGTCTTCGGCACCCCCGACATCATCAAAAAGCTCCAGATGCTCCCGGGCGTGGCGGCCGGCAATGAACTCATGAGCGGCCTGTATGTGCACGGAGGCGACGGAAACGACAATCTGTACCTTCTGGACGGCGTCCCGCTGTACAATATCAGCCACTTCGGCGGCCTCTTCTCCAGCTTCAACACGGACGTGGTGGACAACCTGGATTTCTATAAAAGCGGCTTCCCCGCCCGCTATGGAGGCCGATTGTCCTCCGTGGTGGACGTGGAAACCCGGGAGGGAGACATGGAACGCTACCATGGCACCTTCGCCTTGGGGCTGATTGACGGCCGCATCCAGGTGGAGGGGCCCATCGTGAAGGGAAAGACCTCCTTCAACGTGGGGCTTCGGCGCACCTGGCTGGATGTGATTACCATTCCGGCCATCTGGTACGCCAACCGCCGCAACGGAGCGGACAAAGACGTGAGCGGCGGCTACTCCATGACGGATATCAACGCCCGCCTCACCCACCGTTTCGCCCCGGGAAACACCCTCAACGTCTCCTTCTACACCGGCCGGGACAATTTGCGGGCCGGGCAGGAAACCAAGAAGCACCAAGAAGAGCACCAGGGCACGGACATCATGAAGATCGGCGTCAAATGGGGAAGCCTCACCGCCTCTGTATCACACGATTACGAATACTCCAAGAAGCTTCGTTCCAAGAACATGCTCTACTATTCCCAGAGCGATTCCGACACCGGTTATAACTTCAGTTTCTGGAATTGGGACCAGGGAGACAACGTCACCGCCATGGACGACAAGAACACGGGCCATATCCGGGAAATAGGCCTGAGGAGCGACTGGAACTGGCTTCCGGGCAGCTCGCACCGCGTGCGCTTCGGCCTTTCCGCCCAATATCACTGGTACCATACCTCCCGGAATTATACCTCCACTACGGAAAAGCCCGGCGCCTTGCCGGAAAAGGATGCACAGGAAGAATCCATCGGCTACCGCTCCTTTGAGCCGGCCCTTTATATGGAGGATGAGATTTTCCTCCGCTACAACCTTACCGCCAATGTGGGCCTCAGGGCCGCCCTGTTCAAAACCGGCAGCAGCGTCTTCTTCTCGCCGGAGCCCAGAGTGGCTTTCAAATGGCTCATATATAAGGATTTATCGGCCAAAATATCCTATACCCGGATGAGCCAGTTCGCGCACCTGGTGGCGGCCATGTACATGGACCTTCCCTCCAACAGCTGGATGCCCTCCACCGACAGCGCCCGGCCCATGGTGTCCGACCAGGTGGCCGGCGGCCTGTACTTCACCCCCGGGCGGCACTGGAAGGTGAACCTGGAAGGCTGGTACAAGAACATGGACCATATCCTGGTGTACAACGGCAGCAACACTTTCACCCCTCCCGTCACCGAGTGGGAGAAATCCTTCACGGAGGGAAAGGGGCAGTCCTGGGGCCTGGAGTTCGAGGGCGGCTACGACAACGGAAAGCTGTCCCTCACCGCCTACTACACCCTCTCACGGACCAGACGCAACTTCGAGGCCGTGTACGGAAACTGGTTCCTGGACCGGAACGACAACCGCCACAAAATCAACCTGGTGGCCTCCTGGCACTTCGCCAAGCACTGGCAGGCCTTTGCCAACTGGAACTTCCACTCCGGCAACCGCATCACCTTCCCTTCCCATTATCTCGTCAACGGGAGTTCCAAAACCTATCTTTATGACGCCCCCTACAACCACCGGCTTCCCAACTACCACCGCCTGGACGTGGGGATAGACTACTTCACCACCTTCCGGAACCAGCATACGCTGCAGGTGAACCTGAGCATCTACAATGTGTACAACCACCTCAACGCCTCCCTGGCCATGCTGGAAACTCTCCCGGACGGAACCTTCCGGGGAAAATCCTACGGTCTTGTACCCATTATCCCCACCATAACAGTCAGTTATAAGTTCTGAATGAAACGGATACTTCATATATTATCCCTGGGGACCCTGCTGAGCCTGGCCGCCTGCGAAGGGTCTTTTGAGATAGAGCAGGGCGGAGAATACAAAATCTATGTGCAGGCCATCGCCAATTCCTCTTTCGTATACATCACGCCCCGCCTGGCCGCTCCCGTGGGATCGGCCCCCAAAGAGACGGAATTCACGGTGGAGGCCCAGGTGAACGGGGAGCCCCTCCGCATCCAGAAAATAGAAAGGGAAGAGGGAGGCCCCTGCTATCTTGCCATGCCCTCATCGGTGCTTGATGCTTTTGAGGAAGGGGACGAAATCAAGATAAAAGTGAGCTGCCCGGACGCAAAGGAAGCAAGCGGGAGCACAACCGTATATTCCGGAAATCCCATAATTGGGGCAGAAATAGAAAATTACCTGATGTTCAAAGATGACCGGACCGAAAGATACGGGAAAAAGGTAAAGCTGATCCTGGACAGGGAGCCCGAGGCCGGGGAACACTACGCCCTCAAGATCATGATAGTCTCGGAACTCTACTGCTCTGACGGCCGTACAACCACCCAGATCTATCATCGTGCGCCCGGCTATCTAACAAGCCAAATGGAACTTACCCGCTTTGACTTTGAGGACTACATGAGGTTCAACTTTGACGAAACCTACCTGGGCGGCTCCGGAGAATACCAGCCCCTTACCCTGCTTCCGGACCATCGTTTCGAAGGGCACACCTATACCTTCTACTTGGGCGGCTGGGATGAAGATTTCATCCGGGACATCGTGAACAATACTCCCCAAGGAGACGGAAGCATTGCCGGCGGAGACACGCCTTCCGGCTCCATTGTTGCCGCACGTCCGGGCTCTTACTATTTCACGCTATATCGCATCTCGGACGAATTCTATTACTTCGCCAAGGCCCTGTATCAGAGCAACTTCGACTTCCTCTCCAACATGGGCCTCACCCCGGCCAACTTCACCTACAGCAATGTGGACGGCGGCCTGGGCTTCGTGGGATTCTGCGCTCCCAGCGCATTCTATGTGGAGGGAGAATACGAGTCCATTAACGAAGGACAAGCTCCTCGATAAAGTTCACCGTCCGGTTATCCGGCGTAAACAGCTCGTCCTGAGACAGAAAGGCGTTCATCTTTTTCACCAGCTCGTCCTTCTGGAAATAGAGCTGGTTCCGAATCACGGAAGAAGACAGCGTAATGTAGAGCTTTCCCCCGCGGAAAAAGCGCTTGAGCGTAAAGGGAGCCGCGCCGGAACAGGCGTCCCAGGCGGCGAAAATGCGCTGGGTATTGAGCCCCATGGCCAGTTTCATGGACTTGATACACTCCTTCACCAGGGTATCCATGCCCACCGGCTCTTTCCTGTGTATGCGTACGGGATCGGCCATATTAATCTACGCGGGTGAAGGCCCCCTTCCGGGTTTCAAAGTACGCACGGTCTTCCGTAATCCTGTCCACGATGCCTCTCAGACGCTCCTGGTCCGTGTCCGTAATGAAGATTTGGCCGAAGTCCTGCCCCGCCACCATGGAGATGAGATTGGAGATGCGGGTATAGTCCAGCTTGTCAAAGACATCGTCCAGCAGCAGCATGGGCGCGAAGCCGTAGGAACGCTTCATTATCTCGTACTGGGCGAATTTGAGGGCCACCAGGAAGCTTTTCTGCTGCCCCTGGCTGCCGGCCCGGCGAATGGGATGGCCGTCCATGGTAAAGAGGAAATCGTCCCTCTGGGGGCCTGAGGAGGTATAATGCAGGAGGAAGTCCTTCTCATGGTTGGGGCGGAAGGCATCGGCCTTGTAGCTGATGGAGACGCTCTCTCCCCCGCCGGAAATGAGGCGGTAATACTCCCCTACGATGGGTTTCATATCCTCCGCAAACTGGCGGCGGCTCCCGGAAATCCGTTCTGCCAGAGGGGCCATCCGCTCATCCAGGACATCCAGCAGGGAACCGTCGGCCTGAAAATCTTTCAGAATCTTGTTGCGCTGCTGCAGCAGACGGTTGTAGCTCTGCACGGCGGCCAGGTATTCACGGTCCATCTGGGAAAGGACGGCATTGGAAAGCCGCCGCCGCTCTTCTCCGGACTCGTTCACCAGGCCGATATCCCCGGGAGACACCATCACAACCGGCAGCAGGCCGATATGCTCTCCCAGCCGGGCGGAGGGTTTTTCGTCCCTGATGAGCTTCTTCTCCCCCTCCTTCACCTGGATGGAGATGCGGGACTCCAGCCCGTTTTCCATGGCATAGGTGCCGCCCACCGTAAAACCCTCCGTCCCATAGCGGAAATTGTACCTGTCCGGGGCCGGAAAAGCGCTTTTGGTCATGGAAAGATAGTAGATGGCATCCATCAGGTTGGTCTTCCCTTCCCCGTTGTTTCCGCTGATGCAGTTCACGTTGGGAGAGAACGACAATTCCTGGAATTCGATGTTCCGGAAATCCTTCACCACTATTTTCTTCAAGGCAGGCATCTTGTCACATAGATTTCAATTGCAAATATATAATATTTTTCCTAAATTTGCAGGCTCTTTCAAGCAATAAAGAAACAATTAGATATGGCAAAAATTACAAAGAAAGAAGAGGAAGTGCGTCAACAGAATGTTGTTGAGGCCGTTTCCAAGACCGAGGAATTTTTCAAGACCTACGGAAATCTCATTTACGGCATCGTCATCGGCGTCCTGCTCATTGCCGCAGCCATCATGGCGTACAACCGTTTCATCCTGCAGCCCAAGAAGACCCAGGCCACGGACCAGATGGCCCAGGCCGAGCAGTGGTTCCTGTCCGGTGAATACGAACTGGCCCTGAGCGGAGACGACAATTCCCTGGGCTTCGAAGACATCATCAAGCAGTACGGTTCCAAGGCCGCAAAGTCCGCCTACCTCTATGCCGGCATCGCCAAGCTCCAGACCGGAGCCCCCGAGGAAGCCATCTCCTACCTCAAGAAATACGATGGCGAGGATCCCATCATGCTGGCCAAGGCCCAGGCCTGTATCGGCGACGCCAACGCAGACCTTGAAAACTATGCCGAGGCCGTGAAGTGGTTCCAGAAAGCCGCCAAGACTTCCGACAACGCCCTCTCCGCCGCCTACCTCCTGAAGGCCGGCATCGCCGCCGAGGCCATGGGAGACAGCCAGAAGGCCCTTTCCTTCTACAAGGAAATCAAAAACGAGTGGGGCAACGCTCCCGAGGCCATGGAAATTGACAAGTACATCACCCGCATAGAAAGCGCCAAGTAATATGGGAAGAGCATTTGAATTCCGCAAAGAGCGGAAAATGAAGCGTTGGGGCCACATGGCCAAGACCTTCACCAAACTGGGCAAGGAAATCACCATCGCCGTGAAGCAGGGCGGAGCCGAGGTAACCGGCAATCCCCGCCTGCGTGCCCTCATCGCCGAGGCCAAGGCCGAGCAGATGCCCAAGGAAAACATCGAACGCGCCATCAAGAAAGCCACCGAAGCCAAGACCGGTGACTTCAAGGAGATTGTCTACGAAGGCTTCGGCCCCTTCGGCATCGCCTACCTCGTAGAGGCCGCCACGGACAACAACACCCGTACCGTGGCCAATGTCCGCAGCTACTTCACCAAGTGCGGCGGCTCCCTCCAGACCAGCGGCTCCGTGGCCTTCATGTTCGACCACAAATGCGTGTTCCGCCTCAAGGAAGACCCTGCCAAGCCCATCGACGTGGACGAGCTTGAGCTTGAGCTCATAGACTTCGGCGCAGAGGAAGTCTTCAAGCAGGAAGTGGAAGACGAGGACGAGAACGTGACCGTGGAAATCTCCATCTACGGAGACTACTCCGCCTACGGCCAAATCCAGAAATACATTGAAGAAAAGGGCTACGAGCTCATCTCCGGCGGCTTCGAACAGATTCCCAACGTGGAACTGAAGGAAGTCACCGCCGAGCAGCGCGCCACCCTGGAAAAACTCACCGGCCTTCTGGAGGACGACGAAGACGTGACCAACGTCTACACCACCATGGCCCCTGAAACCGAATAACAGTGAGGAAACTGCTCCCCATTGTCGCCATCCTTCTCCTGAGCTCCTCCTGCGGCATTGTCCGGATGAGGAGCTCAGAAGCGTATTTGCCCGGTCCGGCCATCCGGGCAGACTATACCCCGCGGGGCATTGTGGAAGAGCATTACCATCCTTGCAGTGTCAAGGGTCCCACGCAGCGTCACCTGATTGCCTACCTCCCGGCCGACTATTACGAGAGCACGCAGCGCTACCCCGTCCTGTACCTTCTTCACGGGGCCCGCGGCTACGAGACCTCCTGGATCCGGAAGGGAAAGGTATACCAGACCTGTGACAGCCTCTGGCGGGAAGGAAAAGCCGCCCCCTGCATTGTCATCATGCCCAATGTCAATTCCTACATCGACGACTATGACTATGAGGGAGGCCGCTTCAAAGACGCCTTCGAGAGCATTTTCGAGGTGGACGGCTATGTGGAATCGGCCTTTATGAGGGACGTGGTGCATTTTGTGGACAGCGTTTACCGCACGGTGCCGGACGGTGCGCACCGGGCCGTGGCGGGCCTTTCCATCGGAGGGTACCAGAGCATTCAGTTTGCGGCCAATTTCCCGCAGGAGTTTGGCTATGTGGGTGCCATGTCCCCTTATATGTGGGCCCTGGGCCATCCCAGCATTACCCGCTTCAAATTTTACGGAGGGCTGGAAAGCAAAATGAAAAAACAGTTTGAGTCGGCCCCGCCGGAAGGTTTTTACCTCTATGCCGGCAAATTGGATATGATGCGTCCCGCCACGCTCAAGCTGCACCACCGAATGACCATCAACGGTTATGCCCATGAGTACACCCGCTATCCGGGCTCGCACGACTGGAATAACGGCTGGATACCCGAATTGGAAGATTTTATGCAGAAAATCTTCAAAGAGAACTAAACTATGAAAATCCTATTTATCCTCAATAACTTATACACCACAGGAAACGGCTTGGCATCCAGTGCCAGAAGAACCGTGGAGTATATCAAGAAGAGCGGCAATGAAATCCGCGTAATGTCCGGCCCCAACAAGAAAGACCCTTCCATCCAGCCGGACTATCTGCTCAAAGAGTACATTTTCCCCCTTGTGCAGCCCATTATCAGGGCACAGGGATACTGTTTCTCCGCGTCTGACAAAAAACTGATGGAAGAGGCCATCGCCTGGGCCGATGTTATCCACCTGGAAGAGCCCTTCGTCATTGAAGACAAGGCCATTCCCATCGCCCGCGCCCTGGGCAAGCCCGTCACTTTCACCTATCACCTGCACCCGGAGAACATCACGGTCAACTTCGGCCCTATCCGGCATTGGAAAGGCCTCAACCGCATTATCATGCGGGCCTGGAAGAAGCACACCATGGACCGCGTAGACTATATCCAGTGCCCTACGGAGAATGTGCAGGACCGCCTGCGCCGCTACCACATCCGCGCCAAGACGCAGGTTATTTCCAACGGCCTGGTCCCGGACAAATGCATCAAACCGGTGGAGATGCCGGCCGATTACGCCAGCACCGAGCGGCCCTTGAAGGTGGTTTATATCGGCCGCCTGTCCATTGAAAAAGACCAGCCCACCCTGCTGGAAGCCATGAGGCACAGCGCCTACGCCAAACGCATCCAGCTCCAGTTCGCCGGGCTGGGCCCCCAGACCAGGAGCATTAAGCGCAAGGCGCACAAACTATTTACGGAGGGCATCGTAGGCTATGACCCGCAGTTCTTCTTCCTGGACCGCGACGGCCTCAGGAAACTGGCCGCCGAGGCAGATCTCTGTGTCCACTGCGCCACCGTGGAGGTGGAAGGCCTGTCCATCATGGAAGCCATGCAGCAGGGCGCCGTTCCCGTCATTGCCCAAGGCCGATACAGCGGCACCTCCCAGTTCGCCCTGGACCGCCGCAGCATCTTCCCGGAGCAGAATCCGGAAGCCCTGGCCCACCGCATAGACTACTGGCTCGCCCGTCCCGAAGAACGCTGGGAAATGGGCAAAAAATATGCAGCGCACATGGATGATTACGACATTCGCAAATCCGTGGATGCGCTGCTGGAAATGTTCCGGAAAGCGATTCAGGAAGCCTAACGCATTTCCGTATAGGGAATTTTATCCATATCTGAATAGTCCAGGTTCTCACCGGCCATTCCCCAGATGAACATGTAGTTGGAGGTGCCGGCGGCGGCATGGATGCTCCATTCCGGGCTCATGATGGCCTGCTCGTTGGCCAGCCAGACCACCCGTTCCTGCTGCGGCTCACCCATCAAGTGGCAGATCATGTTGCCTTCGCTCACATTGAAGTAGAAATAGGCTTCGATGCGGCGGGCGTGGGTATGGGCCGGCATGGTGTTCCAGACGCTGCCGGGTTTGAGCTCCGTAAGCCCCATCTGCAACTGGCAGGGACCTTCCTCCAGCACATTGTTCACGATAAGCTGGTTGATCACGCGGTCGTTGGAGTCTTCCATCTTGCCGGCGGCGAAGGAATTGGCCTTGAGCGAGCCCTTGCGGCCGTCGATGGTGATGAGCTGCGTCTTGTAAGCCTTGTGGGCCGTGGCGCTGTTCAGATAGAACTTGGCGGGCTTGGAAGCGTCCTTGCTCTTGAAGATAACCTCCTCATTCCCCCGCCCCACGTACAGGGCTTCCTTGAACTTGAGGACGTAGTCTTTTCCGTTCACCGTCACGATGCCGTCATCGCCGATATTGATGATGCCCAGCTCCCTTCCGAAGAGGAAGTAAGGGGCCTTGAGCGGGTCGATGGTTTCCAGTTTCAGGGCCTTGGTGGCAGGAACGGCGCCCCCGAAGATGAAACGGTCATAGAGGGAATAGGTGAGGCGGATTTCATCGGCCACCATCACTTCACTCATCATGAAACGCTCGCGGAGCGTCTCGGTGTCGTAATTCTTCACATCGGCCGGATGGCAGGCCGTCTGAATGGTATATTTTGTCTGTGCACTCATAGCAAGAGTCGTAAGCAGCAGGGCTGCCGTGCTAATTATTCTTTTCATAAGAAGCTTTGATTATTCTTCTGCGGTTAAAAATGGCCATGACGGTGGTTCCGGCCACCAGGATGGCGCTGCCCACCCACTTGAAGTCGTGGACCAGGTGGAAAATGACCCAGGAGAAGAGGCTGGAGGCAAAGTCCAGTGCGCCTCCCTGGAAACCCTCGGGAATGGCCACGGCGGCGTCTGAGGTCCGGGTATACACATCCTGGGCCGCCAGGGTGAACCAGGGCGCCAGGTCTGTGACGAAGTACAGGCCCACGGTCAGGGCCACCAGGCCGATCAGGAAGGTCTTCACCACATTGCCCTTGGTGATGGGCAACACGGCCGGAAACACATAGAACATGCCCGCCAGCGAGGCCAGCGGCAGGAATTCGTTCCCCGGCAGGACTACGGAGAGCAGCAGGGTGCAGGGAATCAGCAGCAGACTTACCACCAGGGTGGTAGGATGGCCGATGACCAGCGCCGGGCTCATGCCGATGTTGATGCCGGCGGAGTTCTTGAACTTGCGGGACACCAGGTCCTTGGTGGCCTCGGCGATGGGCTTGAGGCCTTCGATGAAGAGGCTGGTGATGCGCGGGATCAGTTCCATCACGGCGCCCATCTTGATGCCCAGGCCCAGGATGGCGGGGATGTGGGCCACGATATCGGCCCAGCTGCGATAGCTCAGGCAGCCAATGAGGATACCCACCAGCACGCCCAGCAGCAGGGGCTCGCCCAGCACGCCGAATTTCTTCTTGAGGCCCTCCGCATCAATGTCCAGCTTGCTGAAGCCGGGGATGCGGTCGAAGCACCAGTTCAGGCCCTCGGCAAAGGGCACGAAACCCTGGCAGAAGGGCTGAGGGATGGAGATGCCGTCCAGGTCTTTGTAATAGCTCTGGAATTTCCGGGTGGTAAGGTCTGCCATCACCAGGGTTATCACAAAGCAGATGATGGCGGCAAAGAAACCCCACCAGATATTCTCCGTGGCAAAATACACCACCGCGCCGATGAAGGCGTAGTGCCAGTAGTTCCACAGGTCTATGTTGATGGTGTTGGTGGCTTTCACCAGCAGGAGCACCACGTTGATGGCCAGGCACACGGGGATGATGAAAGCACCCACCGTGGTGTTGTAGGCCACCGAGGCGGCGGCGGGCCAGCCCATGTCGAAGATGCTCAGCTGCAGGCCGTAAATCTCCGTCACTTCCTTGAGCGGGCCGCCCAGGGACGAGGTGAGGAGGGCCGTCACCACGCTCAGGCCCACGAAGCCCACGCCCACCAGCAGGCCGCTCTTGAGCGCCTTTCCGGGCTTGATGCCGATGCACACCCCCAGGATGAAAAAGAGGATGGGCATCATCACGGCAGCCCCCAGGCCGATGATATAACTGAATACTTGTTCCATACGTTGAATCGAAGGACTATGGAGCGAAGCGACTCAGGGGGTTTGGGGGATTAGTCCCCCAATCTCTTGAAAAGAGATGACAACCCAAATGCGCTCCGCAGGAGGGCTATTTGGGTTGTTTGCCGATATAGGCCAGGATACCGCCGTCCACGTAGAGGATGTGGCCGTTCACGGCATCGGAGGCCTTGGAGGCCAGGAAAACGGCGGGGCCGGCCAGTTCGTCCGGTTCCAGCCAGCGGCCGGCGGGCGTCTTGGCGCAGATGAAACTGTCAAAGGGATGACGGCTTCCGTCGGCCTGCCTTTCACGCAGCGGGGCGGTCTGGGGCGTGGCGATGTAGCCGGGGCCGATGGCGTTGCACTGGATGTTGTACTCTCCGTACTCGGAGCAGATGTTGCGCGTGAGCATCTTGAGACCACCCTTGGCGGCGGCATAGGCGCTCACCGTCTCGCGGCCCAGTTCGCTCATCATGGAGCAGATGTTGATGATCTTGCCTTCGCGGCGCTCCATCATCTCCGGCACCACGGCGGCGGAGCAGATGTACGGGCCCACCAAGTCCACGTCTATCACGCGCTGGAAGTCGGCCCGGGACATCTCGTGCATGGGGATGCGCTTGATGATGCCGGCGTTGTTCACCAGAATGTCAATCTGGCCCACTTCCTTGTGGATGCGCTCCACAAGGGCCTTCACGGCATTCTCGTCCGTCACGTCGCATACATAGCCGTGCACGTTGGTGATTCCGGCTTCCTTGTAGGCCTGGAGGCCTTTTTCCATGGAAGCCTGATTGGATGTATTGAAAATGATATTCTTGACGCCGGCGTCCACGAATGCCTTGGCAATGGCAAAGCCAATTCCGTATGCGGCACCCGTCACCCAGGCGTTCTTTCCTTCAAGGGAGAAGATGTTCATAGCTTATGCTTCAACAGGTTTATACTTGGGAACCAGGGCTTTCATGATAATCCATCCCACCAGGTAGGCCAGTCCGCAGAAGCAGAACATGATAAAGTAACCGGCGGGCTTGCCCTCGAAGCCCATGAAATGGAAGGCTGCGCCCTGCCCTTCGGCATAAGTGAAGAGGTTACCGGCCACCTTCTGGATAATCATGGAGCCGATACCGCCCGCCATGGCACCGATACCGGTGATGGAGGCGATGGTGCTCTTGGGGAACATGTCACCTACGGTAGAGAAGATGTTGGCGCTCCAGGCCTGGTGTCCCGCACCGGCGATACCAATCAGGATGGCCGGCCACCAGGGGCTGTAGGCTCCCAGCGGCTGGGCGGCCAGGGCCACCAGCGGGAAGAAGGCGAAAATGAGCATGGCCAGCATGCGGCCGTTGTACGGATGCATTCCCTTCTTTTCCACAAAGAGTTTGGGAAGGTAACCGCCGAAGAGGGAAATCACCGTCACGATGGCGTACAGCGTGAAGATGAGGCCCTGCCCCAGCGGAGAGCTGGCCGGAGCGTTGAACTGGTCCTGGAAGTAGGCCGGAGCCCAGAAGAGGAAGAACCACCACACGCCGTCGGTGAGGAACTTGCCTACGATGAAGCTCCAGGTCTGCTTGTAGCGGAAGCACTGGATGAAGGGGATGGACTTCTCATCAGAGGAAGGCGCCCCTTCCGGAGCATTTGCCCGTACAGGGTCGCGAAGCGACGCGGAGGAAGGGGCGTCTTCCTCTGAAGCGACATCGTCCTGATGGATGTACATCAGTTCGGCCTCATTCACGTGCTTGCTCTTTTCCGGCTTGTCATACATGAACTGCCAGAAGAACATCCACAGGAAGCCCAGGGCGCCGATGATGATGAAAGCCATTTCCCAGCCGAAGTTCTTGGCCAGCGGCGGAATCAGGAGCGGAGCGGCCAGGGCACCCACGGAGGCACCGGCATTGAAGATGGAAGTGGCGAAGGCACGGTCCTTCTTGGGGAAGTACTCGGCCGTGGTCTTGATGGCGGCCGGGAAGTTGCCGCTCTCACCCAGTGCCAGGATGCCCCGGCACAGCAGGAAGAGATAGACACTCACCGTAGAGATGGTAAGGGCCACGTTGGATCCGGCTTCGACCGCCCGCAGGGCGGCCACGGAATCCACTTCGGGGACAAACCAGGTGGTGGCAATGCCGCAGCCGGCATGCATCACGGCACCCAGGGACCAGACGCCAATAGCAATCAGGTATCCCTTCTTGGTACCCATCCAGTCCACGAACTTGCCGGCAAAGAGGCAGGCGATGGCGTAGAAGATGGAGAAAAGGGAGGTGATGGTACCGTAGTCCGCATCCGTCCAGTGGAATTCGGGAGCGATAAACTCCTTATAGGTAAGGGACAGGACCTGACGGTCCAGGTAGTTCACGGTAGTGGCCACAAACAGAAGGCTGCAGATCCACCACCGCCAATTGGTCATTAATTTCTTCTGTGTAGACATAAGCTTTTAGATGATGGATTTGACGGCCTCCCGCATGCCCTTGGCCTGGATGAGGGCCAGGTCGGCGGACAGGAGTTCGGTGAGGCCGGGGATGGCATTGAGGTCTTCGCCCCAGATGAATTCATCGGCCAACACGCCCTTGGCAACCTTGCGCACGTCTCCGGTGGCCCAGAGATCCTTCAGGAGTTCCATGATCTTGGGATCGTCGTTGGGGACAATCTCGTCGTCTCCCCGCTTGCCGCCCTTGTAGTAGGTGCAGATGCCGGCCAGGCCCAGTACCAGGCCTTTGGGCAGCTCACCCTTGCGCTCCAGATAGGTCTTGAGACCGGGAAGGTCGCGGGTCTTGAACTTGGGGAAGGAATTGAGCATGATGGACGTCACGAAGTGCTTCACGAACGGGTTGCGGAAGCGCTCCATCACATCGTTGGCGAATTTCTCCAGCTCTTCCTTGGGCAGGTTCAAGGTGGGAAGAAGTTCGTCGTACATCACCTTCTTCACGAATTTGCCCACCTCGGGATCCTCGCAGCACTCCTTCACGGTATTGAGGCCGCTCAGGTAGCCAACGGGGCTCAGGACGGTGTGAGGACCGTTCAGAAGGGTAACCTTACGCTCGTGGTAAGGGGCCTCGGAAGGAACGAAGAGAACGTTCAGGCCCGCCTTGTCGGCCGGGAATTCCTTCGCCACTTCCTTGGGGGCTTCAATCACCCACAGGTGGAAGATTTCGGCCTTGTCCAGCAGGTGGTCGTCGTAACCGGCACGCTCGCACAGCTGGGCGGCGGTGTCACGGGGATAACCGGGCACAATGCGGTCTACGAGGGTGCTGTATACACCGCAGGCTTCCTCGAACCAGGCGCTGAATTCCGCACCCAGGTTCCACAGCTGGATATACTGACGGATGCATTCCTTCAGGTGCTTGCCGTTTTCGAAGATGAGTTCGCAGGGGAAGATGATGAGGCCCTTGTCCTTAGCGCCCTTGAAGGTTTCGAAGCGGTGGTACAGGAGCTGGGTGAGCTTGCCGGGATAGCTGCTGGCAGGCTTGTCCGTGAACTTGCAGGCGGGATCGAAGGCGATACCGGCCTCGGTGGTGTTGGAAATCACGAAACGGATTTCCGGCTGCTCGGCCAGTTTCAGATAGTCTTCAAACTGGGTATAAGGGTTCAGGCCGCGGGAAATCACGTCAATGAGGTCTACGCTGTCCACGGGCTGGCCGTTCTGGAGGCCCTGAAGATTCAGGTGATAGAGGCCGTCCTGCTCGTTCAGCCATTCCACCATACCCTTTTCGATGGGCTGGACCACCACCACGGAGCCGTTGAAATCCGTCTTCTGGTTGGTCTTCCAGATAATCCATTCGATGAATGCGCGGAGGAAATTGCCTTCGCCGAACTGAATCACCTTCTCGGTGTACTGCTTAGCCTGCGGAGCAGACTTTCTGTTTAGTCTTTCCATAATGTATGTGATTAATTATTAGATTCTTATAAAGTTACTCCAGATTTGAAGATGGCTATCTCCCGGATGCCGTGTTTCTCGTTGTTGACGGGCTCGCCGGAGGCGGCGGCCAGCACAAACTCCGTAAAGCGCGCGGCCACCTCTTCCATGGGCTCTCCCTGTGCCAGCACACCGGCATTGAAGTCTATCCAGCCCGGTTTGGCCTCATAGAGCGGCGTATTGGTGGAGATTTTGGCGGTGGGCACAAAACTGCCGAAGGGTGTGCCACGTCCGGTGGTGAACAGCACAATCTGGCAGCCGCTGGCCGCCAAGGCGGTGGATGCCACCAGGTCGTTGCCGGGGGCCGATAGCAGGTTGAGTCCCTTCACGTTCAGGCGCTCGCCGTACTTGAGAACGCCCCGCACGATGCTCTTGCCGCATTTCTGCGTGCAGCCCAGGGACTTCTCTTCCAGGGTGGAGATGCCGCCGGCCTTGTTGCCCGGAGAAGGGTTCTCGTACACGGGCTGGCCCTGCTTCATGAAATATTCCTTGAAATCGTTGATCAGATGCACCGTCTTCTCAAAGGTAGCCTCGTCCTGGCAGCGGTTCATCAGGATGGTCTCCGCACCGAACATCTCGGGCACCTCGGTGAGCACGGTTGTGCCGCCCTGGGCCACAATCCAGTCGGAGAAGACGCCCAGCAGCGGGTTGGCCGTTATGCCGGACAGGCCGTCGGAGCCGCCGCACTTGAGGCCGACGCGAAGCTCGCTCACAGGCACATCTTCGCGCACGTCCTTGGAAGCTACGGCATAGATTTCCCTAAGGCGTTCCACGCCATACTGCACCTCGTCCTCCACTTTCTGGCAAACAAAGCTCTTGACGCGGCTTTCATCCACCGGGCCCACCAGCTTCATGAACGCGTCCAGCTGGTTGTTCTCGCAGCCCAGGCTCACCACCAGCACGCCGCCGGCGTTGGGATGGTGAATCATGTCGGCAAGGACCTTGCGCGTATTCTCATGGTCATCGCCCAGCTGGGAGCAGCCGTAGTTGTGCGGGAAATGGACAACGGCGTCCACACTTCCCTCTTTGCCCTTGATTTCTTCCTTGAATTTATTGACGATTTGCTCGCAGATGCCGTTCACGCAGCCCACGGTGGGAATCACCCAAATCTGGTTGCGGATGCCCACCTGGCCGTCGGCACGGCGAAAGCCCTTGAAGGTGCGGGGAGAAGGAGCGGACAAAACTTTTTCGCTCCCCTTGTGGGTAGAAAAAGTTTTCGTCTGCGACTGGTCTTCTTTCACATAGTCCAGGGGCTCGTATTTGTAGTCCAGCAGGCCTTCCAGGTTGGTTTTGATGCAGGAATGGTCCACCAGGGTGCCGGCTTCGGCGTCACGGGTTACGTGGCCGATGGGGAAACCGTACTTAATCACGTTCTCCCCTGCCTTGAGGCTGTGGAGCACAATCTTGTGGCCGCGAGGAATGTCCATCGTGAGCGTCACGCCTTCCACCACCTCGCCCTTGGCAAGGTCCTGGAGCGCCACCGCCACGTTGTCGGCCGGGTTTATCTTAATGTACTTCATATCTTACTTACAATATTCTCTTTTAAACCATACGGGGAAAACGGGATCGGCGAATTCTACCTGGCCGTTGTCCTTAACTATCAGTTCTTTTTCCTGTAAAATCTTTTCAATTTTTGCAATATTGGACTTGGTCCCCATCCGGTAACGCGTCATAACCTCCATGGTGGTAAAACCCGTATGAATACCGGCCGCCAATGCCCTAATATAGTTCATCTGATACGCCGTAAGTCCGGCAATCTGTTGCCTGAAATAGGAAGCATTCTGGCGTATCAACATCTCATAACCGTTTTCTACATCCTCTTTTCTCACCTCGCCTTCCGCTTCTATCATTACATTCCAGGCAAACTGCTGAACATATGACGAATAAAGCGCCACACGGTTGCAGACTTCGGCTGCCAAATCAGGGGAAATGCGCATGAACCTGGTCTCAAAACGAGAAATAATGAATGGGACCCATTCTTCGGCCGGAATCGGGTCAAGTTCCAGCATATCTCCAAATTGATAGAATGGCATGGACCTTTTTTTGAATATGGTTTCCATCATGTGTTTCTTGCTACCGAACAAGCAGTAAGAAACATTCTTTTGCAACTGCCATATCCCACGTGCTTTTTTCTGTACTTCTATCGAATTATCAAATTCTCCTACCTGCTGAAACTCGTCAATGCACACCACAATCCGAATCCCACGTTTTTGCGCAATTACCTCCGGTAAGTTTAAAACTTGTTCAGGATTAGGCGTAGACGGTCCAATACCAAGTGACAAAGATATCTCCGAGGTTGGATCAGGAGAGATGGATATTTTGGGAATCACCCTGGAAAGAAAGTTCTTTGCCAAATCCACAACCTGATCTACTTTAGTAGCAAGTGCAAGAAGAACAGAAGATGCAAACTTCTCATAGAATTCATACTCGTCACGGCAATCGTAGATATCCATGCTCACAAATTTCACCTCAGGGTCAGAAACCTGTTCCTTCGCCTTATAAACAAGGGAAGTTTTTCCGGTACGCCTCGGAGAAATGAGGACCGTATTGACACCGGCCTCAAAATTCATCTTGAGACGCTTGGTTTCGTTAACCCTATCAGTGAAATTTTCACCAAAAACAGCTGTACCGTAAACAAAAGGCTTTTCCATGATAATTTTGCTTTTTGTGCAAATATATCAAAGTTTTACGAGTTCACCAAACGGTGGACCACCTTTTGGTGGACCACCGAAAGGTGAACCATCTAAAACTGGAAGTAATTCTTGGCGTTGTTGTAGGAGATGTCTTCCACCATCTTGCCGATGAAATCCAGCTCGGAGGCGGGCAGCTTGCCTTCCTCGATGTCCTTGCCCAGGACGTCGCAGAGAATACGGCGGAAGTACTCGTGACGGGGATAGGAGATGAAGCTGCGGCTGTCCGTGAGCATGCCCACGAAGCGGGAAAACAGGCCCAGCACGCTCAAGGCATCCATCTGGCGGCGCATGCCCACTTCCTGATCCAGGAACCACCAACCGGAACCGAACTGCATCTTGCCGGGCACAGTGCCGTCGTTGAAGGTGTACAGCATGGTCATCATCACCTCGTTGTCCTTCGGGTTCAGGCAGTACAGGATGGTCCTCGTGAGGGCATCCTCGCTGGCCAGGCGGTTGAAGAACTTGTGACCGGCGGCGGCAATCTCCTGGTCATGGATGGCGTCGAAACCGGTATCCGGGCCCACCAGCTTGAACATCTTGCTATTATTGTTACGAATGGCGCCGATATGGTACTGCTGTGCCCAGCCGGCCTTGCAGTCCATGACAGCCTGGTCGTGCAGGAAGGCGCTGCGGAACTTGTTCAGCTCCCACTTCGAAGGAGTCTTGCCCAGAAGCACCAGCTTGAAGATGGCTTCAATCTCCAGTTCGGTGTAATCCTCGCTGTAGAAGTTCTCCAGGCCGTGGTCGGAGAGCTTGCAGCCATTGGCGGCAAAGTAGTCGTGACGCTTCTGGAGGGCTTCGCAGAGGTCGGCATAGGAGTTGATTTCCATGCCGGCGGCCTCACCCAGCTGCTCCAGATAGGCCTTGTAGGCCTTGGGGTTCTCGATGGCCATGGCCTTGTCCGGACGCCAGGCGGGAATCACCTGGGTGCCGAAGGGCTCGGCGGCTATCTTCTTGTGCCAGCGGAGGTCGTCGGCCGGGTCGTCGGTGGTACACACGGTTTCCACGCCGAAGCGGCGGATGAGGGCCTGGCCGCGGAACTCGGGCGTGGCCAGCTTGGCGTTGCACTCCTCGAAGATTTCACGGGCCGTGGCCGGGCTCAGGAGCTTGTCAATCCCGAACACGCGGGAAAGTTCCAGATGGGTCCAGTGGTACAGGGGGTTCCGCATGGTATAAGGCACGGTCTCGGCCCACTTCTCAAAGGTTTCCCAAGCGCTGTACTTGCCGCCGGTGAGGTAATCTTCACTCACGCCGTTGGCACGCATGGCACGCCACTTATAATGGTCTCCGTAGTGGCCGTCCACCAACCAGAGCTGGGTAATGTCCCGGAATTGGATATTCTCCGCAATCTGCTGCGGCACCAAGTGACAGTGATAGTCAATGATGGGCATCTTTTCCGCGTGCTCATGGTACAGTTTTTTGGCGGTCTCCGTCTGGAGCATGAAATCGGGGTTGATAAAACTCATGGTGTTCTGTGTTTTAATATTGTTTCGTGGAAGGGGGCAGGGCGGTCAGGCCCTGCCTCCTTGGAATTCAGACTACCAGCGGTCGTCTCCGTAGCCCTTATAGGCAGGCTTCACGGAGAAGTAGCCCGTAGCCACGGGATCTACCAGGAAAGGAGTCTCGTCCAATACTCTACCGGCAGCTTCAATATCCTCGGTGGCCATGGTGTTCCACCAGCTGTAAGGCTCGGTGGTATCAAGGTCGAAGAAGAGATTGTCGGTAATGTACGGGTGAGCTATCTTTTCAGATGCAGAAGAAACCAGTTTCGGGAAACCGGCCGCGTTGGACGGCGTTTCAGCAGCACGATGCATGGAAGCAAAGATATTCTTGCGAACCAGCACACGACGGGCGGCGCTGCCCAAAGAGGCGGGAGCCAAACCGGAAGTGGAGCGAACATGCATGATACCGTTGTTGTCCTTGCTGTCCACGGAGCACAGGTTGAAGAACGTATTGTTCTCCACGGTAACGGCGCCGCAGACTACGGCCGCATCGATGCGGAGGAAGGTGCGGATACCATTCCAGAACGTGCTGTTCTTCACATTCACACTGGAGACATTACCCTTGCGGATATCAATGAAATCTCCACTGGTTCCAAAATCATGCACCATTATGCCATTCACGGAAATGGGGCCGGTGGTGGATTCTCCGGAATTCGAAATGAGGCGGTTGGCATATTTGTATACTTCACAATCCTTCAGGGTGATGCCGGAAAGGACGGAGGAGGCGGCTACATCAATCATATTGCCGACTGTCTTATCAGAACCGTCAGCGGTGTAAGCGCCATTGAGTCGAAGGTTCTCCAGGACAAAGGCGCCCTCGGTGGCAGCAAGTTTGAAACCGCCAGTCACCTCAGGCTTGATGCCGCTACGAGATACGCCCTTCAGGGTAAGTCCCTGAGCAAGGGTAATGGAGCCGGCATCGGCGCCCTCTACAGAGCTTAAGTCATAGCTCACGCCCGTCAGGGACAGTACAGACTTACCGGCAGCAATGGCATTCATCAGTTCTTCCGTATTGGCCACCTTGAAGGGTTCAGCAGTCGAGGGGGCGGAAGTAATCCACCGGGGATCACCCACCTTTTCGCTTGCCACCAGACCATGTACGACGGTGAAGTCACCGGCAGCCGCATCCTTGAAGACATCAGCCGTAAGTACCAAACCGAAATCGGCCGTGGCCACATCCTTGGCAGAATAGGCCCACCAGCTGAACTCTGCATCGTTGTTGTTCTCCGTGCTGAGCACCTCGGCAAAATAGTTGTGGCTGAATCGGGGAACCGCGATGGCCGAAGAGGCCTTGGATACGAGTTTCGGGAAGCCCTGTGCGTTGGACGGGGCCGCTTCGGCACGTTGCATGTGGGCAAAGAGGTTATCTTTGACCACTACCTGTTCCGCAGAGGTTACAGATTTGCTGCGAACGTGGAAAATACCGTTATTGTCCTTGCTGTCCACGTAGCACAGGTTGTAGAACGTGTTGTTCTGAACCAGGATGGAACCGCAGACCACGTCGGCATCAATGCGGGCAAAGGTACGGATACCATTGGCGAAGGTGCTGTTAACCACCTTCAGGGCATTCAGCGTTCCCTTGCGGAAATCAATGAAGTCACCGCTGGTTCCCATGTTGGTAACCAGGGCGCCGCTGATGACCAGGGAACCCAGGGAAGAGGTGGCCTTGTCCTGATAGAACAAGCGGTTGGCATAGTTCTTCACCTGAACGTCTACCAGTTGGGCCGATGTCACCTGAGCGCCATCCGCCACATAGAAGGCATTGTCCAGGGCAGCATCCAACGAGCCCTTGCCGTCCAGCGTGATACCCTTGACGATGAACTGGGTTGCTCCGGCGCCCAGCTGGAATTTACCGGTCACCACAGCGTCCTTACCACCTTGGATGGTAAGCGGGTTGGCCAGTTCCACAGCGGCCGTTCCCAGGTCATAGGTACCATTGGTGAGGGTAATCACCTTCTTGCCGGCAGAAATGGCCGTCAACAGGCCATCAGCGTCCTCCACCGTAATCTCGGAAGCGGGCGTGCTGCCAGCCATGCTGTTCCAGCGGGGATCGCCCACACCGGCATTCATCATCACCGCATTGGTGAGGGTGAAGTCCAGGTTTGCGGCATCCTTGCAAGGATCGCTGGGAACAATGGCGCCCCCGCGTAAGGTACCCTCTTCCTTGGACATAAAGCTCCAGAAGGAATAGGCAGCCTTCTCCTCACGGTCTTCGCAATTATAGTAGTAGTTGTTGGACACCGTATAAGGAGTGATGCCACCCTTACTGCGAAGTTTCGGGAAGCCGGCGGCATTGGAAGGTTCCTCATCGATGAGGATGGAATAGAAGAAGTTGTTCTCCAGACGATACTCATTGAGGTTGGCACCGGCGGCGCTGCGGATGTGCAGGATACCGTTGTTGTCCTTGCTGGAAGAGTTGGTGGCCACCTTATAGAACGTGTTGTTCTTGATGATGGCGCTGTTCATCTCATGGCCGGCATCTGTGCGGATGAAAGTACGGCAGCTGTTGGCAACCGTGTTATTCTCGAACACGAAGTTGTGGTGAGCACCCGCACGCATGTCGATATAGTCGGCACCGGCAGAGCTGTCCGTGATGAGGTTGCCCTTGAAGATAACATATTGGACCTTGGACGCTGCCTTGCCGGAGTTGTCATACAGGGCCTTGGTTCCATGCAGGTTGCTGTCATAGATGGCCACGGTATCGGCAATGGGAGCATTGGTCTTGTCGTCAATGAAGACGGACACGGCAGCGTTGGTGTCATCCAGACTTGTGATATCCAGGTTGGACAGGACAACGCTTCCTCCAATCTCACCGCTCAGGGTGATGCTGGTGTTGACAGCCGTCTTCTTGTCTCCACTGGTCTGACCTTTCAGGTGCAGAGGAGCGACAAGCGTCAGTTTACCAATTTGATAAGGAGTATCGCTATACTTCAGCGTAATATAATCCTTTCCGGCATCAATGGCACTCATGAGGTCCTCGACATTGTCGACGATCAACTCATCGGTGCTTCCGCCACCGGCAGGAAGGACGGCAAACGTGGCCACACCGGCTGCAGATTCCGTATTGTAAATGTCGGTAGCACCCGGATTGGCGAAGACGGAAACCTTGTAGCTGCCGGCATCCAGCATGGCAGTAGTCTTACCTTCAATGGTATAGGAGGTTTCCTTGACATTATATGTCTTGCCGCTGAACACGACGGAGTAGGAGTCGGCATTCTCTACGGGCTCCCAGGTAATGACCACATCCGTGGCTTCACCAGCCGTAAAGGTGGCAGGTTCCGCCTTCGGGTCGGGAGTCTGCAGGGCCGTATTCACAGCAGTGACATCATCGCTCCAGGCCAGCTGAGCCAGGCTCACGGGGCCGGAAGGATAAACGTAGACAATAGACTCTTCGGTGATGGAAGTGATGAGAATCTTGGTGGCATTGCCCTGCTCGGCAAGAGCGGACGCACCACCCTTCAGAGCGATGGACGTTCCTTCCAGATTACCCACACCCACTACCAGATGACCGGTATAGTCTGCAGGAGAATCGGCCTTGATGACAAGGGAACCCGGTTTATCCGTGTGGAATGCCACAAAGTTGTGCTGAGGCACACCCTGGCGGTTCACCACAACGGGGCTCTGGAATTTAAGCATACCTCCGTCGGCCACGATAGGCAGGGCTTCGCTGCCGGAGACAAAGAGGTAATCCCGGACCATTTCCTTCTTGATGGAGCCAGAGAAGTACTTGGCATTGGCCAGGTTCCAGGTATGAGGCTGAGGAACCACCGTCATGGTGAGGTCTTCAGGCTCTTCCACATAGGGAGTCCACCATTTGGAGGCACCGATTCCCTTTCCGGCGATATCGGAAGTGGCCAGGATGTTGAAGTAACCGCCCGCGGCATTGTAGCAAGGGGCATCTTCCAGGATAATGGCACCAGCCTGTGCGGCGGTGAAGTTGTCCGTAAAGAAGGTCACAGCACCGTCATCTCCCACAGGGAGGCCCCAGAAATAGTTTTCAGAGGCGGCGGCAGCCATATCGGAAGCTGTCTTATACTTGGCATTGGCGCTCTCCAGAGTGGCCTTTCCGCTCATGTTCAGGAAGAGGTTCTTCTTGAAGGAGAAACTGCCGGGGACAATCTGCAGACCAAAGATACCGGCATTGTTGGTATTGTCAACAAAACACAGGTTATACAGCGTATTGTTCTCGAACACCAAGGCTCCGAGCGTGCCGGCATCCAGACGGACGAACGTACGCATACCCTGAACGATGGTGTTGTTGACAAAGTTCAAGGACTTTATGCTAGTAGCCTGACGGATATCAATCACATCACCGCCCACGGTACCGTCGGCGTTGATGTTGGTAATTTCGCAGCTGTCATAAGTCACGTCTCCCAGCACCATTTCGTTACTCCACTCGTAGATGAGGCCCTTGGTGTAATTGGTAATGACGCAGTTCACATAGCTGATGTTGCCGATGCTCTTGCCCTTTACGGTACCGCCGTTCTTATTCTGAAGGGCGAAGCCGAATCCGGAAGGAGAGGCGGCAGTGGGAGCGCCGTCAAAGGTAATATTCTCGAAGCTGAGGTTTTCCCCGGCCCAGGTGTCAGCAATATGCAGTTCACCGGTAAGGACGGGCGTATTGCCATCGTTGTCCATTTCACCGATAAGGGCGAAACCATTGCTGATATCGAGGGCTTCGATGTCATAAGGAGAGCCTTCGAGCTTCAGATAGATCCGTGCACCCTGGGTTTTAACGGCATTCTGAAGGGCTTCCAGCGTGGAAACCTCCGTAGTTCCGTCCGTGGGAGCGGCCGTCCAGGCATTGATCTGGCCGCGGGAGGCACTCTTGAAGTAGAGGATAAACTCATATTCGGTAGCCGGAGCCAGTTCTTCGATAGTGACGGCGGCGGCAGCAATCTCATCGCTCGTGAGCGTGTGCGTGGTCTCGGTGTTCTCATCGCCGGGAAGGCGGGTTACCACACGGTCCACCTCTTCGAAATCGCTGACCTCTTTGCTCCAGGTCAGGGAAACGGAAGTGCTGGTGCGCTCGGCAAGCTTCAGGAACAGGTTGTCCTTGACAGCATAAGTCTTGATGGACTTGCCGTAATCGGCCACCTTAGAATCAATCTTACCCTCTTTCTGGGCGACGACGGTGAAATAATAGGTGGCATCGGCCTCCAACTTGACCGAATAGGGCACCTGGGAAGGAGCAAGCGTCTCCGTCAGGAAGGCAGAGGTGTGTGCAGCATCGGTATAGACGGTGAGCACATACTTCTCCGCATCCTTGGCCACATCCCAGGAGAAGGTAACCACGTCACCCAAATTGGCATTTACCTTGGCTTCCAAGTTCATGGGCTCCAGGCAACGGGCCAGGTCCAGCTCCGTTATCTCGTCAAACTTCTCCTTATTGGCGCAGGAGACGGCGGCGAGAGCAAGAAAAGCTGCGACAGCGTATTTGAATATTCTGAATTGTTTCATGGCTTACTGGGGATTATCGTAGTGGTAATCGTTCTTGATAGCACCCTGGCTGTTGGTAATGGTATCGTAGAAGATAGGCCAGAACATGTACTCGTCAGGATTGTTGTAGTAGATGCCATTGATACGGTCCGTATAGAAACCGGAAGCTTTGGCGTCATCGTATTTGGTCAGATAATCGCTTTCAAGCTCATAGCCTGCAGGAATCTCCTGGCCGATCAGCGGGAAGAAGAAATCCAATCCGTCCTCAGCGTCGTTCAGACGGAAAGCGACTTCACCGGTGTACAGGGCATAGTCATCAGAAAGAGCACGAAGAGCTAACATTTCCTCCTTGACCTGGTCCAGTTTGGTCTTGAGCAGATTCCAGCGGATGAGGTCTCCCTTGCGGAGGAACTCGCCGCAGAACTCAAGGGCGCGCTCCTTGACAATGGCGTCGAAGAAGGCTTCCTTGGAGTTGATACCGTTCACATAAGCCTCGGCGGCATCCAGACCGGTTGCACGCTCACGCACTTCCTGCAGGTACGGTTTGGCATTGGATGGACCGTTGAGCTCGTTCTCAATCTCCGCAGCCATCAGCAGGATATCGGCATAACGCATCACCACGGGCTTGATGCCGTCATCGTTACCGCCGGTATAAGGCTGGGCATTCATCCACTCGAAACGATACTTGCCGAAGTACCACTTGGAGATACCGGCCATCTCGGGATCCGTGCTCTTGCTCCACTTGTAGTTGGCGCAAGTCACGTCACGGCGGACGTCGTTGTCGTCATACATGAAATACACCGTAGGAACAGGACCTGCGTCACCGCCACGGGAAACGCCACCGGACCAGCTGGAGCCTTCGGAAGAAATGGCGAAGGTAAAGTTCCAACGGCCACGGCCGGCGCCGAAAGGAATGACATACAAAGTCTCGTAGGCAGGGCCGGCGGTCATGTTGTTCATGTTGTTCATGTTGTACCAGTAGGTCTCGTAGTCAGGCTCCAGGGAAGCCTTGCCAATGGCGTCTTTCAGATAAGCAAGAGCCTTGGGATAAAGGACGTCCTTCTGAAGCTGGGCATCGGAAGTCATACGGATGGAACCGGCGTCACCGGTACCCACGGCACCATCGGCCGGACGCAGGGCGTAACCGCTGGCGGCCAGGGCGATACGGGCATACAGACCCTCGGCGAAGACTTTGTTCACACGGTCCGTGCGGGAAGTGGCAGCCGTAGCTCCGGGATAAGGGAGGTAAGGGATGGCTTCATCCAGATCGGCGAGAATGTGATTGTAAATGGTGTCACGGCACTCCTTGGGTCTGTAGATAGTCTCTGCATCCACGGAGGAGAAACGGGCGGGAACATCACCCCAGGCCTTGATGAGGTCGTAGTAAATCATGGCACGGAGCGTGAGGGCTTCGCCCAGCAGGTATGCCATATTGGCATCTTCCTTCACGTTTCCATACTCGCGCAGGCCTTCAATGACCAGGTTGGCACGCTCGATACCCGTGTACATCAGCGGGAAGGGACCGTTGGTCAGATTGAGCTGGGAGTTGTTGGGCTTGCAATCGTAAGCGGCAATATCGGATTTGCCGTCACCGGGCTTGTAGGTGTTATACCACTCGATATCGGTATTGAAACCGTACCAGGGCAGGAAACGGCCACGATAAGAGTTCACCTCGCAGAAAGCCTCGGTAATGCCGAAAACTGTACCTTCAGCAAGGGAATAATTGGAATAGACGGACGCCGAGTCAAAGGCAGACGGGGAATCCGAATCCAGGAATTTCTCGCAGGAAACCGCCATGGCGGCGATGACAGCCGCAGAAAGGATATAGATAATCTTTTTCATCTTGACAGCGGATTAAAAGGTGAGGTTGAGACCAGCTACGAAGCCGATGCTCTTAGGATATGCGGAGTAATCCACACCCGGGGTGAGCGGAGTGGCACGACGGGTATCTACTTCCGGGTCATAACCGGAGTACTTGGTGAGGCAGAACAGGTTGGTTCCGGTCACATAGATGCGGAGCTTGCGGATGTAGATTTTCTTGGTAAGGTCCTCAGGAAGGGTGTAACCGAGGGTGACGCTCTGCAGACGCAGGAAAGAAGCATCCTCCACGGCCCAGTCGGAGAAGACGGCATTGCCCACGGCGGGAGACCACATGGTCTTGCCGGCATTCACCTGTTTGAGGACATCAGCGTCAGTGATCAATTCGCCGGTGGTCCAGTCAATGTTGGTCCAACGGTCAGACACCTTCATGCTTTCCAGTAGGTTACGGTTGTTGTACTTACGCGAAGAGGTGAATTCCACCTTGTTGGCGTTGTACACCTGGTTGCCGATCATGTAATTGAAGTTGGCGCTGAAGTCCACGCCCTTGATGTATGCGGAGATATTGAAACCGCCGGTGACATCCGGGCTGGCATTGCCGATGATGGTACGGTCTGCCACGGTCACCTTTCCGTCACCGTCCAGATCCTTGAGTTTCATGGCACCGGGCATCAGGTAGGAGGCGCCGATTACGTTGGAATTGTCCACCACACCTTCGTTGAGAACCCACTTGCTGCCGTTCCAGGTAAAGTCTTCGGGCGTATAGAAACCGTCGCTCTTGTAGCCATACATGTTACCCAGAGGCTGGCCTACTTCCACCACATAATCGTCGCCGATTTCAGTGGAAGCCCAATAGGACTGGGCAGTGATCTTTTCCAGACCACCCAGGTCCATCACGCGGTTCTTGTTGTACGCGATATTACCGCCGATGTTCAGGGAATAGTCCTTCTTGGAAATGATAGGAGCATTCAGGGTGAGCTCCACACCGCGGTTACGGGTGGAACCCAGATTGCGGTACTGGCTGTCATAACCGGAGCCGGGGATGGGGAAGTTGATCAGAAGGTTCTTGATGTCGTTCTGATAGACCTCAATGCTACCGCTCAGACGGCTCTGGAAGAAGGAGAAATCCACACCCAGGTTGTGCGTAAGGGTGGTTTCCCAAGTAAGGTCGGGATTGTTCATGATCTTACCGGCCATCCAGTAGTTGTTGCTTTGGGACAGCCAGGCGGTGGTAGTGGCGCTGTACTGCTTCAGGATCTGACCGGAAGGAATGTTGTTGTTACCGGCGGTACCGAAGCTGTAACGGAGCTTGAGCTGGTCCAGCCAGCTGTGGGAAGCATCCATCCAAGGTTCGTTGGAGATGGTCCAGGACACAGCCACAGAGGGGAAGATACCCCAGCGGTGACCGCGGGCGAACTTGGAAGAGCCATCGGCACGGAGGGTGGCACCCACAGAGTAACGATGCTTATAATCATAGTTCACGCGGCCGAAGAACGACAGGAGTTTGTCGTCCGGATTCACGTAATTGTTGGTAGAAGCGGCGTTGGAAGCGGCGGACATGAAGTTCCAGGCAGCCATGGCATCGTAAGTGGGATCGAAACCGTCCACCATGGTGGTAAGCGTATTGCTCTTGGTGATGGTGAGTTCCTGACCCAGGAGTGCGGTGAGCTGATGGTCGTCATTGTTCAGGAGCTTCGCGAAATCGTAATTCAAGGTATTGGTATTACGATAACGGGTGCGGAAGGCTTCCTTGTGCTGATTGGAAGGCGTATTCTTTACGGTGGAGTTGTTGGCCACATAATAAGTAGTCATGCCGTAGAAGCGGTCGTCCGTCTGGGTGTATTTTTCCAGACCGCCTTCAATCTTTAGTTTCAGGTTGTCGATGATGGTCCAGTTAAAGGCGGCATTGGCGTTCCACGTGGTACGGATACGACGGGAATCATTGTCGGCCACAGACTGGAGCGGCGGGGCGTTGTCACCATAATCCTGCTCTTCATCCACGCCCACGGAAGTGGCGATAAGCGGAATGGGCGTATAGGAGACAGCATGCTTGAGACGGCCGTTACCGGCGGTGGAGCCGGTATCGTTGATACCGTTGGCGCCGCCACCGCGTACATTCACGCGGGAATAACGCACATTGGCATCAATGGAAGTAGTGGCAGACGTCTTGAAATTGGCCTTGAAATTCAGGTTGTCACGGGTGTAGTTGGAACCCACCATGATGGCCTGGTCGCCCATATGGGCATAGCCGATGGTCCAGTTGGCGTTCTCACTGCTGCCGGACACGGAGAAATCTGCGGAGAACGTTGTGCCCGTGCGTCCGAAAACGGCACTCACCCAGTCGTTGCCGGCCAGGTTGCTGTACAGGTCCATGTCAGAGAAGGAGCCGAAGTAAGGCTCATAATAGGAACTCAGATTGTCCCGGACCTTGCCCAGCTCATACTGGAACATCACGAAGTTCGCGGGATCCATGGCCTTGATGGCATTCTTGTTGGCCATGGTCTTGGCTCCGAAATAAGTATTGAACTTAACGGAAATCTTCTGGCCTTTTTCCGCGTTCTTGGTGGTCACGATCACAACGCCGTTGGCACCACGGGAACCGTAGATGGCGGTGGAGAAGGCGTCCTTCAGAACGTCGATGCTCTGGATTTCGGAGGACGGGATGTCGTTGATGGATTCCACCGGGAAACCGTCCACAATGTACAGAGGGGCGCTGTCCTGGGTAATGGAACCGCCACCACGGACACGGATTTTGATGTCCGCGTCGGGGTCGCCTTCCGTAGTCACAACGGACACACCGGCCATCTTACCGGAGAGGGCCTGGGAGACCGTGGTAACCGGCTGCTCGGCCAGCTTGTCGGAGCCCACGGAGGAGACGGAGCCCAGCAGGTCACGACGTTTGACCGTCGCATAACCCACAACGACCACCTCATCGAGGAAGGTCTGGTCAGCCTTAAGGACGACGTTGATTTCCGTCTGTCCTGCAATGGGAACAATCTGGTCTGCCAATCCGATGAAGGTGAAAACCAGATTCACTGCATTCTCGGGAAGCGTAAGCACATAGTCACCGTCAATACCGGTGATGGTACCAATGGTGGTTCCTTCCACCATGACACCGGCACCGATGAGCGGTTCACCCGTTTCGTCCGTGACAATACCTTTGACGGTAGTCTGGGCGCTCAAGGTGAGTGCTGTCATCATTCCCAGCAGCGCAAGAAAGAATTTCTTTGCTTTCATTTGCTTTTGGTTGTTAGTTAATTAATAATATGTTAAAGTTTTGTATATGTTCCGTTCTTGTTCTGCCCTTCCACAATGTCGCGGACCAGATAGTGGAGGTACATTTCCAGGTTGGTATAGCGTTTCTGAGGGTCAAGCGTATAGGCATTGGGCTCCCCTACCCAATCCGGGAAATTACTCCGGGTTTCACCGGAATAAGAGGGCCATGTGGTACCGTAGGTAGACCCCACATCCTCCATATTCTTGATGACTTTCCCCGTCTTGCTCTTGACATCCTTGCAGATACGGGTATCCACCGCATCCCGCTTCAGCGAAGCGCCCGCCCAGTTGCAAACCGCATCCAAGGCATCGGCGGCCGAATGGGTGGTGGTGTAAGCCTCCTTCTCGTCTTTCCCCTTGACAGGGAAGGCCGACGAACTGATGTGCCCTTCATAAGACTTATCGTAGTCGTCGTAAGCCTTCTTCCAATAAACGCCGTCAGGATAAGCCGCATCAACACTAGGATAATCATGGTTATAGTTACCGGAGAGGTAAAGATAGGCCCAGTCATAAGGGTAATACTTCTTTACGTCTATTTCCTCTTCTTTCCCATTCACAATCTGTTTCTCTTTCACAGTAGTGGAATAGCCGCCGTCGGCCTCAATGAAATACTTCTTGTCATTGGAATCGGGCCCTTTCTTGTAATAGTTGTTCACCATGTTGAAGTGGCCGCCTTCACCGCCATAACACCCGTTGCTGCTGCCCCAATTGTACACCACACAGTTGCGGAAATCCACATTGCCGCGGTACGTATCGGTAGATTTGCCATTCTCGTCATACAGATACTGATGATCGAAACGGGGAGTACGATTCATGTGGTGAGCCAGCATATTGTGATGGAAAGAAGCGTTCTTTCCTCCCCAGATTCCGCCGTAGCCATGGGTTTTCTTGGAGTGGATGCTCTGGTTCATGCTTTCCGCAATGAGACACCACTGCATGGTGAAGTTGGCATTGGCGTAGAAAGAGGCCGACTCATCGATGGACCAGCTCATGGAGCAATGGTCCAGGATGATATTGTTCTGGTAGCGTCCCCAGATGCAGTCTTCACTGTCACCGGCATTCGGACCCTCATCTCCCAGACGGAAGCGAAGGAAACGGATAATCACGTTGTCGGCACCGACATACGTCGTATAATTCTTCAGGCAGATTCCATCGCCCGGAGCCGTCTGACCGGCAATGGTCAAGTCTCCTTTTTCAATCTTCAACTGCGACTGCAGCTCGATGACACCGGCCACATCGAATACAATCGTGCGGGCGCCAGACTGCTTAACTGCCCAGCGAAGGGTACCCTCGGAACCATCATCGGACAATTTGGTAACGTGAAGCACCTTACCGCCCCTGCCGCCGGTGGTGTACATGCCGCCTCCTTCGGCTCCGGGGAAGGCCAGGGCGCCCATATTCTCCTCGGAAGCGGGAATTTTGAAATCGGCATATTCAATGGTCTCAGGAGTAGGATCCGGAGGCGTAACGCTGGAACTGCCGGTGGTAGCTTTCAGGGCCGTTGAGAAGGCCGACATGCCGCCACTGCCCACACTGCGAACGGCAAAATTGTATTCCGTCCCTTCGGTCAGGCCAGTAACAGTGGTTTCTGTAGCAGACACCTGGCCGGATTTGACCTCCGTCATGCCCTGCAGCAGACGCCACTGATAGGAATCTGCACCGGAAACGGCCGACCAGGAGAAGACAAGTGCCGTCTCCGTGGCCGACTTCAGCTGAACTCCCCCGGGCACGGCCGGAGCCACAGCGCTCTCATCCCCGGAAGGGTTGTCCTTCCCTCCGCAGGCCGCCAGGATACCCAGGCATCCGATCAGGGCAAAAAGTTTCGTCTTCATAGCTTTTCTCTTTCAAGCGCCGCCCAGATGAGAGGGCCCATGCCCTTGGGGTCATTGGAGCGGACCGGTTCATTAATATAATAGTCGTAGTCTCCCTTACGGTTCTGCTTGCCGCCCAGGCCGGCCACCTCGCAGCAGCTATCCAGGTTCACAAGGCCGTCTTCGTCCACGCGGACAAAGGTGGAAAGGAGGGAGTCATAGGCCTTCAAGGCCTCTTCCCGGCGGCCGATGGCACCCAGACGGCAACCCTTGAGCCAGGCATACACAAACATGGCATTGCAGGTGGCCTCCAGGTAGTTGCCTTCGCGGGAAGGGCAGTCCAGAACCTGGTACCAAAGGCCCGTTTCCTTGTCGGCATAAAGGGGCAGCGCCTTATAGACATTATTGAGAATGCCTTTCAATTGGACCTTATAAGCATCCTCGGGGATTATCTCTATTACGTCCACCAGGGCCATGACATACCAGCCCAGGGCCCGGCCCCAGGCGTGGGCACTCTGCCCCGTCTCGGGATTGCACCAGAACATCTCCCGGGAGGCGTCATAGGCATGACGCAGCAGGCCGGTGGCAGGGTCGAAGGTCTTGTTATACGCCGTGGAGAACTGGAGCACGATGTCTCCGTAATTCTTCTCCCGTTGCAGGCTGTCCGCCACATAGCGCCGGGTATACTCCGCATAGAACGGCTGGGCCATATACAGACCGTCCAGCCACACCTGGTTGGGATAAACGGCCTTGTGCCAGAAGTTTCCTTCCGGGGTGCGGGGCTGGCTCTGCAGCTGGCTGTAGAGTGTATCCATGGCGGCACGGTACTTTTCCTTGCCGGTAATGTCGTACAGCTGGAACAGCGTACGGCCCGGGCACACATGGTCCGTGGAATAATTGCTCTTCTTGTATTTGTAGATGGTGCCGGTAGAGTCGATGATGGCGTCGTACCAGGCGTCAACGTAGGAAAGGGCCTCAGGAGATGCATCCAGCATGGCCTTGAGTTCCAGTCCGGTGGTGTAGTTCCATTTGAGTTTGCCTTCCTGGCCATCCATGTAGCTGGCTTCCGGGTTCCGTGCCATCTCACTTTGGACCACTTGCAAAGACAGCGGCGCCTTGACCGTGCAGGCGGTCAAGGCAAACGCAGCCAGTATGATACCTAACTTTCTCATTTGTTGTTATAAGGGTCCCAGACAATGCCGTCCTGGCTCTGGTACATCACTTTTTCAAAACTGTACTCCCCTGCCTGAGAGGCATTCAGCCTGTGGCTCCATTTCACCCGCTTTCCGTCAGCCCCGGGGCCGTAATTCTTATACTCCGCGTAGTAAGAATTCTTCTTGGTGTCCGGCTTACCGTCCTTCTCCCAGTCGTGCCAGCCTTCCGGCAGAATATGGCCGCCCAGTTCGCACTCGATGAACACCGTCTTGGCATAGGCGCCCCAGGGACGGCCCAGGTAGCATTGGGTAACCCCTTCATCGGCCGTGAGCTTGCATTGGTAAAAGACATAGCCGTATTTCTGGCCCTCCAGGGTGGAGGCGGCCGTCACGTAGCTGTTTTTCTTGGAGCGGATTTCGCAGCCCTCGAAATAGGCGATGCTGGTGCCGAAGATAAAGTCCGTTGTCCCCTCTATGTAGCAGTCCTTAAAGTAGTTGCGCTTGATTCCGCCGAATTTTCCGAATCGGCCATAAGTATAAAGGGTATCCTGGTTTCCCAGGAAGCGGCAGCGGTTGAAAAAGAGGAAGTCCCCGTCCGTGAACACCGCCACGGCCTGGCCTATCTCCTTGCCCTCGCCGGCGCTGTTCTCGAAGCAGATGTCCTCGAAGGTAATGTAGCTGGCGTGGATATAGACGCTGGCGCTGCCGCTGGTGCCCACGGGGAAATCCCGGCCGGGCCAGAGCTTCTTGGCATATTTGTCATAGGTAAGGATGGTCTTCCCCGCATCCTCTCCCTTGAAATGCACGCGGAACTTGGTGTGGGGAATGGAAATCTCTTCCTTATAGACGCCGTTACGGATGAGCACCTTCGTAATCTCCTTGTGGCTGTAGTCGGGAATGGCGTTCACGCCCTCCTGCACCGTCTGATAATCTCCGTGGCCGTCGGCCGATATTACTATATTGTAATAGACCAGGTGCTGCGCCAGCTCGGGAAGCTGCTCCCGGATGAGGCCGCAGACAATCTCCGTCACCTTGCGGGCGCCGCAGGGCACCAGGTGAGTGTTGTCGTTCTTGCCGGTGGAAATCATGAAATAGGCCTTGGAGGCCTCGTCTCCCAGCCCCTCCAGCCAGTCCAGGGTGGGGGTGGTAACATCCAGGAGGGTAACGTCCTTTTCTTCGGCCACGGCCTTCATGGCGGCGGGATAATCTCCGTGGCAGCCCCGGTCCAGGCCTTTTTCCTTGAACCAGCGGCGGGCGACGGGCGTAAGGAGCACCGGCGTGCCGCCCTTTTCCCGCACCCCGTCAATGAAGAGGCGGAGGTTGTCCTGGTAGGCGCCCCAGGGGGCCGCATAGCGCTCAGGGTCGCTCTCCTTGGAATCATTGTGGCCGAACTGGATAAACACGTAGTCTCCGGGCTGTACGGCATTGTAAACCTTGTCCCAGAGGCCCAGGTCACGGAAACTCTTGGTGCTGCGCCCGTTCTGGGCATAATTGAGCACCTGCACCTGCGAGGGGTCCAGGAAGTTCTGGAACATCATGCCCCAGCCGCGCTCCTCCCCGGCCTTGGGCAGGTCTTTTTCCGCCATGGTGCTGTCTCCCATCAGATGAATGGTGGTAAAGGAAGAAAGGGCCAGCCACACAAGGGCCGTGCCCATAAGCAAAACTGCTTTTCTCATAAGGCTTTTCCGTTTACGGTCACGTTGTCAAATACCACATCTTGGGCGTAGTGTACTTCCGCGCCATTTTGGGCGGTGAAAACGCTGTTATGGAAATCCAGACCACGGATGGGCAGCTCCGGCAGGCCATTGATATAAATGGCCTGCTTGGCGCCGCTGCAAACAATGTGATCAAAATGGATATCCCTGAATTCGGGCGTGGTTTCATCTACGGGCAGGAGGTCTTCCTTGCCGTCCTCTCCCTTGTCGGACTCCGCCACACCGGCATAATACAGATTGAAGATGACACCGTAGGAGGTGATGTCCTTCATATAAATGTCCCGGCACCAGATGTCCTTTACCAGGCCGCCCCGGCCGCGGGTGCTCTTGAAGCGCAGGCCCACGTCCGTTCCCATGAAACGGCAGCCGCGCACCAGAATATTCTGCGCACCGCCGCTCATCTCGCTGCCAATCACAAAGCCGCCGTGGCCGTGATAGACGGTGCAGTTCTCGATGACCAGGTTCTTGCAGGGGATGCCGTAGCGGCGGCCGTCCTCGTCCTTGCCGGACTTGATGCAGATGGCGTCGTCTCCCACGTCAAAGCTGCAGCCGCTCACGTGGACGTTCTCGCAGGCCTCGATGTCAATGCCGTCTCCGTTGGTGGAATAATGGGGATTGCGAACCTGGATGTTGCGCACCGTCACGTGCTTGCACCACAGCGGGTGAATGTTCCAGGCCGGGGAATTCTGGAAAGTGGCATCTTCCAGCAGCACCCGCTCGCAGTTTCTGAGGGAAACCATCACGGGGCGCAGGAAGGTCTTGATTTCCTGCAGGTCCAGGGAATCGGCCTGCTTGTTGAGGGAACCGGCCGTGAGGCGGGCCTTCTCGTAGCCCTCGTCCGGGTACCAGGTTTTTCCGTCGTCGGACAACACGCCGCCGGCCTTTACCGTCGGATTCCAGATATCGTCCCCCACCTTGCGCTTTTTCAGTTCCCGCCAGGGGGTTCCGTTTCCGTCAATGGTTCCCTTGCCGGTAATGGCGATGTCCGTTGCGCCCTCCGCATGGATGGGAGAGAGGCAGCGCTTCATGTCCAGGCCCTCAAAATTGGTTTGGATGATGGGATAAAGCTCCTGGTCAGCAGAGAAGACAAGGACAGCGTTGTCGCTCAAATGCAATTCCGTATGGCTCTTGAGGCCGATAGGGCCGGTGAACCAAATGCCGTCCGGGACCACGAGCCGGCCCCCGCCCTGCTTCTCCAAGGCTTCGAAAGCCTGCGCAAAGGCCTCCGTGCAAAGGGTTACGCCGTCTCCAACGGCACCGAAGTCCGTAAGCACCACTTCCCTTCCGGGAATGGAGGGAAGCTGCACTGCGGGCATGTCGAAAGGTATATCATGCAAACGTTTGCACTCTTCTGTACAAGAAAAGAGAGAAATACATAATGTCGTATAAATGAACGACTTAAAGAAAATTTTGGCCATTAGTTTCTTTATATGTGCTGCAAAGATAAGGAAAATAATCCAAACGTTTGCACAAATTTACAAAAAAGTGAAAATAAAAGATTTTCAAAACTACAGAAGGCCGATATCCACCCAGCCGGAATCGTTCTTGGAAACCTGCCGGCTGCAGAAGAACGCCTGACGGGCGCCTATCCATCGGCCGGGGGCGGCTACAAAAGGCTCGCCGGCATCCGTGAAGGACTCCCCGTCCAGACTGTAGGAAAAGCGGCAGAGGGCATCGGGAACATTCCCCTCCACCTCCTGCGGCGCCACCTCCAGACGCAGCCAAAGCGTCACTTCCCGGATATCGGGATACTTTACAGCCGGCACATTGCCGGAACTGTAGGGAAACGCCTGCGGGGTAAGCGTATAATCCAGAAGGGCGAGGGGCTGCACAAGCTCCTGCCCGCCCCTATGCGCATCGGTACATTCAATATATTGCAGGGCTGCGCCATCGGCCGTATCCACTACGCGCACACCGGCATAGCTCTCCCCCATCACCACAAAACCGGCACATTCTCCCCGCTCCTTCAGCTGCGGATTGGGATGGAAAGTCAGCTTGGCCGTGGTGGTGAAGCGCTCCGCGGGAAACATCCGCTCCAAGAGATTGGGGCACTCCCAAAGGCCGATATGCTCCTGCTTCACGCTGTAGAGCCGCACCCCGCCGTCCGGCAGGGCCCTGTGCCAGTAAGGCCCCGGCACCGAGGGGTACTGCCAAGACAGGTCCAGGCCATACGGGCCTACGGCGGCAGCCGGAAAGCCGTTCCCGACGGAAGACAGCCTCTTTCCGGACACGGCCATCCTGCCGGAGGATACCGGCTGGCCCACTCCGTCACCGTCCGGGTCTTCCCCTATGAGCGGCCAGCCGTCGGAGCGCCAGGTCATGGGCTGGAGATGGACGATGCGGCCGTAGGCGCCCTTGTCCTGGAAATGAAGGAACCAGTCTCCCCCGTCGGGGCCCGTTACCCAGGCGCCCTGGTGCGGACCGTTCACCGTTCCGGGGGCCCAGGCCATCACAATCTTTTCTTCATAAGGGCCGTAAACGCTGCGGGAGCGGAGCACCGTCTGCCAGCCGGTGGCAACTCCGCCGGCGGGGGCAAAGATATAGTACCAGCCGTCCCGCTCGTAGAACTTGGTCCCCTCAATGGTGGGCTGCGTCAGATGACCGTCGAAAACGATGCGGGAAGGGCCTGTGAGGGCGGTTCCATCGGCCTTCATGGGGGCCACGAAGAGGATGCTCTTGAGCCCGGCGCGGGAACCGGCGGCCCCGTGCGAAAGCCAGGCGTTTCCCTCCGAATCCCAAAGCGGGCAGGGGTCTATGAAGCCTTTTTCCTCCACCACCCAGACGGGAGGCTCCCATCGGCCTGTGACATCCTGCGTCTTAACCATGAAAACGCCCCGGTCCGGGTCTCCTACATAGATATAGAACCAGCCGTCGTGGTAGCGGATGGCCGGGGCCCAGACGCCGCAGCCATGCTGCACCGCGCCGTGGAATTCGGGGGCGGGATAATCCGCGAGCGCAGCCCCCACCTGCTCCCAATGGACCAAATCGCGCGAGTGGAGGATGGGAAGTCCCGGGAAGAAATTGAAGGAGGAAGCCGTCATATAATAGTGGTCCCCCACCCGGCATACATCCGGGTCGGAATAATCGAAATGAAGGACGGGATTGGTGAAATTCACGGTCTCCTTTACGGAGCAGGAGACGGAAAGTGCTATTAAAAGGGCCGATAACGTACGTTTCATACCTGCAAATGTAAAAAAAATTTGCGATTTGTGCAAACGTTTGTATCTTTGCAGAGAAAACGACCACATTGAGCAATGACCACCATTCGAGACATAGCACGGGCGCTGGGTATTACCCCCTCCACCGTTTCCCGTGCCCTTTCAGGCAATCCCCGCGTGAAGGAAGAAACCCGCCGGGCCGTAGAAAAAACCGCCCGTGAGATGGGCTACGAAAGGAATGTTGTTGCGGCCAATCTCCGGAAAGGGCGCTCCATGATTGTGGGCATCGTGATTCCCCGGATTCACCGCGAATTCTTCTCCAACTGCATCGGCGGCGCAGAGAGCATCCTGAACCAGGCCGGTTATAGTGTGCTCATCTGCCAGACCCTGGAAAGCGTTGAGGCCGAAATCCAGGCGCTCAAAACCCTCAAGAACTACCGCGTGGCGGGCGTGTTGCTCTCGCACGCCATCAACGCCCCCAACGGGGACCATGTCAAGGAAATCCTGGGCAACACGCCCCTTATCCAGTTCGACCGCGTATTTCCGGACCTTCCCGGGGCCAAGATTGTGGGAGCCAACTGCGACGGGGCCTACAAGGCCACCCGCCACCTGATTGAGGCCGGCTACCGGAAAATCGGCACCCTGGCCGGTTACATGACCTCCCAGGCCTATGTGGAACGCCTGGCCGGTTATCGCATGGCCCTGGAAGACGCCGGCCTCCCCTTCGACGAAAAACTGGTCTATTACAACACCATTGTCCGGGAAACCGGTTACGAAGCCGGTCTCAAAGCCATCAAGGCCGGCTGTGACGCCCTGTACAGCGCCGGTGCCTTCTCGGCCCTCGGCGCCATTGACGCCCTCAAGGAGAAAGGCATCCGCGCTCCGGAGGATTTCGGCATCGTGGGCACCGCCAACGAAGGTTTCACCGCCCTGATGACTCCCTCCCTGAGCACCCTGAACCAGCATCCTTTCGAAATGGGAGAAGCAGCCGCACACGCCTTCCTCGAAGGCAGGCTGGACACCCAGGTAATTCCTATGGAACTTATTGAAAGACAATCATCAAACAAAAATAACACATGGCAAAAGTAGTTACCTTCGGCGAAGTGATGCTTCGCCTGTCCACCCCCGGCTATCTGCGTTTTTCGCAAGCCCATCAGTTCGACGCCACCTTTGGAGGCGGAGAAGCCAACGTGGCCGTTTCCCTGGCCAACTACGGCGTAGACGCCCACTTCGTAACCCGTCTGCCCCAGAATGACATTGCGCAGATGTGCACCGCCGAGCTCAAGGGCTTCGGCGTAAACACGGATTCCATCGTCTATGGCGGAGACCGCGTGGGCATTTACTACCTGGAAACCGGCGCCGTGGCCCGCGGCTCCAAAGTAGTTTACGACCGCGCCCACTCCGCCATCTCCGAAATCAAGCCCGGCATGGTGGACTGGCACAAAGTCCTTCAGGAGGCCGATTGGTTCCACTGGACCGGCATCACCCCCGCCCTGAGCCAGGGTGCCGCCGATGCCTGCCTGGAAGCCATCAAAGTAGCCAATGAAATGGGTGTAAAGGTTTCCTGCGACCTCAACTATCGCAAGAAACTCTGGAAATACGGCAAGAGCGCCTCGGAGGTGATGCCCGCCCTGGTGGAAGGCTGCGACCTCATCCTGGGCAACGAGGAAGACGCGGAGAAGGAATTCGGCATCAAGCCCGAAGGCTTCGACGCAGAGAAGACCGGCGGAGAGATTGACCAGAGCATTTTCGTGAGCGTGGCCCGCCAGCTCATGGAGAAGTTCCCCCGCTGCAAGAAGGTGGCTATCACCCTCCGCGGCTCCATCAACGCCAACCACAACACCTGGGGCGGCGTCCTGTACGACGGAAAAACCCTCTGGCAGTCCAGGCGTTACGACATCACCCACATCGTGGACCGCGTGGGCGGCGGAGACTCCTTCATGGGCGGTCTGCTGTACGGCCTGCTCGCCTACGAGACAGACCAGGAAGCCATCGAATTCGCCGCTGCCGCTTCCTGCCTCAAGCACACCATCATCGGTGACTACAACCGCGTTACCGTCTCCGAAGTGGAAGGTCTCATCAACGGCGGCGGTTCCGGCCGTGTTAGCAGATAGCCGATCAGGTCGGCTATGACGTCATGCCCGGCTCCGACCGGGCATCTAAAGCGAAGATAGATTATGGCAAAATTCAATAAAATCGATACCATCAGTATCATCAAGAATACGGGCATAGTACCGGTATTCTACAACAAAGACGCAGAGATTACAAAGAAAGTGGTGAAAGCCTGCTATGACGGCGGCATCCGCGCCTTCGAGTTCACCAACCGCGGAGACGGCGCCAACGAAGTGTTCAAGGAAGTGATGGCCTTCGTGCGCAAGGAATGCCCTCAGATGGCCCTGGGGGCCGGCACCATTCTGGATGCCCCCACCGCCGTTCTCTACATGCAGATGGGGGCCGATTTCCTGGTTTCCCCCTGCATGGCCGAAGACGTAGTGAAACTGGCCAACCGCCGCGGCGTGCCCTACAGCCCCGGCTGCGGCACCGTCACGGAAATCGTGAAAGCCATGGAACTGGGCTGCGACCTGGTGAAGGTATTCCCCGCCGGAAACGTGGGCGGTCCCTCCTTCGTGAAGAACATCCTGGGTCCCCTGCCCTGGGCCATGGTCATGTGTACTGGCGCCGTGGAACCCACCGAGGAGAACCTTACGGCTTGGGCCAAGAGCGGCGTCACCGCCGTGGGCATGGGCTCCAAGCTCTTCCCCAAGGACACAGTGGCCGCCGGCAAATGGGAGGAAATCTCCTCCCTCTGCCGTCAGTGCCTCCAGTGGTTCAAAAAGTAATCAGTACTTGTAAGAAACCTTCTTGAGAGAATGGGAGCTCCCGCCATAAAGGAGTTCCCATTCTCCTTTCATGGGAACCATGTCCTGCCGGGCCTCGTCCCAGCTCAGGAAAGTCTCCTCCGTAAGCGGGAGTGCCACCTCGGCCGTCTGCCCGGCAGGAATGAGCACGCGCCGGAAACCGCGCAGGCTCTTCAGCGGCCCTTCCGTATCATCGGCCTTGCGGACATAGAGCTGGACCACCTCGGCAGCGTCACGCGAACCGATATTGGTGACGGGAACCACCAGCTTGCCGTCCTTGACGGAGGCCTCGCCGTAGGCAAATTCCGTATAAGACAGGCCGAAGCCGAAGGGGAAGAGCGGCTCGCCCTCGAAGTAGCGGTAGGTGCGGCCCTTCATGTCGTAATTCTCGAAATCCGGCAGCTGGTCCACGTTCTTGTAGAAGGTCAGGGGCAGTTTGCCGGAAGGAACTACGTCTCCGTAAAGGATATCGGAGAGCACGGCGCCACCTTCCTCACCGGGATACCAGGCCTGGAGGATGGCCTCGCAGCTCTCCGTTTCCGGAACCAGGCCCATGGCGCTTCCGGAGAAGTTCACCAGAATCAGCTTCTTGCCCGCGTCGTGCAGGGCTTTCAGCAATTCCCGCTGCACCTGCGGCAGTTCTATGCTGGTGCGGTCTCCGCCCCGGAAGCCGGGAGCATCCACATCCATTTCCTCGCCTTCATACAGCGGGGAAATACCGCCCGCAAATACCACCACGTCAATGTCTTTCAGCTGTTTCAGAAGCTGGGCGGCATCCTCTTTCTCCCCTACGATGCCGCAGCCCCTGAGCACCTTCAGCTCCGGGATGCGGGCCTTCAGGCCGTCGGCCAGGGTGGTGGTGAATTCCGGGATGGGGTTGTAGTTGCCCCACATCATTTCCTTGTCGTCGGCATTGGGGCCCATCAGGGCTATGCGGGTATCGGCCTTGAGGGGCAGGATGCCGCCCTTGTTCTGCAGGAGCACCACCGTTTCCTCCGCCATTTTGCGGGAAAGGGACCGATGGGCCTCGCCCTCCACGATATCATCACTCAGATGGTCCCAGGGGGCGGTATTGTGCGTGAGTTCGCCCAGGCGGATACGCTCGGAAAAGAGCCGGACCAGGGAGCGGTCCACATCGGCCTCGTCCAAAAGGCCCTGGCCGATGGCTTCGGGAATGAAGCGGTAGCTGTCACCGCAGTTGAGGTCCGTGCCGGCGCGGATGGCTGTGGCGGCGGCGTGGGGGCCGTCCTCGCTGTAACCGTGGCAGCCGGGCTCGAAGAAATTGGAGATGGCGCCGCAGTCGGACACAATCAGGCCCTTGTAGCCCCACTCTCCGCGCAGGATGGTGTTAATCAGATAGTCGCTGGCACCGCAGGGAACACCCCGGAAGGCGTTGTAGGCTATCATGACCTCCTTTACATCGGCCTTGGTAACCAGGTCTTTGAAGGCGGGGAGATAGGTTTCCCTGAGGTCCCGTTCACTCACTACGGCATTGTAGCTGTGGCGGTTCCACTCCGGACCGGAATGCACCGCAAAATGCTTGGCACAGGCGTGGGCCTTGAGCACCGGGGCGTCGGAGGGCCCCTGCAGGCCGCGCACCACGGCCATGCCCAGCTGTCCCGTCAGGTAAGGGTCTTCCCCGTAGGTTTCCATGCCACGGCCCCAGCGGGGGTCACGGAAAACATTGATATTGGGCGTCCAGAAACTCAAACCCTGATACTGCCCCACATGACCGGAGGCTATGGCCTGGCGGTTTTTCACGCGGGCCTCGTCACTTACGACCGTAAACACCTCATACACAAGCGGCTCGTCAAAAGATGCCGCCATGCCGATGGGCATGGGAAAAACCGTGGCCTTCCCGCTGCGGGCCACCCCGTGAAGGGCCTCGTTCCACCAGTTGTAGTCCGGAATTCCCAGCCTCTCTATGCCCGCCGTAGAGGACATCATCTGGCCGGTCTTCTCTTCAATGGTCATTTGGGCAATGAGTTCACGGGCCTGTTTCTCAGGCGTCTCGGTGCATGCCACGCAAAGGGCAGCCGCACACAGCAAAAGGGTTTTACGCATAAGGCTTATCGGTTTTGGTGTTTCTCCCTCCACTTGCGGATACGGAGGTTTATGTTTTCCTTGAGGCAGTCCTGATACAGCCAGGGCTCGCAGCCGTGGATGTCTCCGGTATTCAGGAGACCCTTCAGGATGGGCTTGTACTCGGAGCCGCTGTACCCCGTCACCACCAGGACATGGTGCTCGGGATTCACCGTGACGGTAATGGTATCTTTGAGGGTGGCCGGCACGGCGTCCGTACGCCAGTTCACCGGATTGATGCACATCACATTGGGCACGGCCACATGGGGCTTGATATACTTGACGTCCTTCACCGTGTTGTAGCAGATGGTAACGCCGGTGTCTTCCGCGCCCCGGGCCGGCCGGATATGCCGGGTGGCCGCCGTATCGGCCGGTGTCACCTTGTAACCCAGCACATAAGCGGCGGCCAGCTGTTCATAATCCTCGTCGGACATGTATTTGAGCAGTTCCACCACCGCCTTCCCGCCCTGGCTGAAACCAGCCAGCACAAAGGGTCTGCTGCGGTCACGGGACGCCTGGAAGGCATCGAAGGCCCTTTTCACATCCAGCATGGCCAGATGCTCCCGGAGCTCCACCAAGTCTTCATTCCGCGAGGCGATGGTGGTGCCGGCCAGGAAACGGTAATACGGAGAATAAAAATTGTTGCCGGGAGCCATATAGGCCGATATGCGCACGTTTTCCCGGTCCATCCGCGCCCGCTGCACAGGGTTGTAGATATCGGCATAAAAGCAGGTGTCTCCCTGGGGCGTTTTCCAGTCGTTGATGCAGGTAGAGATGAAATAAAGGATGTCTCCCCCGGTGGAATCCGGGTCTTGCAGCTGAGTAAACCAGCAGTCCGGACTGGTGTAGTCCGGACGCGGGGGTATATGACCTACCGGAGGCCTGCAGGCCCCGGCCAGCCCCGTGAATACAAGAAGCGACGCATGCGTCTTAATCCAGACTTTGCAGTTCAATGCCATGCAACTCCCCTATTTGCTTGAGAAGGCCTTCGGGATAGGCTTTCTTCTTCACAAGAAGGCCCAAATCGGCCTTGTAGCCGTCGGCCTCCTTGCTCCAGGAGAAGTGGCCCACCTGCTTGCCCAAGGCCTGGATGGCGTTTTCCATGTCTTTGCGTTCCTTGGCGCTCAAGACCACGTTCACCTGCTTCTCTCCCAGTTTTACGTCAAGATGGTGCGCCGCCTCGGCGCAGAGGAGCAGCAGGACGGAGCAAACAGCAGTGAGTTCATACATCGCAGCGCCGGCAGCCATGCCGATGGCACCCGTCACCCAGATGCCGGCCGCCGTGGTAAGGCCGCTCACGTGCCGGTTTTTCATGATGATGCCGCCGCCCAGGAAACCCAGGCCGCCCACCACGCTGGCCGCCACACGCGCTGCATCGAACTTGTCGGCGCCCGTAAAACCATACTGGGAAATAATCATGAACAGGCAGGCTCCCAGGGCCACCAGAAGGTGCGTTCGGATACCCGCCACCTTGCCCGGGAGTTCCCGCTCATAGCCGATGACCCCGCCCACAAGCGCCGCCACCAGAATCCGTACTGTAAAATCTAACGCCATACTCATAATGTGCAAATATAATGATTTTTCCGAATAATAGTAAGAGTCTGTTTTGAAAGAAGGAGACCAATCGTTCAGATTGACAATACGAAGTCGGAAGCGGGATACACGCCGTTGTAATGTATGTGAATGGTAATCAACATATTGCGCAAATCAACCTACGCTAAAGCGCATAGGTTGATTTGCATAAGTAATTAATAATCAACGAGTTGGCGCACCACGGCAGTACCCCGTCCCGGCAGCCATTCCGAAAAAGGCCGGCCCCTGTTTTTGTTGCCGAGACCGGCCGATTCATGGTTTCGGCAACATTTTACCCTCGTTTTTGTTGCCGAGAGGCGGCACGGTGAATGCAGCCTGTATCGAAGAAGCCCGCTGCGGTAGTAACCGTACTGGAAAGAAAAAGCCAAAGGGCCGTTTATCCAGCCAAGGCGGAGCTTATAGGCTGGAAAATACGAGGTGATGCCCAAGTATGAATTCTGTGCAGATGCACGACCACGCCCCGGTAGGCCGAATAAATGGCCACCTTGTCCATGTTCAGTTCCAGGCCCAGTTGCTCCCGCAAAAAATCCCGCACCAGGGGAATCATTTTCCTGAGCCGGGTTTTACTTCCGGACACCACGGCGGCTATTTCCAACTTGGTCATACGGCGAAAAAAATGCGGTCGGCCTTTGCATAGCTTGGGCTGGCCGCACGGGCACAGCTCGATTCTTTCATTCTTTTATGACCTCCCGACAAAGCGGTAGGTCAATGCTTGCCCCGGCAGAGCCATGGGCAAGCATAACAAGGAATGTTAATTATGGACGGGGCGAACAGACTGACCGTATTTGCGGAGGCCGTTGCCCTTATTCTGGTTGCTACTGTTGAAGTCGAGGCGCCAGGCGTATTCGTAGGTGTTGTACTCAGAAGACCAATAGTCGCCGTCGCTACCCGCATCGTTGAGCCTAAAGCTCCAGCAACCCGCAGCGGGCAGGAAAATCTTCTTGCTGGGATCACTGGTAAGATATACCTCGTATCCCTTTGTTCCATAAGTGGCAGTATTTGAAATCCAAGTCCATGTGACTCCGTCTGCAGGAGCCCAGTTTGAAGCGTCGTAGATGCTCTTAATATCTGTTTCAGTAGGCATATGCCACTCGGAGCCCAACTTCTGGGACGCGACATCGTTGGCTGGTGTAAGATTTGCACTGATACTGCTCTCACGATAATCAGATTCTTCGTATTTTGCCTGCGGATAGGTGGCACCCCAGGCAAAGTAGTCTCCGTAACCGCCGGGGGTGTTGGCGCCGATATTGCACGTTGCCCACTTTACTCCGTTAATCTCCACATAGGACGGCGCCGGAACTTTCCATGCACTGCTGCTGATAGCCGGGAACTTGATGGCGGCCTTGTAAGACAAGGTCTTGTTGCCGGAAAGAAGATAAGTCACGTCATCGTAAGTCCCGGCCGTACCGTTGTTGTTCACGAAGGTGAAGGCATAATCTGCTGCGGTTCCATTGGCCGTGGCGCTCAACACGCCGCTGAAATTGATGTCGCCGCCATAGATGTAACCCGTGATGGGAGCGCCGACAGCAGCGGTTTCGTCCTGATTAACCGTACCATCGGAAGAAACGGATGCGAAGGAAACGGGCTTGAGGTTGTTGCCGCTCAACGTGTACGTGCAATTGTTACGGAAGAAGGTGGTTGTTCCGGAAAGCGGCATGGCAAACTGCACGAAGCCCTCGGGAGCCTCCATGCTAAGCGTACCGCTCACCACGGTACCGCTCACCGTGTAAGGAGTCTTCTCGGCCTTCAGGTAATAACTGGTATAGCTCTTGTCAAACTTGAAGGACGTTCCGTCGGCAGAAACCACGGCGTCATTGCTATAGGGAAGGTAGATGGCCGTCATGTTTCCGTTTCCGGGATAGGTAAAGGACTCCGCCGTGGCACCGTTGTACTGGGTACGGGTCCAGGCCGAACCGTCATAGGTGAACTTCAAGTACTTGGGGGCGGCGACATTGGAGAAGAACACATACACCGCGTCACCGTTTTCCCAATCGGCCTTGACCGCCTTGGTATCATCGGCACGGGTGATGGTAATGTCATAGGTATATTCTTTGGCTGTCGGCTGCTCTGTCTCAACTTTATTGCAGGCCACGAGCGCGATAAGGGCACTCAGAACAATCATTGTCTTTTTCATAATCTTCTTCGTCTTTAGATTACCAACCCACTTCGTCGTTGAACGGCTTTACAAATTCCGGATCTCCGCTGGCGGCAATCACTCCCTCAAGCCGCATTTCGAAGGTCTCGCACTCGGGCGAGATGTAGGTTTCTTTTTCTTTCATTGTTGTAACAGTTTAAAGTAATTATTTAAGATTAAACACTTGCTAATTAAACAATTGCTACAATCCCCGAATCAAAACCCGAGAAAAGAGGTCACTGTTCAAATATACGTTCCTTTATTTGAACACAAAAAGGGACGTCCGGATTCGGACGTCCACCATGAGCATGGTCATCATTTAAATAATTGACAATTATATACTTTAATTTTTGGCAATTCTTCCATTTTGGGTTTTGCTTTTCCGTTAAAATATTTTAATTTTGCCTGTGCAAAAAAAGGAACGTTTATTTGAACTCTCCTCCCTTCTCCCATTGATAAAAAGTCCCCCTGGACACGCCCAAACGCCGGGCAATCGCCGCCTTGGACTCTCCCTGCGCAAGCCACGCCAAAATCTCCTCCTTCCGTTCATCCAACAAGCGGACTTTGCTTTTTGACCCTTCCGGTCGGCCCACACGCTTTCCCTCGGCCTTACGGCGCGCCAGAGCCTCGCGCGTGCGCGCAGAAATAAGCCTGCGCTCAATTTCGGCGCTGAGCCCGAAGGCAAAGGCCAGCACCTTGCTCTGGATGTCGTCACCCAGGCGGTAACCTTCCTTCACCGTCCACACCTGGCAGCCCTTGTTCATGCACGTGCTCAGGATTTCCATAATCATGTAAAGCTTGCGCCCCAAGCGGGAAATTTCCGTGCAGATGATAAGGTCCCCTTTCCCCACCCGGCGCAGCAGCTTGCCCAAAGCTCTCTTATCATAGGCCTGCGTACCGGAAATAGTCTCTCTTATCCAGCCGCTAATTTCCATACTTTTCCCCCGGCAAAAGCGGGTAATCTCAAACTCCTGGTTCAAGGTAGTCTGATGGTCGGTAGATACCCGGATGTATCCGTAAATCATACTGTAGATAATGAATGGTTATACGGACACAAAAATACGCCACACCGCCGTTGTACGGGATATGACTGGCAATCAAGATATTACACAAATCAACCTACGCCGTTTTGCGTAGGTTGATTTGCATAAACGATTAACTATCTGCGAGTTATAGAACAACGCCGGCACACCGGGCGCAGTTCAAATAAGTTCTTTCAGAATTTCCGAAACCGTGGGATGAGGGAAGACGACCGTCTGAAGGTCGGAAGCCCGCATCCCTTTTTCGATGGCCATGCAGGCACTCTGGATAATCTCCGAACAGGGGTTGCCCAGCATGTGGACGCCCAGAATACGGCCGTCGGCGGCATCCAGGACCATCTTGCACAGGCCTTCTCCCCTTTCGTTCTCCGCCACGAAGCGGCCGGAGTACGCCATGGGGAGTTTTTTCACCTCCACGGCGATGCCCTTCAAGGCGGCCTCCTGCTCCGTAAGCCCCACGCCGGCCACTTCCGGATTGGTATAGACCACGCCCGGGATGGCATTGTAACGCATTTCATCGGCCACTCCCAGGATGGTGTTCACTGCCACTTCGCCTTCGCGGGAGGCGGTATGGGCCAGCATGGAAAAACCCGTCACATCACCGGCGGCATACAGGCCGGGCACGTTGGTGCGCATTTGGGCGTCCACCTTTACGCCATAAGGCCTTCCGGCGGGGTTCAGGGCCAGTTCCACGCCCAATTTTTCCAGGCCGATGCCCTCCAGCCGGGCCCTGCGACCCACGGAGACCAGAATTTTGTCGCCGATAGCCCGCTGCTCCTGCCCATCGGCATCCTTAAATACAACTTCGTTGCCTTCAACGGCCACCACCTGGCAGCCCAGATGGAAATCCACGCCCTTCTTGGCGTACTGGGCCTGCAGCATGGCGCTGATTTCCCCGTCCATCGGCCCCAGAATCTTGGGCAGCATTTCCACCACCGTCACCTGCGTTCCCATCGAATTGAAAAAGCTGGCGAACTCCATGCCGATAACCCCGCCGCCGATGACCACCAGGCGCTCCGGGAGTTCAGGCAACTCCAGGATTTCCCGGTTGGTAAGGACGGTGGTGCCCAGGCCCTCGCGCAGGCCCGGGATGGGCGAGACGGCCGCCTCGGAGCCCGTACACAGCAGCACGTTCCGGGCCTCATAGGACGCTCCGTTGCAGGAAAGGGTGAAGGCCTCCGAAGAGCGTCCTTCCAGGACGGCTTCCCCACTGACAACCTCCACACCGGCATTTCGCATCTGCACCTTGATACCTCCCACCAGCTTCTTGACCACCTTGGTCTTGCGCTTGAGGATGGCGCTGTAGTCGGGATCGGCCCCCAGGACCGTTATTCCGTAGCGGTCGGCATGATGGGCATAATCCAGCACCTTGGCGCTGTACAGCAGGGTTTTGGTGGGAATGCAGCCCTCGTTGAGGCATACTCCGCCCAGTTCCCGCTTTTCAAACAGAATTACCTTGAGGCCGGCCTGCCCGGCCTTTCCGGCGGCCACGTAACCTCCGGGGCCGCCGCCGACAATGGCTAAATCGTACATGGTCAATCGATGATTTCTATGCCCACAGGGGCGTCTACTTGTATTTCTATTCCTTGGCGCCGGACGGTAAGCGGGCCGTACGGCGTACCTACCGTGGCCTTCACCCATTCCAGCTGGTCTGTCAGCTGCGGGGCGATGCGCACCCGGCGGTATCCGGGTTCCAGCGGCACAATACCGGCCAAAGCCTCGTAAAACCAGCTGCCAATGCCGTTGTAGCAGTTGTGCAGGTGGCTGCGGCCGCCGTCCCATTCTTCCCACACGCCCGTAGCACCGTTATCCAGCATGAAAAGATAGCCCGGATACGTATGCTGCTTCAGAAGGCCGTACAGCCAGTCGGACTCGCGGCTGAGGGTGGCCCAGCGGGTAATCACGGGAACGCCCACCAGCCCCGTGGCCAGATGATTGCCATAAACCGTGGCGGTGCGCTCCTTCAGGGCCGATACCACCTTTTCCCGCAGCTCGGACGGAGTTACCCCCGTGAGCAGCGGATACACCAGATCCAGCTGGCTTCCGGAGGCGTAGGTACCCTCTTCCGGGTGGAAGAAGGCTTGGTGAATCCTCATCCCCAAGGCCTCGCGGCGGAGGCGGAAGGCGGCGGCATCGGCCTGCTTGTCCAAAAGCAGGGCCATCTGCTCCAAGGCCTCATACACCTGCATGAGCGCGCAGTTGTTCACCAGGTCCACGGACGCGGGGTCCTGCACGTCCACGCCCTTGGGGGCGGCCCAGTCTCCCAGGTACCAGCCGCGGTATTTCTCGTCCGGCCAGCGCTTCAGAAGTCCGTCCACGCTGTAGGCATCCACATAGTCCAGCCAATGTTTCATGGCCGGATAATAACGTTCCACGGGCCTGCGGTCTCCGTAGCTCAGATAGCTCTGCCAGGAGGCCTGCACCAGGAAGCTGCACCAGTAGGGGCCGCCGCCGGCCGTATAGGGATTGGGGGCCGTATGGGGAAGGCCGCCGTCGGGGCGCTGGGCATCGGCCCAGGCCTGCAGCCAGTTCAGGTACAGGGGCGCCGTGGAGGCCATGGTCTGCAAAGTGAGGGCGGAAGCCGTGCCGTCCCCGCCGTAGCCCAGGCGCTCGATGCTGGCGCAGTCCACCATGTAGCCGTTGAAACTCAGGTTCTCCACGGTATGGTCCACCAGGTCATAGATGGCCTGCAGCTCAAGGTCGCTGCACTGGAAGGCCGATTCCTTGGGAAAGTCCGTGCGCATGCGATGCGCCCTCACCCGCAGGGGTTTCTGCGCCAGGCTGTCTATCTGGATATAGCGGAACACATGGTGGTTGAAGCGGTTCACAAAGACATCCCCCTCCGGCTTGCCGGAGCTCACCAACTGGTCATAACCGCAGATTTCGGGGTCGAACTCCGGAATGTCCACATCACTGTAACGCACCGTCACCACCTGCCCGGCAGGCAGGGGCGGCAGCTGGATTTCGGCCAGGGCGTTGATGCACCGGCCCATGTCCATGCGCCAGCCGGAGCCGTAGGGCTCCACGGAAACGGGTTCCAGGACTTCCTGTACGCGGCAGGGCTCGCACATCTGCATGGAGGCTTCAATGGGCACGTCCACCACGTCCACCGGGCCCCAGACGGGCTCCACGCCCGCCTCGATGCGCTCTCCCACAAAGCCGTGGGGGCGCCAGTCTCCCAAGTCCCGATAGCCGCTCCAGGCACCTTCCCAGGAGGCGTCCGTCACCACAAGGGGCTCCCCTTCCACGTCCAGCTCGGCCTTCACCAGCGGGCCGTCATAAACGGTGCCGAAGGTGGTTTTCTTGTACCAGCCGGAACCGGCGGCAAGGCAAAGCTCGTTTTCTCCCTTGCGAAGGGCCAGCTCATATACTACAATGAGCGAGCGCTTGTCCAACTGGGTCACGGCCGGAGCCAACACCTGGTCGGTCACCTTCTGCCCGTTCAGAAACACCTCGTGATAGCCCAGGGAGTTCACATACAGCAGCCCCTTTCCTCCGGGGGCGGTAAAACGTTTTCTCAGCAGCGGGGCGCGGCCCTCCCCGGGAACGGCGCCTATATAGGCTCCCCGGAGGGTGTCCGGGGCCACGATGCCCACGCCAAAGCGCGTCCAGGCGCTCCAGCGGGACACTTTTCCGTCCTGCCGCCATACCCGCACGCGCCAAAGAGCCTGCTGCCTGGAAGCGAGCATCGGCCCCTCATAGGGGACCATAATCTGCTCGTCCGACTCCACTTTTCCGGAATTCCAGAGGTCCTTCACCTCCAACTGCCAGGCCACTTGCCGCATGGGTTCCCCGGAGCGGAGCTTCCAGCTGAAATGGGGCTCGAAGCTGTCGATGCCCAGGGGTTCCACAAGCCCCTCGCAGCGAAGGTCATACACCTCAAAACGCGGGCTGCAGGCGGCCAGCGCCACAAGCAGCAGCAGGCTGTATTTCTTCATGGCTTACTTGCCCTGGGGCCGGTTGTACCCGTCATTGATGCAGCGCCGGGTGATGTGCTCGATGCGGGTGGCCGTATCCGGATGGGAAGAGAAAATATTGGTGACCGGGCCGCTCTGGGAACCTCCGGAAAGCTTCTGCAACTTTTCAAAGGCCATTACCATGGTCCAGGGGTTCTTGCCGGCTTCACAGAGGAAGTTGTAACCGTAGTCATCGGCCTCAGTTTCCATATTGCGGGAGAACTTGGCGTTCAGGACCATCTCTCCGATGGCGCCCAGCTGGGAATCCGTGAGCACGGCCACCTTCTGGGAGGTGGAGGCCAGGCCCTGCAGGGTGGCCGACGTGAGCATCTGCTTCTGCATCTGCTTGCGCGTGTGATGGAGCGCCACATGGCCCATCTCGTGGCCCAGGACGCCGCAGAGTTCCTCGTCCGTCATGGCATCCATGATGCCGCTATAGACGCGGACACTGCCGTCGGCGCAGGCGAAGGCGTTCACCTCGGGAGTCTTGTACACTTTGAAATTGAGGGGCATCTCATTGACGCCGTCCATGCTGTTGATGATTTTGCGCAGGCGCTTGGTATAGGGGCTGGACTCCGGCAGAACCTCGCTCTGGGCATCCAACTGGGTAATGTACTGATGCACATAGGCGGCCACCTGGTCGTCCGTAAGCGAAAGAGCCTGAACGGCGTAGATACCGCCCTGAATCAGACGGCCGGAATCAAGCTGGGAAACAACACCGCAGGAAGAAAGGGCCATCACAACGGCCACAAGAGAGAGGAAACGTTTCATAATACTGGTTTAGTTTCCCCAAATATACATATTTTTCCCGAAAGCTCACAGTTTTTTCGTACCTTTGCACCCATGAGTAATACCCATGCCGTTCTGAAAGACCTGGTGTACTCCCTGGGAAGCAAGCTCAAGGAGTCACTCGTTTCCGTGTTGCCGGTCAGCCTCATTGTTCTGGCGCTTTCCCTCACTCCCTGGGTGGACATCTCCGGAGAGGAACTCACCACCTTCGGCGTGGCTACGCTCCTGCTCATCCTGGGTATCGGCCTGTTCAACCTGGGGGCCGATATGGCCATGACGCCCATGGGACAGTATATCGGAGAAGGGCTCACCTCTTCCAAGAAGATGGGCCTGCTGCTGTCGGTGGCCTTTGTGATGGGCCTGCTCATCACCATTGCCGAACCGGACCTGGCCGTGCTGGCCTCGCAGGTAAGCGCCGTCATGAACGGAACCGTGCTCATTGTCACGGTGGGCATAGGCGTAGGTATAATGCTCCTGATCGGCGTCATCAAAATCCTCTTCCACCACGACCTCACCAGCATCCTGATGTTCTTTTACATGATGATGTTCTGCCTGGCGGCCCTGCTGCTGGATACGGACAACAACTGGCCCCTGGTGTCCATGTGCTTTGACTCGGGCGGCGTCACCACCGGTCCCATCACCGTGCCCTTCATCATGGCTCTGGGCGTGGGCATCGCCCTCACGGTGGGCGGCCGCAATGCCAGCGAGAACAGCTTCGGCCTCATCGCCCTGTGCTCGGTGGGCCCCATCGTGGCCGTGCTGGTGCTCTCCATCCTGTCCAAGGGCAGCCTGGATTTCAACGTCCCGGACTATTCCATGGACAGCATCCTGGCCGAGGGAATGGGACACGTCCTGGTGGGCTCCATGTTTAACGTGACCAAGTCGCTGGTTTTCATTATCCTCTTCTTTTTTGTGCTGCAGTTCACCGTCCTGAAGCTGCCCCGCACCAAAATTTTGCAGATTCTCTTCGGCATCCTCTATACTTTTGTCGGCCTGGTCCTTTTCCTGGCGGCCGTGGAGATGGCTTTCATGCCCATCGGCTTCAAGATCGGGACCCAATTGGCGGCCCAGCAGCCGGCCCTCATCATCGGCCTGGCCTTTGTGATTGGCATGGTAGTGGTGCTGGCAGAGCCGGCCGTGCACGTACTCAACACGCAGGTTCAGGACATCACCGGCGGAGAGGTATCCAAGGGGCAGATGATGACGGCCCTGTCCATCGGCGTGGGTGTTTCCATCGGCCTGTCCGTAATCAGGGTCTATTTTGACTTCTCCCTCCTGTACTATCTCATTCCCGGGTACGTCCTTTCCCTGGGACTGTCCTTCTTCGTTCCCAAACTGTACACGGCCATTGCCTTCGACTCCGGCGGCGTGGCCAGCGGCCCGCTAACCTCCAGCTTCATCCTTCCGCTGGTGGTGGGCGCCTGCGTAACCATGCACGGAGAATCCCGCGTGCTGGAGCTGGCCTTCGGCGTGGTGGCCATGGTGGCCATGACGCCCCTCATCACCATCCAGAGCCTGGGTTTCAAGTCCGTCCTGAGCACCCGCTATCGCCGGAATACGGCCATGCGCCGCATCCTGGCCTCTACGGAAGAAGACCCCATCATTTACTTCGAATAGCCTATGCCGCAGCAAAAAAACATAGCTCCCGTAAAACTGGAACTCCTGTTTGCCATCGTGCACAACAGCAAACAGGCGTATTTCTCCAGCCTCATCCAGTCCCGGCAGGCCAACCTGCAGGTCACACTCCCCTGCAAGGGGACCACGCACCTCATCCTGAACTACCTGGGCCTGGCAGACCGTCCCAAGACCCTGGTGGTGAGCGTCGTGCGCTCAGACGAGGCCGGGGAAATCATTTCCCTGCTCCATGAGCATTTCCTAAAAGGAGAGGAGTATAAAGGCATAGCCTTCACTGTTCCCCTCTCCAGCATGATAGGCACCCTCGCCTACGGCTTCCTCAGCAACGAAAAACAAGTAATCCAAGCATAGATATGGCCGACGAAAAGAATTTTGAACTGGTTGTCTGCATCGTGAACGCAGGCTATTCGGAAAACGTTATGACCGCAGCCCGGTCGGCCGGAGCGCGGGGTGGCAGCATCGTCCGCGGCCGCGGAAGCGCCAACCCCGAGTCGGAGGAGTTCTTCGGCGTCACCATCCAGCCGGACAAGGAGATTGTGCTGGTGCTGGTATCGGCCGATATCAAGGACGCCGTCCTCAAAGCCATCTACAAGAACGCCGGCCTCTCCACCGAGGGCGTGGGCATCGTCTTCTCCCTCCCCGTCTCCCGCACCACCTTCGACATGTAAATCGGCCCGGATTTTGGTGACAGTCAAATAGCTGGCCCTCAGCGTATTATAAGAAACTTCTCGTTCAATTTTTGAACGAGAAGTTTCTTATAACAATATGTGTATCAATCACTTGGTTGTCACCTAAATGAAGATATACTTGCAGATGAACAGGGCGGCCAGGATCCACATGGTGATGGAGATGTCCTTGAAGCGGCCGGCCACGGCGTGGCAGCCCACATAGGTGATCACACCCAGGAGGATACCGTCGGAGATGCTGTAGGCAAGCGGCATCATGATGATGGTCACGAAAGCCGGGATGGCCTTGCAATAGTCGTCCCAGTGGATGCGGGTGACGGAATGCATCATCATCACGCCCACGATGATGAGGGCGGGAGCGGTGGCGGCACCGGGGATGGCCAGGAACAGCGGGCTGAAGAACAGGGCCAGGGCGAAGCAGCAGGCCGTAGAGAAGGCCGTGAGGCCGGTACGGCCGCCTTCACCTACGCCGGCAGCGCTTTCCACATAAGTGGTGGTGGTGGAAGTACCCAGGCAGGCGCCGGCAACGGTACCGATGGAATCGGCCAGGAACATCTGCTCCATGCCGGGGATGTCGTCTCTGCGGTTTCCTTCGGGAACCAGGTTGGCACCGTGGTGTACGCCGATGATGGTGCCCATGGTGTCGAACATATCAATGAACAGGAAGGTGAAAACCACCACCAGCATATCCAGGGTGAAGATGTTGTGCCACTCGAACTGGAAGGCGATGGGCTTCACGCTGTCCGGAAGGGCCACGACGCCATTCAGTTTGGTAATGGCCTCACCGGTGGCCGGATCCTTGATCACCAGACCCAGGAGGGTGGTGGCCAGGATGCCCCAGAGCATGCCGCCGCGGACCTTGGCCATGACCAGACCGGCGGTGATGAACAGGCCAATCATGCCCAGCAGGGCCTTTCCTTCGGTGATTTCGCCCAGGGAAACCAGGGTGGCGTCGTTGTTCACAATGATACCGGCGTTCTGCAGGCCGATGAAGGCGATGAACAGGCCGATACCCGCGCCGATGGCCTTCTTCAAGGTGCCGGGGATGGCATTCAGCAGCCAGGTACGCACCTTGGTGAGGGTGAGGATGATGAAGAGGATACCTTCAATGAGAACGGCCGTGAGGGCGAACTGCCAGCTGTACCCCATGCCCAGGCAGACGGTGTACACGAAGAAGGCGTTCAGGCCCATACCGGGGGCCAAACCGAAAGGTTTCTTGGCATACAGGGCCATCACCAGGGTACCGATGATGGCGGCCAGGGCGGTGGCGGTAAAGACGGCGCCGCCGGGCATGCCAGGGAGGGCACTGAAGATACCCGGGTTCACGGCCAGGATATAGGCCATGGTGAGGAAGGTGGTGATGCCGGCCAGAATTTCCGTACGGACGTTGTTCACCTTGGAATCAAAACCGAAAAGCTTTTCGAAAGTTGGTTTCATGCCGATTCCCTCCTATATTAGAATACCCATTTCACACCCAGGCAGGGACGGGCCCAGAAGCCCTTGGCGCTGCCGAAATCGTAGGAAAGCTCCACCTCGCCGCCCACATTGAAGTTGGGGACACCGAACCACTGGCCCACACTGTACCAGATCTGAGGCTCGGAGAGGAAGACGAAACGGGACTTGCGCCCCTGGCTCCAGTCGCGATAGTCCGCCGCCTTGTCATCCAGGAAAGGATACACGTCATGATCCTGCCACCAGAAATCGGCAAAGCCGCTGAAGCGCAATCCCTTGGCGCCGAACAGATCCTGCAGGCCCCAAACCAGGGTAAGCTGCATGGGAATCTGGCTCTTGTAGCCTTCGGGAAGACCGCGGTAGTCCGTCCACTTGTAGAGCAGTTTCACATTGAGCGTGTTCCGGAAGTCTTTGCTGTGGAAGAAGTAGTCCAGACCCACCAGGAAGGCGTTGTTGATGGAATACTTGTTGTAGATGCCACCATTGTACTCGACATGGGCGCTGAGGCCGCCCAGCTTGGTGTTCTGCCAGAAATTCAGGCAGCGGGCAATCTCCATGTACGTACCGTTAGGAGAAATAATCCTGTTGTCGATACGGTTGTTGAAGTCGTGGTCCACGAAGAAGAAGGTGTTTCCCCAATTGTCATTGTAGAAACCTTCGATGGTGGTGGTTACATGCTTACGATCCTTGCCGAAATCGTAAAACACCTGGATGTTGGTCTGGGCCGCGGCCAGCTGGCCGAAGGCGAGCGTTGCCACAGCAACGGCGAGAATAGTTTTTTTAGACATAAAACGTAGTTTATGGATTAATATATAAAGTAGTTATTTTCTCAGGGAAGGATTGATTTCAAAGTCCACGGCCTTGTCTCCTTGGGGATTGGAGCCGAATTCATAGTCCTTGCCGGGAAGTACGGCATTGAGGAAGATACCCACCAGGGCAGCCACGGCCAGGCCGCTCAGGGAGGTGAAGCCCAGAGAGATGGCGTCGCCGGCACCGTACTTGATGCCGATGGCCAGCACCAGGATGAAGGCCAGGATGAGCACGTTGCGGCTCTTGGTGAAATCCACCACGTTCTCTACCACGTTCCGCACGCCCACGGCGGAAATCATACCGTACAGCACCAGGGACACGCCGCCGATGGTGGAAGCGGGCATGCAGGCAATGAGGGCGCTGAACTTGGGGCAGAAGCTCAGGATGATGGCAAACACGGCCGCAATGCGGATCACGCGGGGATCGAACACGCGGGTAAGGTTCAGAACGCCAGTATTTTCACCGTAGGTGGTATTGGCCGGGGCGCCGAACAGGGAGGCCAGCATGGTGGCCAGGCCGTCACCCATCAGGGTGCGGTGCAGGCCCGGATCGGCCAGATAGTTTTCTCCGGTGGTGGAGGAGATGGCGCACATGTCTCCGATATGTTCCATCATGGTTGCCAGGGAGATGGGAACGATGGCGATGACGGCACTGAGCACGAGGCCCCAGTTGGGATTGGCGAACACATGGAAGGCGGTGTTTTCCCACTGGAAAGGAACGCCGACCCAAGCCGCTTCCTTCACAGGGCTGAAGTCACAGAGGCCGAAGCAGGCCGCCACCGCATAAGAGCCCAGAACGCCCAGCAGGATGGGGATGATCTTGATCATTCCCCTGCCCCAGATATTGCAAACGATGATGATGGCGATGGCCAACAGGGCGATCCACCAATTGCTGTTGCAGTTCTGGATGGCGCTTCCGCTAAGCGTGAGGCCGATGGCAATGATGATGGGGCCGGTCACGATGGGCGGGAAGAAACGCATCACCTTCTTGACGCCGTATGCGGCGATGAACCCTGCCAGCACAAAATAAAGAATGCCTGCCGAGAAAACTCCGATGCAGGCATAAGGCAATGATTGCGTGGCGTTGAGTCCTTGGGCTTCTCCCATTGAGACTACCGCAGCGTAGCCACCGAGAAAAGCGAAGGACGAGCCCAGAAATGCCGGGACCTTCATCTTGGTAAGGAGGTGAAAAAGAAGGGTGCCGAGTCCTGCGAAAAGGAGGGTGGCGCTCATGGAGAGACCGGTGATCACCGGAACCAGTACCGTGGCTCCGAACATGGCGAACATGTGCTGGAGGCCGAGGGTAAGCATCTTACCCATTCCGAGCGTACGGGCGTCATAGATGGCGTTCTGATTTTTTGTCATATAATAAAGGTTTGTAGAGTGAATTCCAACCGCACAGGCCTTTAATGACCGGACAAAGGTAGATATTAAATTTTTTTAATACAATGCCCCTGTCCATTTTTTTACGGAAAAGTTTTCAACAACCCTTTGTGGATAAGACGGCTCAGCGGTCTACATAGTAACCAAGACCGCCCTCAAATCCCGTTCCGTCAACGAATTTCTTGAGAAGCCGGGCGCTTTCTTCCTTGTCAAACATCTCTTCATAGTCGTGATGGTAGGAGGCATCGGGCACCACGTTCACGTCGAAGCGGATTTCCGCCATGCCCGAAGGAGAGATATTGCCCCAGAAACGGACGGAATGCTCTGCGCGGCCCACATTCTTGCGGCTGTCGTACTTGAGGGTGACCAGCATGTTGCGTTCCGGCGGAACCACCATCTCATGGTCGCTCTCCAGGACGATGCAGCCGCAGGACGGCTGGATGTCCTTGATCACCAGCGGCACCTTCCCCTTGTTCTCCAGGCGCACCAGGACGGTGAGTTCCTGCCCCTGAAGGATGGGATAGTAGTGGCGGACGGGGTCCCGGATTTCCACGGTGGTGTACTGCACCTTCCGGGTGCAGCCCATGATGGCCAGAAGGGCCAGCAGAACGAAGGGAACAATCCGTTTCATCACTTAAAATAGATTTCGTCTATACCCAAATCCCGGGTGTGGGAAGGAACAATGCGCAGCCGGACCCGGGCAGGCCGTCCGAAACTGGCCGGGCCGCGGAAGGTGACCTTCTCTCCCTCATCCACATAGTCGGACAGGCCTTCCTGGCGGAGGGTGCCCACATTGCGGTCATCGGCCCAGATTTCAACAGCCTTGGGAGGCGCCATGCGGTGCCGCTCGCTGTTCAGGAAGGACATGGAGAACTCCCCGGACTTTCCGGCCAGCACATCGGCCGGGAGTTCGATGACCAAATCCTTCTGGGGGAACACCTGCCAGCCCCAGTGGTAGTTCTGAGAGATGCCGGCCACCGCATCCGTGAGTTTGGTGGTGCGTTCACTGCCGCCGTCATAGCTCACCAGCAGCGGCTGCCGGAGCAGGAGATCGCGGCTCCACGCACTGCCGGCCAGCCACAGCTCCACTTCGTTTTCATAATCGGCCACATAGACACCCTGCTCGTTCACGCGGTCCATGTGGTCCGGCGCGGCGTATTCGTTGTCTGTCAGAATCCAGAGGTCTTCTTCCGGGGTCATGATTTTGAGATCCTCCACGGCGGCCCAGACTTCGGGTTTCACCACCCACTCGTCTCCCACATGCTCCGCAAATCCGCCGGAACCCAGGCCGTGGGAGCGGCACATCTCCAGGAAAGAGAAAGACACGAACTGCCGCGTTTTCTCGTAAATAATCCGCTCGCGATGCGTCATCTCCATGGCACTGGCCCGCAGGAACACGGAGTAGAATTCCCGGAAATCCTTCTCGAACAGATAGGAATGCAGGGCCTCCTCCATGCCGCCATACAGCGGCAGTTCCAGGGCGCTCCGACGGGCATGCTCCTCCATGGACAGCACCACCGAGGAATAAAACTGTCCCACATGGGGCATGGCATCGGCATAATAATCCTTCACCATGCGCTCGATGTCGGCGTCCGGATTAATCAGAAGCTGGGCCAGCAGGAAGGAATACATCTCCTGCTGCATGGAATAGAAATAGCCGCTGCCATTGAGGAACAGGCCCTTCACTCCCCTCTTCCTGTATTGGCGGAAACGCTCCTGCATTACATACAGGATGGGATAAGGAGTGAGGTAATCGTCAAAGTTACAGACATAGTCCCAAATGTACACGTTGTCCGTTATCTGCTGCCATCGCTCCAGTTCCCGGAAGAACTGCTGACTGCGCTCGTCCTCGGACTGCCAGGCGCGGGGATATTCGATGGCCGACAGGAACACGCCCACATTGGCGGGAAGGCGGTGGTCGGGAAGGGCCTTGGTGGTGGAATAGCCGGGAATGAAGAAGGTATGGCCGGGGAAACGGGCGGAGAGCTTCTCCACGAAGGCCACCACGGCGGGCGTGGCGTTGGTCCTGGTGTTTCCGGCCGTCTCACAGCGGCGGCACATGCACACCCAGTCGTTGTCCGCCGGGCCGATGGTCATCCTGAGCGGATACTTGAGCCCGTCCCCATACTGGTCCATGATGTACTTCTCCGTCAGTTCCAGCAGTTTGTCCGAAGAAAAGCAGAACTGATTCTGGTGCACTACGCCGTCGACCCCCTTGGCAAACAGGGACTGGTCCATGTTCTGGAAGCCGAAGGACTGGTCTCCGTTACTGCCCAGCACGCGGGAGAGATTGTGTCCCCAGATGCCCCAGTCCATCTCCAGGTTGTGGAGAGCCAGCAGCAGGGTCATGTCCGGATTCTGGTTGGTGGGCATATAGATGTCCCTGTATTCGAAGGGAAAGGTAACCACCGTATCCCGCCCGCTCAGCAGCAGCGGCGGAAGGTCGTCCGTCGAAATGTCCTTGTCTGCCTTTCCTATCATCTTGATAAACTGATATGTGAGCCAGATCATCGTGCGCTCGTCCTTGGCCCGGAGCAGGTAACCACCGCCGGGAAGGCGGGAGAAGCCGAAATCTCCGCCAAAATCATCGGCCACATGGACGGCCACCTCTATCCCGTCACGGCTTAACAAAGAGGCCTCCGAACGCCGCTGAAGGTGTTTTTTCAGATAATCGCTCATCTTCACGTCCAGCGCCCGTCCCTGTACGTCGGGATGGACATGATACTGGTGTACGGCATCCGCCCCGCGGACGAAATTGCCGCAGGACAGGGCCAGGAAGCCGGCCGCAAGCAGGCTAGAAAGTAATCGCAACAGAGACATGGGCCATTAGGAGATTACGGTAACTCACGGTGGAACGCTGGTCATACAGGGTATTCCAGGTTCCGGAGAACTGGATGGCAAGGTTATGGGTGACTGCCCACGAAGCCGTGAACGCCGCAAAGGAGTTCAGGTTGTTGAAGGCAGCGGAATTCTGATAATAATTGAGGAACTGGATTTCGGGAGCCGTACCGGCGCCGGCCTGCGCCTCCACATACGATTTTCCGCCCTCGAACGGGTAGAAGCGGAGACGGGCCGATCCGTTTACAAACCAGACATTGTACACCGTACCGCCCATCACCTTGGCTCCCACATAGATGTGGCTGCCGGTATGGCTTGCGCCCAAGGAAGCCGCATACATTTTGTTGTGGTCCAGCAGATAGCGGAAATTCAGGCCCAGTTCCGTATCCCAGTCGTTCTTCCAGTGAACGGTACCGCTGAGGTCTCCACCCGCAATGGGGAAATAACGGGTGCCGAAGGAGCCGCCCAGCTTGAGGCTGAACACGGTCCCGAAATGATGGGTCCAGGAAGTGAGGAACTGAAGGCCGCGTCCGCCGGCCGATGTGTACATGAGCAGGTCCTGGTCGTATTCCGCATCGCGGCCGGTAAAGTTGATGCGGGAAGAGAATTCATCGCGCTTCCAGTTGTGGTCGTAGCCCACGGAGGCAATCACCATGAGCTGGGAGGCGTTGGTAAAGCGGAACACATCCACGCCGGCATCCACCGTATTGTGCAGCGTACGGGCCCTCAAGGCATTCATGTGGGCCTTGTACTCCTTTTCTTCCAGCAGGGATGGCTGGTACTTGCTCTGATACACATAGGCAGAATCCCACTCGTGGTTCTTCTCGAACACCAGACCGCGGGTGTAACGCACGGCCGGGTCCAAGGGCCGGACGGCCAGGGCCCGGTCCAGCACATCCCGGGCCTGCCGAAACTTCTTTTCCTTGATCAATTTTCCGGCATAACTGTCGGAGACGGCGGCAAAGCTGCGCTGAAGGTCCTCATCGGCCGGGAAATCGGTCAGGTAAGGGAGCAGGAGGTCGATGGCTTCCGCGTCCCTCCCCTGCGCCGCATAGATGGAAGCGGCCTTGATGGGGAACACCAGGTCTCCGGGATAAGCGTTCATGCCGCGGAGGGCGAAGGGAAGCGGGTCATCGGCCGTCCGGAGGGAATAATACAGGGCCCAATAGTCCTTGGGGTCCATCTGCAGGATGTTTTCACAAACGGGATGCAGGCCTGTCAGGGCACCGCTTTGCAATTTCTCTTTCAAATAAGGATAGGCCGTCTCCTTGTATGCGCCCGAGAGCATCTGGCGGGACAGCGTATCCGTCGCATCCGCATAAGAGGCATACAGGGACTGGAGGGCGGTCTCGGGCTTGCCCTGCTTCACCAGCAGGGAGGCATAGTCCATGGTCACCTGGTACTCAGGGTCTGTCTTCAGCCGCTCGCGGAGCATGACGACGGCCTTTTCCGGCTGTCCGCTTTCCCGGTAGCACACGGCAAGCCGCCTCACGGCCACGGTCCTCAGTTCCGGATCCACGGAGCTGCGGCGGACGAATTCCAGCAGCGGGATGGCCTGCGTGTACTGGCTCTCGCCCATGAAATCGGCCGATTCGGAAATCCGCTGACGGCTGACGGCCAGGTTGAGGTCGTAGTCGTCGGGGAAAAGACCAAAGCCCGTATTCAGGCTCCGCCGGGCCGATTCGTGCCGACCCTGGCGGGTGTAAACGTCATGTTCCATCATATACCAGCGGGGAGAATCTCCCTGACGGCGCCGCATCTCCTCGATGTAGTGAATGGCATCGTCGTAATAACCCCGCTTGACAGACTGGTTCAGCAGATATTGGAGGGATTCCAGGCTGTGGTCCGTGTTGTACGTGCGGGTGTAGAGCTGATAGGCGTCGGCCTCGTTTTCCATGCGGGCGCTCTCCGAAAGGAGCTGCTCATACAGCGTCTGCAATTGGGGAGAACGATGCTGGGCCAACTGCCCGCGTACCAGCGAGAGGGCGCCCATGTTGCGCCCGGTCTCCATCAGGATGTCCGTGGTTTTCTTGATCAGGGGCACATTGCCGGGGTTGGCGCCGATGGCCGCCGTGAGGTTGTCCAGGGCATCGTTCAGCTTGCCCCGGCGAATCAGGATATTGGCATAGGCCAGCTGATAGTCGGAATCCGTAGGGGTGATGCGGACAATCTCCTTCAGGGCATCCTCGGCCGCCTGGGAGTCGCCGCTTTCCAGGGCCTGTTGGTAGGTGGTCTCCAACACGTCAAAATAGTCGCTGTTGATGGAGGCGTCGTTGGGGTATATCTGGGCCAGACGCCTCAGAAGCGTATTGGCCTCCTCGAAGTTGCCCATCTTCTTGTACAGGTCCACCTTCCTGAGCCACAGACCCTTCCAGTACGGGTTCACCTCCAACAGCTCGTTCACATAACAGACGGCGCTGGAATAGTTTCCGGTGATTTCCTCCACATTCACCAGGAGCGTCTTGGCGTCAATGTAGTGATAATTGATCTGGCAGGCTTTCACCAGATGATAGCGGGCCTTGTCGTAGTCCTTGCCGTTCCACCAGAATCGGCCGGCCAGATAATGCAGGCCCGCCTCTTCCGGATAATACTCCAGTCCCTGGTCCAACAGTTCCTTTCCCTTGGCCCAGCGGTGCTGGGAGAAGAGGTTGGAAACCTTCTCCGCGTATTCCGCCGGTGTCTCGCGCCGCGGAAGGATACTGCGCTGCCTGTTCTGTGCCGGCAAAGCTGCCGTCAGCAGGAAAAGGGCCCATATGACAAGTTGCAACCTACGCATCGGGATTCTGGGCTTGGGGGTGCTGCTGAGGCTGCGGATTCGCCAGGGGCTTACGCTGCTGCACGCCCTTCCGGGTCATGTTGCCCCATACCATCTGTGTACCCCAAATGTGCTTCCAGTATCCGCGGAGGCTGAAAAAGACATTGATGGGATGGTAAACGACAGGCTCCAGCAAAGATGCCAGCACGAACCACAGGTAATCCCGCTTTTTCTTGAAAGCGGTTCCCACCCAGGTGTCATACGAAATGAGTACCATGGTCAGGAGCTGGGCAAAGATATACAGGCCCAGGAAAGCTATCCAAATGGTGGAATAGTTGATGCCCCCCCGCATGAAAAGGTAAATCACCATCAGGTAGCCGGAGAACTCAATGACCGGGGCCGTCAGCTCGAAAATCATAATATACGGCAGGGTGAGCATACCGTAACGGCGGTAGTTGCGGTTCCACACCATGTCGTGATGGACCGTGAAGAACTGCAGCAGGCCGCGTCCCCAACGTGTGCGCTGGCGGTTGAGCACCTTGAAGTTGGGCGGGCCCTCCGTCCAGCAGCAAGTCTCGGGAATCTGCACCACGCGATAATCCTCACCGGTATCACACATATAGCGGACCATACGGGCCACCATGTCCATATCCTCCGCAAACGAGTCTCCGTCATAACCGCCGGCCTTAATCACAATCTCCCGGTCAAACATGCCAAAACCGCCGGAAACATTCTGCAGGGCATTGATACGGGCCAGGGCCGTCTTGCCAATCAGGAAAGAGCGGGTATACTCCAAATCCTGGAAAAGCGGAATCAGGCTGTGCGGCGGATGGGTCTCCACCATCTTTCCCTCTTCCACCACGCTGCCGTTGCTCATGCGCATGGAGGCGCTGACGGCAATAACCCTGCGGGTGGAAGACATGGTGGGCCAGATAATCCGGTACAGGGCATACTTGTCCAGCACGCAGTCCACATCCGTGCAAACGAAAAATTTATTGGTCACCACGTTCACCCCGGCGTTGGAAGCATCGGCCTTGGTTCCGCCATTTACCTTGTCCACAACGGTGAGCCGCTTGAAGGCAGGGTTGTCGCTCCGGGTCTTGTACAGGCCGCGGAAAGGCTTGGTCTTGATTTTCTCCACATACGCATAGGGCACCTTGACCAAGTCGAAATTCTCGATGAGCAGTTCCAGCGTCTTATCTTTGGAGCCGTCATTCACAATCACCACCTCGAAGTCCGGATAGTCCAGGCTCAGAAGGGATTTCACATTGGTGATAACCGTCTTCTCCTCATTATAGGCAGGGGCCACAATGGAGATTCCCGGGGTATAGGGCGATTTCTTGAGCTCGTCTATGGTATAGGCGTCATCGTGATAGGTATAATGCTTCCGGTGCTCCAAGAAGGCCAGTACAGCCATGGCCACATAACTGAGCAGCACCGCAGCGGAATACACCACCACGAAATAATTGAAGAAATAGTCTATCCACTCAGGCATACCGGCTACTGTCTATCAAATCACACTCAATATGGGCGAAATAAGGCTGATACTCCTCACTCGTCTTTTCCTTCAATTGATAAAAAGCCTTCCGCCCCATTTCCCCGTAACGGTAGATAACACGCAGCAGAATCATCCGGGTAACGTAATCCGTCGTCTGAAGGAAGTCATCCACCAGGAACTTGAGAATCTCCTTATTCCCGGAGCCGATGGCGCCCATGGCCTCGGCCAAAACCTGGCGCTCGGTAAAGGACGCGCTCAGATAGCGGCGACAAAATTCCTTTTCCGCCGGCACATACTCCAACTCTCCCAGGCAACGGATGATGGCGCAGGAAAACGCCTCGTCCCGGCTGGCCTGAAGCATGGAGAGCAGTTCCGCACAATCTTCCTTCCGCCCGAACAGGCGAATCTCATTGACGGCAAAAATGCGAAGTTCCTCGTTCAGGGGCACCCGGTTGCACCAGCGAATGAAGTTGGGCATGGCCAGGCCGTTCTCATTTCTGTAAACCAGCACGTTGTGGTATTTGACCACCATCTCGTCGGTAAACAGCAGGTTGGGGTCTTCCTCCAACACCTTGAAAGGATAGGAGGTCCCGAAACGGGCGGCATGCAGGCGGGCGTGCATTTGCAATTTCCGGTCTTTGGTAAAGAGGTATCGGGAGGCGACGGCTTCTTTCAGGTTGGCATCCAAGTCGGCCACATCCTTGAAGCCCTGCACACGCTTTCGGGTAGAACCGGAAAGGATTTGGGATTCAAAATAGGCCGGCATCTTGAGCACCTGCAGCAGACGCAGCCAGTTGGGCCGGCTGATCCGATCTCCCAGGCTCTGTTTCAGTTCCAGGAGAGTGGGAATGAAGCTCCGGCAATGCCGCTCCTTCATCTTGTAGTTCTTGGGAAGTTCCAGGATGGAGCCAACCTCCGCCAGTTCCAGCGTCCGCTCAGAGAGCACAATCTCCCGCATCCGCTCCCAGTAACGCCTGCTGTTATGGCGGGCCGTTCGCTCAAAACGGTAATGAGACAAGGTCCGGAACGCATTTCCCAGCACAACCAGCACCAGCAGGAGCAAGCAGATGGCGCCGAAGACAAACCAAGCCCGTACCACCGGCGGATATTCCGCCAGACGGTAGTACATGATCAGTATGTAATACTTCCAGTAGGCGTACCTGCTGAGGGTATAATACTCCATTTACTTGCTCTTTCTTTTTGGCCACGCAACCCTCACGCCGGTTTACGCCGGCATGAGGGCAACGTGAAAAAGGATGGATTTATGCTACCACCAGCAGGTTAGCAGCACGCCATCCACATCCGTCTTGTACCAGTCTTCGTGCACCGTTCCGTTGGACTTCACCCATTCCTCGTAATGAGGATAGGCCTTGCCGAAGAACTGTTTCTCCCAGACATGCTTGGTGAGCGTGGGGCACTTGAAGGCCCACACCAGGCCGGTCTTGCTCATGTAAGGCTCGGAAGCATCCAGGTCTGCATTTTTCAGGGCCACATTGGCTTCGAAAATGTCCTTATAGGTGTACTCGTAGCGGGAGTCGAAGCCCTTCACGGAGAAGTCGGCCGGACGGTAGCCCTTCAGGTGAATGGGAACGTAGTTGTCCTTTTCCTTTTCAACGCCGCCTTCCTGCATCTTGATGCGGCCGTTCTTGGCCACGATGTAGAAGTTCTGGTCTGTGGTGTTAACCACAGCCTCAATCATGTTGCGAAGGCTCTTCTGGCTCTCCTCCGGGGTCATGTCGGCACGGGGTTTCATCTTGTAGATGACCGTGTAGGTGTACAGGCCACCGGCCACATTCACATAACCGGGGATGGTGTTGTAGAACACATTGGTCTGAATCTTCTCCAGTGTGTTGGGAGCAGTATAACGCTCACTCAGTTCCGGGCTGTACTGCTCCGTATGGGCGCCACCCCAGGCTTTGTACTGCTTCAGGGCAGGGTTGAACACATGCTCGGTGTCCTTGCCGTTGTTGCTGTAATAATAGGTGGCCGTGCCTGCACCGCTACCCGTTTCACGATAGCGGAAAATCTGGCCGATCTCCACCAGCGGACGCAGCGGATCGGTCTCATAGTGGGTGGAATTGCTCTGGACGGCGTTCATGTGGCTGGAATTGGGCAATGACACGCTGTGAGCGTTCTGCCAGCTGTCCAGGGTCTTGTACTCCTCGATGGACGCCACATACTGCTGGTCGAAGTTCTCCAGGATAAGGCCCACGCGCTCGGCTTTGGAGCCGCCGATGGCACGCACATGCATAACCACCTTCACCTGCTCTCTCCAACCCTGGGATTTGAGCTGGGCGTCGGCCACGGTGAGGGCCTCGATGTCGTAATCGATCACAACGTCGTTGAAGTCGTAGTCGTAGGCGCCCTTGCCCATCTCGTCATAGGGCTTGGTAGGCCAGCTGTCGTCGAACATCACCACACCGCTGGAATGATACATGGTGTAATCTTCGTCGGTGGTCACATAAGGAGCGGGTTCCTGCAGTTTCACGGGGACAATGTCCTCGGGAACGTCCGGGATATCCGTAGTTGCGCCATCATCAACGGCATCATCCACCTGGTTTCCGTTGGGCTGGAAAGCGTTATTCACGCTGCCGCAACCGCAGGCGCAGCCCCAAGGCATGCAATATTCACAGTTGACGCAACCGCCGCAATAGCTGTACTTGTAGGAAACGGCAATATGGTCTTCCACGTTGTAGGCATCCGTAAGGACATAACCCTCGGCGCAAACGCCACTCTTTCCATTGAGCCAGGAATATACATAGGTGTAACGGAGCGTATGGTTGTGCTCGGCATCATACATGACCACATCCTTGGGGTAGGAAGGCGTATTCTGCCATCCGGTAGACGCATTGTTCATCCAGCCGAAATCCCACGGAACATGAACATAACGGGTCTTGCCAAACTCGCCAAAGGTAATCTTGTCCACGGGGAAGTTTTCCAGGGTGTACACGGCATCGTCGCCGTCGGCCTTGGTGGCAGCGTCAAACACCTTGTAATAAACGCTTACCTGGTAAGAGGCGGAAGCCTCGAACAGGAGTTTCACCGTACCGAAGGGCTCCACGTCCCTGCCACCGGTGGGATCGGCCACCTCGGGTTTGACTTTCTGGGCCACGGTCTTGACGGAGCCGTCTGTTCCTTTGTACTCAATGTACACCACCTCCGTTCCGGCCGGAACGGACATTTCCGCGTAGCTGTAGTAACCCGTAGGGGTTGCACCGCCAAACAGGTCACGAACTTCTTCGGGAACGTAGGGAGTTTCCGGAGTCTCGACGGTCTTCTTGCAGGATGTCATCGCAAGGATGGCACAGAGCAAAGACAATCCACTAAAAAGAATTTTTCTCATAGTTTATTAAAATAAAACAATATATTCAGCTTATTCTGCCGCAGCGGCCGCAGGAGCCGGAGCTGCTTCCTTGGCCGGTTTTCCCAGCAGGGAAGACATGGGGGCCGATACCTTGTTGAAGGCGGCCTCGTCAATCACCTGGCACTTTCCGGTGAAGCGGGCGTCCAGTTCCACCTGGAAGCGCTGGAAATAAAGGTCTCCGTTCACCGTGCAGCCGGCCTTCAGGGAAAGGGTGTCTTTCACATAGAAATTACCACCCAGCATGGTGCCGTTGAAATCAATGTAGCTGGCGAAGATATCACCTTTCACCACAGCCTTTTCACCCACCACCACGCGGGCACGGGAATACAGGCGGCCCTCGAAGGTGCCGTCAATGCGGATGTCATTAAGGGTGGCCATGTCGCCGGAGAACTTGGCACCGGCCGCTATACGGTTGACATCGTTTACGTTAACATTATTTGCCATAATCGTGCGGTTCGTTTTTGTTTCGGTTGTATTCTGCTTGGGGGAAGAATCTTCCACTTCCCTGTTGTTATTACCCCAAAGTGCCATTCTTACTTCTCTTTTACAGGAGCGGCCGGTTTTTCTGCCGAAGCCTTGGAAGCCACTTTTTCAAATTCACCGTCCGTAAGAACGCGGAGATTACCATTCACCTTGGCATCCAGATCTACCTGCAGGCGCTTGAAACGGAGGTCTCCGTCCACGGTGCAGCCGGCCTTCAGGGAAAGCGTATCGGCCACATAAACCGCACCCTTGGACATGGTTCCGCTGAAGTCTACGTTGTTGCAGATGACATCGCCGTTCACAACGGCCTTCTCACCCACCACAAGGCGTCCCTTGGAGTTGATGGTGCCGTCAAATTCACCGTCGATGCGAATGTCATTGGAGGAAGTGATTTCTCCTTTGAAAACGGTTCCCGCAGAGATGCGGCTAACCTCATTCATGTTAACATTGTTGTCCATACGTATGTGTCATTAAAAGTTATTATCCGTTAAACAATGCCTTTACCGTGGCAGTTCTTATACTTGAGGCCGCTGCCGCAGGGGCAGGGGTCGTTTCTTCCCACCTGCTTGTCCACCTTGACGGGCATGCGGCTGCGCTGCTCGCCGTTGGTGGTGAGCTGGGAAGGATCCGTGTGGCGCAGCTGCTGGAGGTTGCGGTTAGGCTGCTGGGCGGGGCGGGCCTCCCGGGCATCGGCCGCATCCCTGAGCGGGATGAAGGCGCGGAGCAGGAAGCTGAGCACATGCTCGTTCAGGTTCTCCAGCATCTCCGTGAAGAGGTTGTAGCTCTCCAGCTTGTACACCACCAGCGGGTCTTTCTGCTCGTAGGCGGCGTTCTGCACGCTCTGACGGAGGTCGTCCATGTCTCTGAGGTGCTGCTTCCAGTAATCGTCTATGTAGTACAGGATGATGCTGCGGGTAAGGGCCCGAGCAATCTCCCGGCTCTCGGTCTCGTAGGCCTTTTTCAGGTTCACGCTCAGGGTGAGCTGGCGCTTGCCGTTGGAGATGGGGATGGCAATGTTCTCGTACATGTTGCCCTGCTTCTCGAACACCGTCTTGATAACGGGGTTCACCTTCTCCACCATGGTGTTCATACGGCGGTCATAGACCTCCTGCATGTGGGCGGCCAGGCGCTCCGACACCTCGGACGCCTTGTTATGGTGCACATATTCCTCCGGCGTGAAGCCCAGGTCTATGGAGAGCTTGCCCATCACATATTCCTGGAACTCATCGTAGGCCATGCCTTCGCACTGCTGGGCAATCACCTCGGCCGTATCCGTCATCATGTTCTGGATGTCTATCTCTATGCGCTCACCGGAGAGGGCGTTGCGGCGGCGGGCATACACGGCCTCGCGCTGGTAGTTCATCACGTCGTCGTATTCCAGGGTGCGCTTGCGCCAGCCGAAGTGGTTCTCTTCCACCTTCTTCTGGGCGCCCTCGATGCTCTTGGTAAGCATGCCGGAAACCAGAGGGTCGTCATCGGCCATTCCCAGCTTGTCCACCACGCCGGCAATCCTTTCGGAGCCGAACTTGCGCATGAGGTCGTCTTCCAGGGAAATGTAGAAGCAGGAGCTTCCCGGGTCTCCCTGACGGCCGGCACGTCCGCGGAGCTGACGGTCCACGCGGCGGCTGTCGTGACGGGTGGTGCCGATGATGGCCAGGCCGCCCGCGTCCTTCACCTCCTGGGTGAGCTTGATATCCGTACCACGGCCCGCCATGTTGGTGGCAATGGTCACCTTGCCCTTCTGGCCGGCCTGGGCCACAATCTCCGCCTCACGGGCATGTTCCTTGGCGTTGAGCACGTTGGCCGTGATGCCGCGGATGCGCATCATGCGGGCCAGGAGCTCGGAAGTTTCCACGTCGGTGGTACCCACCAGCACCGGGCGTCCGGCCTCGGAGAGTTCCACCACTTTATCGATAACGGCGTTGAACTTGGCCTTCTTGGTCTTGTAGATGATGTCGTTCTGGTCGTCCCTTATGACTGGCCGATTGGTGGGAATCACCACCACATCCAGCTTGTAGATGTCCCAGAACTCCCCAGCCTCCGTCTCGGCCGTACCGGTCATACCGGCCAGCTTGTGATACATGCGGAAGTAGTTCTGCAGGGTGACGGTGGCAAAGGTCTGCGTGGCTGCCTCCACCTTCACGTTCTCCTTGGCCTCCACGGCCTGGTGCAGACCGTCGCTCCAGCGGCGGCCCTCCATGATACGGCCGGTGCTCTCATCCACAATTTTCACCTTATTGTCCACAATCACGTAGTCCACATCCTTGGTGAACATGGCATACGCCTTCAGGAGCTGGATCACGGTATGCACCCGCTCGCTCTTGAGGGAGAAGTCCTCCATGAGGGCGTCCTTCTTCTCCGCCTTCTCCGTAGCGGAGAGGTTCAGGTCATGCGTAATCTCCGCAATGGCCGATCCCATGTCCGGCAGCACGAAGAAGTTAGGGTCACTCACGCTCTGGGCCAGGGTGTCGTGTCCCTTGTCCGTCATGTCCACGGTGTTGAGCACCTCGTTGATGACGAAGTAAAGTTCGTCCGTCACCTGGGGCATCTCCCGCTCGTTGTCCTGCAGGTAATAGGCCTCCGTCTTCTGCATGAGGGCCTTCATGCCGGGCTCCGAGAGGAACTTGATGAGGGGCTGATATTTGGGCAGGCCCTTGTAGCAGCGGAACAGGAGTTTGCCGCCCTCGGCCTCGTCACCCGCGGCGATGAGTTTCTTGGACTCGTTGAGCGTGGTGTTCACCAGGGCGCGCTGCTTGTTGTACAGGTTCTCCACATAGGGCCGATATTCCATGAACTGCTCGTCTCCGGAAGCCTTTTCCATGGGGCCGGAGATGATCAGGGGGGTACGGGCGTCGTCGATGAGGACGGAGTCCACCTCGTCCACGATGGCGTAATGGTGCTTTCTCTGCACCAGGTCCGTCAGGCGCGTAGCCATGTTGTCACGGAGGTAGTCGAAGCCGAACTCGTTGTTGGTGCCGAAGGTGATGTCGCACTCGTAGGCCTTCTTGCGGGCCTCGGAGTTGGGCTGGTGCTTGTCTATGCAGTCTACGGACAGGCCGTGGAACATATAGAGCGGGCCCATCCACTCGGAGTCACGCTTGGACAGATAGTCGTTCACCGTAACCACGTGCACGCCCTTCCCGGCCAGTGCGTTCAGGAACACAGGAAGGGTGGCCACCAGGGTTTTACCCTCACCCGTGGCCATTTCCGCAATCTTGCCCTGATGCAGCACGATGCCGCCGATGAGCTGGACGTCGTAGTGGACCATGTCCCAGGTTATCTCGTTGCCGCCGGCCATCCAGTGGTTGTGCCAGATGGCCTTGACCGTTCCGTCATTGCCGGCTGGACCGGCAATCTCCACGAAATCACGGCCCTGGGCAGCGAGGAGTTTGTCGAATTCGGAGGCCGTCACTTCCACCGTCGGGTTCTGGGCAAAGCGGCGGGCGGTGGATTTCACGATGGCGAACGCCTCCGGAAGCACTTCCATGAGCACTTTCTCGATGGCCTCGTCCTCGTCCTTCACCAGCTTGTCGCTTTCCGTAGCCAGGGCCTCTTTCTGCTCTACGGGAATATCCTTTTCCAGTTCCAGCTTGATCTGAGCGATGCGGTCCTCGAAGGGCTTCTCCACCAGCGCAATCTTCTGACGGATGGCGGCGCTCCTCTCACGGAGGGCGTCGGTGGAAAGGGCATCGATTTCGGGGTAAACGGCCAGCACCTTGTCCAGGATGGGCCTGACCGCTTTCATGTCGCGGTCACTCTTGGAACCGAAGATTTTCTTGAGTATATCTGCTACTGCCATAGTTTGATTCTGAATAAAACATACAAAAATACAAACTTATGGCCGAATAGGCAAATTTATTTCGCGTTATGTGCCCGCGTACGCACGAGGGAACGCAGCTTCCGCACCCGGGGAAGGTCCCGGCAAATCTGACGGAAATACTTGACAGGCAGCGCACTACGATACCTCACCACCTTCACCAAAGTAAAAAGAATGACAAATAAAAATTTTTCAAAAAGAGGACGGGACACGTCACACAGACGCACCAGGGAACCCGTGTAATAATTCCGGTACACCACCCGTTCCAAAGGCTCTTCCCGGTACTGCCGGTCATGCACGGCCCGGGCCTCCGGAACAACCCCAACTTTTAGGCCGCAAAAGTGCAAACGCCGGCACCACTCCCCGTCCTGCCCGTACAGCGGGAAAAGCTCCTCCTCAAAGGGGCCGATTTTCTCCACCACCCGCACCGGCACCAGCCAATGCGCCGCCATGATGAAGGGCACAGGCTCCGGGGTAGGTACATACTCCAAAACCGCCTCCGCTTCGCTACGGCCCCTCCCACCGACTCTGTCGGTGGGCCCCTCCCTCTTACATGGCCGAGGGTGGCCATGGGTTTTGGAGCATGCACCTACCCCTGAGCCCGAATACCATTTGGCGAACTGGCGGTCCAGGTCCTTATAACCTTCAGTCATCTGGAGGGGGCTCAGGACACCATACTCCGGATGGACCTGGGCAGAAGCCACCAGCATTTCCAAGGCACCCGGTTCCAACCAAGCATCCTGGTTCAGGAGATAGACGTAGTCATAGCCCTCCCGGATGGCATATTCAAAACCCTTATTATTAGGAATGGAAAATCCTAAATTCTCCGCACTTTTTACCAGCACGGCCTGCGGGAAATTCTCCGCCACATAGTCTGCACTTCCGTCCGTGGAAGCATTGTCCCAGACATACAGGTCTGCCGTGACGGAGGACAGGCAGCGTTGCAGCCACCGCATCCCGTTATGGGTAACCACTATGACCAGGACCCGCGCAGTCATCGGCCCAGAAGCTTTTTCACAGCCATCCGGAGTTTCCAGCAGGGGGTATCCGAAGCCTTCCGGAAAGCACGTGCCATGCGGCGGTATTCCACCGTCTCCAAGGGGTCCGGGAAATAGCGGGCATACAGCTCCTTGTGCTTGTCCCAAAGCTTGTAGCGAATCTCCTTCAGAATCTCGTCAGAGACACCCGTATTGCGGGAATTCCGGCGCGTCCGGTAGTAGAAATACACCTGAGGAAGCTGGAGCACATGCGGCTCCCCGGGAAGGGCTTGGAAGAGGCTGAGCCAGAAATCCCAGTCTTCGTAACCGTTCACGAAAGAAGTGTCGAAGCCCGTACCCAGATACAGATCGTGTTCCTGTTTGCGGAAAAAGCAGCTCACATACAGGCAGTTGCGGGACAGCATGGTGGACATGGAGAAGGGCGGCAGGTCCCAGGAAGTCTCGCTTCCGAAGCGCTCCGCCTTCCCGTAGACCACATTCAGGGAAGGATCCGCTTCCATGGCCTCCACAGCCGCCTTCATGTAGCCGGGCCCAATCAGGTCATCGGCATCCAGGAAAAGGATATACTTCCCGAAACAACGGTGCATGGCCATGTTGCGGGCGGCCGCCACCCCAATGTTGGAAAGGAGGGGGATAAGCGTAAAACGGGCATCCAGCGACACGAACTCGCGAATAACCTCCGTTGAATTGTCGCTGGAGCCGTTCTCCACTACCAGGCATTCCCAGTCCCGGAAGGTCTGGTCCTGTACGCTTTTAAGGGTCTCCCCCAGATATTCTCCCAGGTTGTAACTGGGAATGATGACACTGACTACGGGCATCTCTATACGCGTTTTAGAAGATGGTCTTTTACTTTGAGCAGCCACTCAAGGAGGGAGAATCCTTCCCGGGAGAATTTGCTGCGCATCCATTTGTAGCGGCGGGTCTGGAAGAAATGGATGTCTTCTCCGGCAAAAACCCGCACGGAAGGGGCATATCCCCTGAGCGGATTCTGAAGAATGGCTTTCACCGGTTCCAAGCCTTCTTTCCGCACCTTCATAAGCAGGTCCCGGCTGTTAAGGACATACAGTTTATCCTCTTCTCCGGAAGCCTGGTTGGTGACCATATAATGGAGGATATAGGCATCTGCCAAGTAACGGACACCATTCTGCACCTGGCAGTTCCATTCTCCGGGAAGTTCCCGGATGGGGAACCCAAGCTGGGCGTCCGTCTGGGCCAGGGAGGGTTGGTCCGGCCGGATGCCGGCAGTAAAGCCCTTCAAGTAGTTCTGCTGCCAAGTCCGGAAGAAAGCATGATTCTCAGGCGTATCCCTTACCAGCATCACTCCGCTGTTGAAATAGTTCCGGGTGACGCCGGCGTCAAAGCCCAGGCGCTTGCACATATTGATGGTGGCCCGCCGGTGCGGATGCTCCGAAAAAGAGGCATGAAGGTCCGGACAGGCGGCCAGAGTGGCATCAAAAGCATCGATGTCTTCCAGACTGCGGGCCACCACCGTATCGGCATCGATAAAGAGAAAATCTCCCTCCACATATTCCCGCATGCCCGTTTTCAGAAGACGGGAGCGCTGCATGGCCGACTCCGACGCATCCAGGTCTACCACCTTGATTTCCTTGAAAAGCGCTTGAAAGGGATCGGAAAGCGGACTCTCCCGGAGCCAGCCCTCGGCCGTAAGCCGGTCTGTCAGGAGCGTAAGGACTGCGTCCGGATTGTGGCGGACGCAAGTGGACGCGCTGATGAAAGCCTGCTCCAGGTACACATCCTCCGGGCCGCTCACCAGGATATATAAAAGTTTCGTAATCATTTGAGTCTGAATTTGGAAAGGAGATAGTCCTTCTCCCCTTTCGTGAGGCCATAAATCCAGGCGGCCAGCACCATACAAAGAACGTCAAAAGCGGCCAGCACCAGGAAATTCCACCAGGCGCCATCCGGCAGGAGATGCCATAGATGCCACAAGACGGCAAGGGTCAGAAAAGAGGGTGCCAGCATGGGCAAAAGCGCTTCTTTCAGGTATTTCTTCACGGGTAGTCCTGTATCCATGTGGACCATCCGGAGCATCACGGCCGATTTCACCAGATACACAGCGATGAATGTCAGATACCCTACATGGGCCGGGAAGTCCAGCGCATACAGGACCCAGGTAAGCGGGAACACCAGCACAGCCACCGCACTGGTTATCAAGTAATAACGTTTGACGCTACCCTGCGCCAGTTCCAGGATGGTGAGCGTCCCGGGGGTGAAATCCACCAGGAAGCACACAAGGGTGAGCCGGGTAAAGACCGCAGCCCCGGGGGGAACCACGCCCAGCCAGAGGCGGAGGATGGTTTCGGCCTCGAAAAGGAAAGGCAGGGACAGGGCCCAGAGCACCCAGAAATAGTATTTGGAGGCCTTGCAGGCCAGATCGTAGGCATAGGACTTGTTGCCGCCCACATAGCTCTTGGTAAGCTGTGGATTCACGGCCAGGGCAATGTTGGTGGCGAACTGACGTACCACTTGTTCCACCTTGTCGGCCACGCCGCGCGCGGCATTGGCGCCCACCCCGAAAAAGAGGTTCATGAGTTGGTTGATGCCCTGCGTGTTGAGCATATAGGTGGCCGATCCCACGAAGTTCCAGCCCGTAAAACCGCCCATCTCCTTGGCCAGGGCCAGGCTTCCGTGCAGAGGACCGCGCGATTCCTCGAAATGGGAACGGCTATACAGGACATAGGCGATGCGGGAAACAAGGGCGGCCAAAGCAAGCAGCCAGGCATACAGAATAAGGCGGTCGGCCGATGAGAACCATACCATGGCGGCCACACCCAGTTTGAGAACTGCTTCCAGGATGGCTATCCCGGCATAGGCGCTCATATGCTCATGGGCGTTGATGACGGCCGTATAGGGGATGCTCAAAAGGTTAAAAATGAGCATGAGCATAGATGCCTGGAGGACATGGGCGGCCGCGCCCAGGCGCTCCGGCGGAATATCCATCTTATGGTACAGATACCACAGTCCGGCACTTTCGGCCAGCAGCACCAGCAGGCAGCAGAACGCGGCCATGATGGCCATGCTGGTTCCGAAAACGGTCTTCAAGTGTTCCCGGTCCCCTTTCCCAAGCCCCACGGTAATGTAACGGGTGATGGCCGACGCCACCGTATTCATCACCAGCATGAAACCGGTAATGACACCGCTCACGGCGCCATATACGCCCCAGTCCGTCACGCCCAAGGCCTGCAGGATGACACGTGAAGTCACCAGCCCCACCACCATCATCACCAGCATACGGAAATACAGAAGGATAGTGTTCCGCGCTATCCTTCTGCTATTCTCCGATATGGCTGGTGTTCTATTCAGGCTTGTAACTGTCTTTCAGGGCCGTGGTCTTGTTGAAGACAGGGTGCTCCGGGGTGGAGTCCCTGTCCTTCACATAGTAGCCCGTGCGCTCGAACTGAACGGCGATGCCGGAGGCGTCTTCCAGCAGGGCGGGTTCCGCATAGCCTTTGCCCAGCACCAGGGACTCCGGATTCAGGTAATCCTTGTAGTCCTTGTCTTCGGGCACCTGGGACATGTCGGCCAGGGTGAAGAGGCGGTCGTAATTGCGGAGTTCCAGCTCCTTGGCATGGGAGGCCGATACCCAATGGATGGTGCCCTTCACCGGACGGTACTCGGTGGAAGGGTCGTAGGTGCACTTGAGCTCCACCACTTCCCCGTTTTCATCCTTGACCACCTCGTTGCACTTGACGATGTAGGTGTATTTGAGACGCACCTCTCCGTCGGGTTTGAGGCGGAAGAACTTCTTGGGGGCGTCTTCCATGAAATCGGCCCTTTCAATCAGGAGATTCCCGGTGAAGGGGACCTTGCGCTTGGCACCCTCCGGATCGGCGGGGTTCAGCGGGCAGTCGAACCACTCCACCTTGCCTTCCGGCCAGTTGGTGATGGTGAGCTTGACGGGATCCTGCACCACCATGTAGCGGTTGGAGCGCTCATTGAGGTCCTGACGGACGCACCACTCCAGCAGCTGGATGTCCATGAGCTGGTCCCGCTTGGAAACGCCAATCTTGTCGCAGAACATCTTGAGGGCGTTGGCGGTGTAACCGCGGCGGCGCACACCGCAGAGGGTGGGCATGCGAGGGTCGTCCCAGCCGCTCACCAGGCCCTTCTGCACCAGTTCCAGCAGCTTGCGCTTGGACATGAGGGTGTAGGTGAGGTTCAGGCGGGCGAACTCGTACTGATGGGAAGGATAGATGCCCAGGGTCTGGATGAACCAGTCGTACAGAGGCCTGTGAACGTCAAACTCCAGCGTGCAGATGGAGTGTGTGATATGTTCGATGGAATCGCATTGGCCGTGGGTGTAGTCGTACATGGGGTAGATGCACCACTTGTCTCCGGTCCGGTGATGGTGGGCGAACTTGATGCGGTACAGCAGAGGATCCCGGAACATCATGTTGGGATGGGCCATGTCAATCTTGGCACGGAGCACCTTCTCCCCTTCCGCGTACTTGCCGGCCTTCATCTCCCGGAACAGTTTCAGGTTCTCTTCCGGGGTGCGGTCCCGCCAGGGGCTGGGGGTGCCGGGCTTGTCCACGGTACCGCGGTTCTCGCGGATCTGCTCCTGGGTTTGGTCGTCCACGTAGGCCAGGCCGCGTTTAATGAGGTCTTCGGCCCACTCGTAAAGCTGGTCGAAATAGTCGGAGGCATACAGCTCCTTGTCCCAGCGGAAGCCCAGCCACTGGATGTCTTCCTTGATAGAATCCACGTACTCGGTGTCTTCCTTGGTGGGGTTGGTATCGTCATAACGGAGATTGGTCTTTCCGCCATACTTCTGCGCCAGGCCGAAATTGAGGCAGATGCTCTTGGCATGGCCCAGGTGCAGATAGCCGTTGGGTTCCGGAGGGAAGCGGGTCATGATGGAGTCCACTTTTCCTTCGGCCAAATCCTTTTCAATGATTTCTTCTAAAAAATTGAGTTTGCGCTCTTCCATGATTTTTTCTGCAATTATCCTCCAAAGGTACATATTTTTTTGTAATTTTTAGTAACTTTAAGGCCGATAACTGATAACCAAAAACACTTAGGATATGAATCACCCCAAAATTGGCATCCGCCCCACCATCGACGGGCGCATGAACGGCGTCCGGGAATCCCTGGAAGACCAGACCATGGGCATGGCGAAAGCCGTGGCCAAACTCATCAGCAGCAAACTCCGTTACATTGACGGCGCTCCCGTAGAGTGCGTCATTGCCGACAGCACCATCGGCCGGGTGGCCGAAACGGCCGCCTGCGCGGAGAAATTCGCCCGCGAGGGTGTGGCCGTCACCATCACCGTCACCCCTTGCTGGTGCTACGGCAGCGAAACCATGGACATGGACCCTCATACCATCAAGGCCGTCTGGGGCTTCAACGGGACCGAGCGTCCCGGCGCCGTGTATCTGGCCGCCGTCCTCGCCGCCCACGCCCAGAAGGGCCTCCCCGCCTTCGGCATCTACGGACATGACGTCCAGGACGCTGACAACCAGACCATCCCGGCCGATGTGGAGGAAAAGCTCCTCCGCTTTGCCCGCACCGCCGTGGCCGCCACCTCCCTGCGGGGCCGGTCGTATCTGTCCATCGGCGCCGTGTGCATGGGCATCGCCGGTTCCATCGTGAACCCGGACTTCTTCGAAGACTACCTGGGCATGCGCTGCGAAGGCATCGACGAGGTAGAGATCATCCGTCGCATGGAACGGGGCATCTACGACCACGAGGAGTTCGAAAAAGCGCTCAAGTGGGCCCAAAAGAACTGCAAGGAGTACGAAGATGTGTGCAACCGCCCGGACCTCAAGAAAACCCGGGAAGAGAAGGACAAGGACTGGGAGTTCGTGGTCAAGATGGCCATTATCATCAAGGACCTTCTGCAAGGCAATCCCAAGCTCAAGGAAATGGGCTTCGGAGAGGAAGCCCTGGGCCACAACGCCATCCTGGGCGGGTTCCAGGGCCAGCGCCAGTGGACGGACTTCTATCCCAACGGAGACTTCGCGGAGGCCATCCTCAACTCTTCCTTCGACTGGAACGGCATCCGCAAACCCTTCGTGCTGGCCACGGAGAACGACTCCCTCAACGGCGTGGCCATGCTCCTGGGGCATCTTGTGGCCCAGACGCCCGCCATTTTTGCCGATGTTCGAACCTACTGGAGCCCCGAGGCCGTGGAGCGCGTGACCGGTGAGAAACTTGAGGGCAAGGCGGCCGGCGGCATCATCCACCTCATCAATTCCGGCGCCGCCACGCTGGACGGCAGCGGCCGCTGCCTCCGCGGCGGCAAGCCCGCAATGAAGCCTTTCTGGGAAATCAGCGAGAAGGAGGCCCAGGACTGCTTAGACGCCACGGTGTGGGTGCCCGCCAACCGGGAATATTTCCGTGGCGGCGGTTTCTCCTCCAAGTTCCTCACCCACGGCGGCATGCCTTGCACCATGATCCGGGTGAACATGGTCAAGAATCTGGGGCCGGTGCTCCAGCTGGCCGAAGGCTGGACGGTGGACGTCTCCGAGAAGCAGTTCAAGATCCTGGACGAGCGCACGGACAAGGGCTGGCCCACCACTTGGTTCGCCCCGCGTCTGGACCCGTCCAAGGCCCCGTTCAAAGACGTATATAGTGTTATGAACAACTGGGGAGCCAACCACGGCGCCATTGTCTACGGCCACGTGGGGGCAGACCTTATTACCCTCTGCTCCATGCTCCGCATCCCCGTGTGCATGCACAATGTGCCCGACGACCAAATTTTCCGCCCCTCTACCTGGAGGGCCTTCGGCATGGACCCGGAAGGGGCCGATTACAGAGCCTGCCAGGCATATGGACCGCTTTTCAAAAAATGAGGATAAGCCTGTCTCTTTCCAAACCGTCGCTTCGCGACCCCTCCCTAAAGGGCCCCTCCCTCTTACACGGCCGAGGGTGGCCATGGGTTTGGAAAGAGACAGGCTTATCCTTAAAATAAAAATCCATGGATAATAAATCATCAATCTTAAAATACAACGGGGTTAACTATCTGATTCCGTTCATTCTGATTACGGCATGCTTCGCGCTGTGGGGATTCGCCAATGACATCACCAATCCCATGGTGAAGGCGTTTTCCAAGATTTTCCGCATGAGCGTGACGGAGGGGACCCTTACGCAGGTGGCCTTTTACGGCGGCTATTTTGCCATGGCCCTGCCGGCGGCCCTGTTCATCCGCAAGTTCAACTACAAGAGCGGCATCCTCATGGGCCTGGGCCTGTATGCCACGGGCGCATTCCTCTTCATTGCGGCACGTTCTACGGGCACTTACTGGCCCTTCCTGGTGGCCTATTTCATCCTCACCTGCGGGCTCAGTTTCCTGGAAACCAGCGCCAATCCGTACATCCTGGCCATGGGCTCTCCCGAGACGGCCACGCGGCGGCTCAACTTTGCCCAGTCGTTCAATCCCATCGGCTCGCTCTGCGGCATGTTCGTGGCCATGAACTTCATCCAGGCGCGCCTGAACCCCATGAGTTCGGCCCAGCGTGCCAACCTCCCCGATGCGGAGTTCGCCGCCATGCGCCAGAGCGACCTGGGCATCCTCATCAAGCCGTATGTCATCATCGGCCTGGTGATTGTGGCGATGTTCCTCCTCATCCTGCTGATAAAGATGCCGCGGGTGAAGGAGGAGAACAAGGGCAGCATCCGGGAAACGCTGAGCGACCTGGCGGGCAAAAAACGCTACCGCGAAGGCGTACTGGCGCAGTTCTTCTATGTGGGCGTGCAGATCATGTGCTGGACCTTCATCATCCAGTACGGGACGCGCATCTTCATGGAGCGGGGCCTGAGCGAGATTGACGCGGAGGTGTTGAGCCAGCGCTACAACATCGCCGCCATGATCATCTTCTGCTGCAGCCGCTTTGTCTGCACCTGGCTCATGAAATACCTTCAGCCCGGCAAAATGCTGCACACCTTCGCCATAGCGGGCATCGGCTGCACCTTAGGCGTGATTTTCCTGCAGGGCATCGCCGGTCTGTACTGCCTGGTGGCGGTGAGCGCCTGCATGTCCCTGATGTTCCCCACCATCTACGGGATAGCCCTGGACGGTCTGGGAGAGGACGCCAAGTTCGGGGCCGCCGGCCTCATCATGGCCATCCTGGGCGGCTCCGTGCTGCCTCCGCTGCAGGCCCTCATCATAGACCGCGGCACCCTCCTGGGCATGCCCGCCGTGAACGTATCGTTCGTGCTTCCCATGCTTTGCTTCTCAATCATAGCCATTTACGGTTATCGTGTATACAAAGGTAGGATATAAAAATTTTTTGTAACTTTGCACGTTTTATAAGAGACAAAACGATACTTAAACCTATACCAAAATGGGACTTTTACACGCCAGACTGGCCAAATATGACCTCCCCCAGAAAATGATGGAGAAGGGCATCTACCCGTATTTCCGTCAGATTACCAGCAAACAGGGAACCGAAGTAACCATGGACGGACAGCAGATCCTCATGTTCGGTTCCAACGCCTATACCGGGCTCACCGGAGACGAGCGTGTCATCAATGCCGGCATCGAGGCCCTCAAGAAATATGGTTCCGGCTGCGCCGGATCCCGTTTCCTCAACGGTACGCTGGACCTCCACGTTCAGCTGGAAAAAGAACTGGCCGCCTTTGTGGGCAAAGACGAAGCCCTGGTGTTCTCCACCGGCTTCACCGTGAACAGCGGCGTCATTCCCCAGCTCCTCACCAAAGACGATTTCATCATCTGCGACGACCGTGACCACGCCTCCATCGTGGACGGCCGCCGGCTCAGCTTCGCCAAGGGCCTGCACTACAGGCACAACGACATGAAGGACCTGGAGCGCCGCCTGCGCCGCTGCCCCAAGAACTCCGTCAAGCTCATCGTGGTGGACGGCGTCTTCTCCATGGAAGGAGACCTGGCCAAGCTGCCGGAGATTGTGGAGCTCAAGCACAAGTATGACAACGTGGTCATCATGGTGGACGAGGCCCACGGCCTGGGCGTCTTCGGAAAGCAGGGTCGCGGCGTGTGCAACCATTTCGGCCTGTCCAATGAGATAGACCTCATCATGGGTACCTTCTCCAAGAGCCTGGCCGCCATCGGCGGTTTCATCGCGGCCGACAAGGTGATCATCAACTACCTCCGTCACACCGCCCGCACCTATATCTTCCAGGCTTCGGACACGCCCGCCGCAACGGCATCGGCCCTGGAGGCCCTTCACATTATCCAGAAGGAGCCCCAGCGCATCACCAACCTCTGGGACGTGACCAACTACGCCCTCCGCCGCTTCCGGGAAGCCGGCTTCGAGATTGGAGAAACCGAGAGCCCCATCATTCCGCTCTATGTCAGGGACCTGGAAAAGACCTTCATCGTCACCAAGCGGGCCTTCGACAAGGGCGTTTTCATCAATTCCGTGATTCCGCCGGCATGCGCCCCGCAGGACACCCTCATCCGCTTCTCCCTCATGGCCACGCACACGCGTGAGCAGGTGGACAGAGCGGTGGACGCCCTCACCCAGGTGTTCAAGGAAGAAGGAATTATCAAGTAAGAAAAAGGAGGTTCTACGAAAGAACCTCCTTTGCTTTTTCTACATCCTGCGCATTCACCACCAGGGAGATGGAGAGCTCTTCCCCGCCCTGGGCCGATGCGATGACATTGATGCCCGCCGCCCCCAGTTTCCCGAAGACGGAACCCGAGGTGCCGGGCACATTCTTCATCCGGCTGCCAAACACCGTCACAATGCCCACGGCCTGGTTAAGGACCACCACGTCGTCCAGCGGGAGCAGCGGATTGCTCTTGAACAGACTGCGGATGGCCTCACCGGCCAGCTGGTTCTGCTCCTGGGCCACGGCAAAGCTGATGCTGTATTCAGAAGAAGTCTGGGCAATGAAACGGACGTTCACGCCAGCTTGGGCCAGGCAGGAGAAAATGGCTCCGGACATGCCCACACGGCCCAGCAGGCCCGTGCCATATACGGTTACCAAAGAAAGGTCCTTCTCTGCAATCACCTCTATCTTATGGGCCGATCCGGTGGAAATCACCGTGCCCTCGAACTGCTCGTCCTCTATATTCTTGACCAGGATGGGGATGCCGGCATTCTTGGCGGGCCAGATGGCCGACGAAGAGAAGGGCGCCTGGGCCGATGCGCAGAAATGCGCCGCCTCGTCGTAGGTCATGGCCGGGATGCCCGCCACGCCCTGGGCCTCTATATGGAACTCGATGCTCTGGGCCTTGAGGACGGAAGCGATGAGCGACGCCATCAGATGGGCGCCGTCCTTGCCTACCCGTACCACATAGCCGGAAGTGAGCATGCCGTAACCACCGGAGATGACCACGGGGCCGGGCACCCGCTGGCAGCGGAGCTCTATCTGTTTTCCGGAGGCCACCCAGTCAAAGTGCTGGGCGCCAGCAGCATCCTGCCGGCAAATCATAAGCTGGGTGCCGTCCAGGAGGGTTCCTCCCACCTGGGCGTTCACGGCCTCCGCACAGAGGCGGGAGCACTTGGCCAGCACATAGTCCTCAATGGCCGTGGCCGATGTCTGGACATACATGGCCTCCCTCAGGTAAGTGGCTACGGCATCCACCGTTTCATCCACCTTCTGAAGATAAGCGTCTCCCGTGGCCATGGTGCAGAAATGCTCCCGGATGGCCGTCATCTCCTCAAATGCCTGCTGCTTGTCCACCACCGTCTTCTGGACGGCGTCCCTGAACAGGGCTTCAATCTTCTTGCCGGGACGGACCACGGCAAGGGTATCCGGGGTGCAGAGGGTTGCAATCTGGGAAATGGTGCGGGGTTTGAGAACAAAGGACTTGACAATCATGGCGTCTACTTTTTTTACAAATACAAAATTACGAATAATCTGCATATTTCCCCAAAATATTGCTACTTTTGTAAACAAAGCCCTTCGCTTATGAAAAAAATCATCCTTATAGCACTCCCTCTGCTGGCCCTGGCCTGCACATCGGCCCCCAATCCCTTTCCCGAAGAGGCACAGCTCTACGATCTGAACTCCGGCGAAGCCCTTACCTCGAAGAAGGCCGCCAAGGCCAAAGCCGTCTACGGAACGCTGCGCTCGCAGCTCTTCGATTCCCCGCAGTCCGTGAGCTTCGTGCGTTTCAAGGCCGATGACTACCGGCTGGAAGTAGTGGCCGCCGAAGGCCCCCAGGCAGACAGCATCAGCGCCCTCAGCCTCAAGCACGGGGCGGTGGCCGGCATCAACGGCAGCTATTTCAACATGCGGGAGCTCACGCCCGTCACCTTCGTGAAGGACGACGGCTTCTGGGTGGGCGGCACCACCCAGGGGGAACTCTTCCGCTCCAACGGCGCCATTTTCATCGACCCGCATAAGCTGGCCGTCGACGCCATCCAGGCCGATACCACCTGGACCGGCCCGGAAACCAGCTGGGAGGTGATGGCCAGCGGCCCCATCCTGGTGGACGAAGGGCTGGCCGTCACCTACGAAGAAGGCATTGACGGCTGGAAGGGCTTTTACGCCAAACGCCATCCGCGCTCCTTGGTGGGAACGGATGCCCAGGGCTATGTTTGGCTGGTTGTGGTGGACGGCCGCTCCGAAGGGAACGCCGAGGGCATGTCCATCGCGGAGCTCACGGACCTGGCCCTTTCCCTGGGGCTTACGGATGCCCTGAACTTGGACGGAGGCGGCTCATCGGCCCTGTGGGTACTTCCGGAAGGGATTATCTCCCATCCCAGCGACAACGGGACCTATGATAAAAAAGGCCAGCGCATTATTCCTAATGCACTGGTTGTGAAAGAATTGTGAGCGAGATACGAGTCTCGAACTCGCGACCTTCGGCTTGGGAAGCCAACGCTCTACCAACTGAGCTAATCTCGCGTTTGGGACTACAAATATAACACTTTTTTGCTAACTTTGGCAAATTTTAAGAAAATGGCAGTTCAGAAACCTTCCATACCAAAGGGCACGCGGGACTTCGGCCAAAGAGAAATGGCCCGCCGCAACTATATTTTCGACACCATCCGCAGCGTGTTCCGCACCTACGGATACCAGGAAATCCAGACGCCGGCCATGGAGAACCTATCCACCCTGCTGGGCAAGTACGGAGAAGAGGGAGACAAGCTCCTGTTCCGCATCCAGAACAGCGGTGAGAAGGCCGCCCTGGCCCCGGAGAAGGGCCTCCGCTACGACCTAACCGTCCCCTTCGCCCGCTACGTGGTGCAGCACCAGGCAGAGATTGCCCTCCCCTTCAAGCGCTTCCAGATCCAGCCGGTTTGGCGGGCCGACCGTCCCCAGAAGGGCCGCTACCGTGAGTTCTACCAGTGCGACGTGGACGTGATTGGCACGCGCAGTCAGGTGAACGAACTGGAACTGGTGCAGATGGTGGATACGGTGTTTGCCAAGCTGGGCGTGCGCGTGGGCATCCACATCAACAACCGCAAGGTGCTCACCGGCTTCGCAGAGATTGCCGGCGCCCCGGACAAGGTGGTGGACATCACCGTGGCCATCGACAAACTGGACAAAATTGGTCTGGAGAAAGTGAAGGAAGAGATGGCCGAAAAGGGCCTCGCCGCTTCCGGCATCGCCGTCATCGGGCAGATCCTGTCCCTGCAGGGCAGTTTCTCCGAAAAAATGGCTGCCATGAAAAAGCTCTTCGAGGGCGGCAGCGCTTCCGGCGTCAGCTCCGAAATCGGCCTCAAGGGCCTCTCTGAGCTGGAAGAACTCTTCGGCCTCATGGATGCCGTGGGCATTGACGCTCCCGTGGAGATGGACCTCTCGCTGGCCCGCGGCCTCAACTATTACACCGGCGCCATCTTCGAGGTGAAGGCGCTGGACTGGGAAATCGGCTCCATCTGCGGAGGCGGCCGCTACGACAACCTCACCGGCATCTTCGGCCTGCCGGACCTCTCCGGCGTGGGCATCAGCTTCGGGGCCGACCGCATCTACGACGTCCTCACGGGCCTGGAGCTCTTCCCGGACACCCTGGAAAGTACCCGGCTGCTCTTTGCCGTCATGGGGGCCGATGAGCTCCGCTACACCCTCCCCGTGGCCAAGGCTCTGAGGGCTGCCGGCATAGCCGTGGAGGTGTACCCGGAAGCCACCAAGCTCAAAAAACAGTTTGAATACGCAGAGCGGAAAGGCATCCCCTTCATCTCCATCAACGGCTCCAACGAGATAGCCGCCGGAGAGGTGAATATCAAGAACTTAGCCTCCGGAGAGCAGAAGGCCTTCCCGGCCGCAGACCTCCCCGCCATCCTGGCATTCCTAAAATAAATTTGGAATTCCCGAAAATACTCCTTACCTTTGCATTCCCAAACCGCGGAGTAGAGCAGTCGGTAGCTCGTCGGGCTCATAACCCGGAGGTCGTAGGTTCGAGTCCTGCCTCCGCTACTAACGAGGACAAAACGAGAGTTTTGTCCTTTTTTTGCGATATTTCGTTTCTGTAACTACTTGAAAATAAGCGAATTAAAGAAAGCGCCTCGTTTTCCGAGGTGGTTCGATAATTGTCATTTTCGCGGTCCCAATGTAGTCCGTCCGGAAACGCAAAATCTTGGATGAATTGCTTGGTTTCATAGGTTCCATTCTTCCAGTAATCGCCTAAGTTACAAATAGTTGTAATTGCACTTGCAACGTCAAGGTCCTGGTTCGAGGATTGATTTTCAAGGTCCCGTATTTCTATGCCGATTTCATCCAGCTGGCGGTCCAGATTTTCGCGTGTAACGGAGTAGACATCTTCGGGAATGGCACCCAATCCGAACTTGGTCATCACCTCCTTTTTCTGCGCCTCATATGCATTCCGACGTTTTTTCAGTGAAGACAGTTCTCTGGTGATATCCTCATTATAAGTGGACAATTTTGCCACTATCATTTCCTGGAGAATCTCTTTGCATTCTCCCTCGATGTTATATTGCTCCAAAAGCTGGTAGAACTTGTCATGGAGCACAGTGGCGCTCCGGTTGCATTTGCATCCTACGGTATTGCATTTGTAGTACCAAAGATGTTTCTTCTTGACTTCATACCCCGTCATGTAACACCCGCATACGCTGCAGCGCACGAAACGTTTCAGTGGAGTGCTTGGCGTTTCCTCCGCGTGAACATAGCCTGAATGCGTTTCTATTCCGTTGACTATATTGAAGGTCTTTTCATCTATAATGGGAGGATGATTTCCTTGGACGATCCTGTCTCCAAGCAGATGATGCCTGATCTTGCCAATATAGAATGGGTTATGGAAGATCGTGGAAAGGCGCTGCTTATAAACAGTCCAACCTTCCAGTTTCAATCTTCTGATAATCTCCGAATCTGACATTTCGTCATAGGCCTTCCACCTGAAAGCCTTGGCAATGAGAGGGCCACGTGAATCAATGACCAACTGATGCTTTTTCTTTGAGCTTTTGTCAATAGCATACCCCAGAGGGGGTGCTGAGAACCAGTCCCCGTTTTCCAGGCAGGCAATCATTCCTGCCGTACATTTATCTTTTCTGAGATTATTCTCAAACTGGCTGAACAGGAAAATGATGTTTTCCATGAATGCACCCGCCGCATTGTTGTTGTCAATGGGTTGAGTTACGGAAATAATCGTAATCCCCTTGGATTTAAGGTACTCTTTGGTAACCATGGCCTCCGGCCCAGTCCTTGAAAACCGGTCCAAGGAATATACAATGATTGTATTGACCCTTTTATGAAGGGAAACATAAGCAATCATTTCACGGAAGAGCTTGCCCTCCGTCTTTGCGCTTTCGTTGGTGTTACCCTTGATACAATCTATTTCAATGCCGTTTCTTTCTGCGTACTCACGACACGCCTTTTCCTGCGTTTCAAGGCCTAGGTTGTTATCGGCCTGCTCCTTCGTACTTACGCGGGTCCATATGACCGCAATCTTTTTATCTTGCGGACTGGTCCTGTCCATTACGGGCTTTTCGCCTGTTTTTCTTTTCCTGCTCATAGTCGGCGTGTTTTTGCAGATAGTCTTTTACTAAAACTTTAGACAACCGGTCCAGAAACTCCAGCATCACTTCTCTTTGCCGGGCATCGGAGAATCCGGCTTTCTGGAGTTTTTCAGAGTACCTTCTATACTCTCCGGGTGTCATACAAATTTAGTCATTTTTTCGCCAACTCAGACAGTTCAGAGATGGTTTTTTCAAATATTTACATACTTGGATATAATGCCATATGGGAGGAATAGCCCCGGGATGCCTGAAGCATTTCGCTTATGTCTTTGAATTGGCCGTAGAGGTCGGACATGTCCACCGCGTCTTTCCCTTTCAAGAGGTCACGGACGCCCTGATAGCAGCGCTCCCCGGCGGCATCGTTGTCCAGGAAACAGGTGGCGCCGTCGTGCTGCTTGAGGTATTCGGCCGCCTTGCCGAGGTTGTTGACGGAGTTCAGGATGACTACGTCGCAGCTGGGCAGCTCGCTTCCCTGCATCACGCGCCACGAAAGGAAATCGAACATCCCTTCAAAGACGGCAACTTTCTTCGTGGACGGTTTCGAGGTAATCTTTCCCTCCTTATTTATAGTGGTGATTCCCGCTTTGTCGGTTCCCTTATGACCGCTGGGCGACTTCATTGCATAGCCTCCGGCGTTGTTGGGAATTCCCAACAAGGTAAAATGCAGGTCCCGCTGCGGGTCATAGACGATAATCTCTTTCAGATATCGCTGGGCCAGGCTCAGCGGAATCTTCCTCCCCTCCAGGTACTGCAGGAGATAGTTGCTCCGGATGGCCCGGACGGCCTTAATCTGTATGGAGGGACGCTGCTCGACTGCTTCCTTTACGGCCGAACGGAGCGGCGTGGGAACCAGCCTGGCCAGGAAACTGTAAGCCTCGGCCTGCGAGCATTTCCTCACGCGCATCACCAGGTCCACGTTGGTTCCGCCCTGCGAGAGACCGAAGTCGTACCAGACGTTCTTGACCGGATCCACATGCAGGGACGCATTCTTCTCGGAGCGTAGCGGAGAGGTCCACATATTCCGGGCCTTCCCGGCCTTGCACCCAGGGCTTCCAGCACCTTCCCCAGCGGGATGTTGTACAGTTCGTTGTCGAACATACGAAAAAAGTTTATCTTTTTCTCGGTTTTTCCGATTATTCTACTTACTTTTGTCAAGTCAAATTTGACAACGGCGGTTGTTAACTGACAATGCAAAGGAAAACAATGCGCCGTAAACGCCCAAATTTGAAAAGGAAAAATGATGGCAAACGAAGTTAAGAATGCAGCAGTAGAATCTGCTGCCCAGACCGCTCAGACCCCGAATTCAAGGGCCAGAATGCCCTTTTCTCCCGGAACGAAAAAGGGAGCCCGCCTCCGTCCCGTATTTGACTTCCTGATGGACGAAAACGTCTCCCTTTCGGAGCTCGGCCGCCGTGTGGGAATCTCCCGCCAAAGCATGAGCACCCGCTTCGCCGTGGACGACTGCAAAATGTCCGACATGGAAAAGATGGCCGACGCCATCGGCTACGATTTCGAGTGGACCTTTAAGAAGAGGCAGCAGTAGCCCCCGGCTCCGGATCCGGCCGGTTGAGTTCCTTTTGCACGAGGTTATAAACCTCGTTGCGGATGCGCTTATAGTTGAGCCGGACCTCCTTCATGATTGTTTCTTTTGTTGTATCGACGACCTGCGGGACTTCCTCCTTGTGGGTCGTCTTTCCGTCCGAGATAATCTCCCCGCAGAACACCTTCGGGTGGATCTTCTGCCGATACTCATCGGCCACGTAGCCGCAGAAGGAGCCTTGCGACAGCGCCTCTATACGGCTGGCCGGGAGCACATCCCGCTGCTGGAAGGATATGGTGACGTGTTCGGAGGTGTCGCTCTCCTGATAGGAGCGTGTTTCCTGCTCGAACTTGCCGAACGACTTGGACAGTCCCTCGGCCGTCTCGCCCTTGACAGCACCGGCAAAGACGTTCCCCACCGTGTTGAAGATGACGTCCGATTCCTTCTTGTCGTAATCTTTCACCAGCTGGGATTTGTCCTGGGCGCCTAGTACCACAGCGACCTTATTCTGCCGGGCCGTGTTGATGAGGTGGTCCAGGCCTTTCAGGTAGATGGTGGGCAGTTCGTCAATCAGCACGCCGCAGCGCATCATCCCGGGCCGGTTGATAATCTTGAAGAGCTGGCTCATCAGCATGGCCAGCGTGGTCCCGTAGACCTGCTGACGGGTGGGATTGTTCCCCACGCAGACAATCTTCGGATGCTGCGGGTCGTTGATTTGCAGGGAGAAATCGTCCCCGGAGAGCGTCCAGTACAGGGTTTCGGAGACAAAGCGGTTGAGTGGCACACGGGCCGATGCAATCTGGCCCTGCAGCTGCTCGAAGGCCCGGTCCGTTATGGCGTCCTGAAAAGTGTTGCGCTTCACGTCCAGTTCCGGATAGCGCTGCATAATCAGCAGCACGTGCTTGTAGTTCTGCCCCATCAGCTCGATGAGGTGCGGAAATGTGCAATACTTGCCGCCCTCGTAGATTCGAAGGAACCAGATGAGCATATCCACGTAGCAACGGGCAGACAGTGAGAAGAAATCATCCCCCTTGTTCGTCTCCTTGCTGGCGTTTTTCATGATTACCTCGGCAATCTCCGTGGCGTCGATGGGGTCCTGCAGGTAGCGCGGATGGATGGGGTTGAAGCGGTGCGAGTACAGCGGGTCATCAAAGTGTAGATAGTAAAGTGGATTTCCACCAAAATGGATTTGAAAAAGGGGCCAATGGAAGGCCGTTTCAAAGGTAAGTAAGTCTCGATTCTTTTCAAAGTTTTTTGAAGATATTTTGTGTTTCTTTCACTCGGTATGAGGGGCCGGTCATGTTAACCATGAAGGCCTTGTGGCAGAGTCGGTCAACCAGGGCGGAACAGAGGACCTTGTCCTTGATTATTTCCTCCCAGCGCGTGAACGGCAGGTTGGTGGTGATGATTGTGGCCTTGTCTCCGGTCCTTGTCGATATCATATTGAACAGCAGTTCAGCGCCTTCCTTGTCGAAGCTGACATAGCCCATCTCGTCACAGATGACCAGGTCATACTTGCGGAAGCGGGATTCCAGGGACTGAAGGGTCTTGTCCGTCTTTGCCTCCCGGATTTGCGTAAGCATGTGAGGCACAGTGGTAAAGTAGACTGTATAACCCTCCATGCAGGCCTTGATTCCCAGCCCGATGGCGATATGGGTTTTGCCGGTACCTGGATTGCCATACATGACGATATTGCGCCCCGCGCGTATAAAGTCCAAGGTCTCAAACTCGGGGAGAAGATTCCGGCCATCGGCCGGAAGATCTTCTCTGACAAGTTCAGCGAGGTATTTCATCTGAGGGAAGCCCGCCTTGTGTATGCGCGTGTACTTCCTATTCTCATAGCGCTGGTCAACCTCCTTCTGGAGAAGCGTGGCGAGGAACCGGCGATAGTCCCAGCCGCTGGAAAGTGCCTGCGCAATCGTA
>JAFVAU010000017.1 GCA_017480345.1 Bacteroidales bacterium
GGCTACGCTCTCCTACTCCTACAGCAAGGGGGACGACGCCCGGATTGCCCTCGCCGAAGGAACCTATTCGGTCAAATGGGACCTTCTCGACGGTACGACGCAGGAAAAATACGGTTCGTATATCTACCGCAACGTCAAGGTGCACCAGGGCCGCAATGCAGACGAAGCCACCATCAGCATTTCGTCCGTAGACGGGCAGAAAGAGTAACGTAAAAAGTTGTGAATAAAAAAAAAGAAGTAATTTTGCAGGATTTGTAACATTAAGGGAAAAATGAAACAAAGTAAAATTCTTCTGTTCTTGTTGCTGGCCGCCGTGGTGCCGTCGTGCATCAAGGACGAGCCGGCAAACATGGAGTGCGACATCTTGTCGGCCCGGGTGGATGCCGCCTATGCGGACTATTTCTACAAGGCCTCGCAGATGACCTTGGAAGACATCCCGTCCGGAGACCGCCAGCTTCTTTTCACGGTTCGTTCGCTCATCTCCCTACCCAAGGACATTCCGCTGAGCTTCACCCTTTCCGAAGGGGCCAGCATCTCCCCGGAAAACGGCTCCAAACAGGATTTTACCGCCGGCCCGGTGGTCTACACCGTCACGTCCCAGGACGGAGCGTGGAAAAGAGAATATGAGGTTGTTTTCCGCGAGGCCGCCCTGCCGTCCAGCAAGATGAGCTTCGAGCACTTTGAGGAGGAGGCGTCGCAGATAAACACGTCCACCCGCTATCATGTGTTCTACGAATTGGATGATTCCGGCAACAAGCAGAAAATCTGGGCTTCCGGCAATCCCGGCGTTGCCCTCATGAATTCCGACTGGACTCCGGAAAAATTCCCCACCTATGCTACGCCTGACGGCTATTCCGGCTACGGATTGTGCCTCAACACTCAGTCGGCCGGCTTCCTGGGACAGATGTTCGGAAAGCCCATCGCAGCGGGCAACCTTTTCATCGGCCGCTTCATCCTTGAAAATGTGATGACGGACGCCCTCAAGACCACGGACTTCGGTACGCCCGTCTCCCGCGAACCCGCCCGCGTGACCGGCTGGTACAAGTATGCTCCCGGTCCCGAGTTCACGGACAAGAGTATGAACGTTATCCCCGGCCGCACCGACGAGGCCAACATCTACGGCGTATTCTGGCGCAATACCGACGAGAACGGCAACGGGGTCAAGCTGGACGGAACCGACATCCTCACCAGTCCCTACATTGTCCGCAAGGCCCAGGTGGCCGCCCTTCCGCCCACGGATAAATGGACCCGTTTCGAGATGTTTTTCGAAGGCGGCAGGGCCGATGCGGCCATCCTGGCCGACATGGGATACAGCTTCACCCTCGTGTTCACTTCCAGCAAGGGAGGAGACAGCTTCGAGGGAGCCGTCGGAAGCACGCTGTATGTAGATGAAGTGGAAGTATCATTTGAGGAGGAATAGCCATGAAAAAGACCCTTCTGTTTGCCCTGCTCATGGTTTTGGGCGCACCTGTACTCTTTGCCGGGAACAAGCTCCCCGACGCCCTCTCCGTCAAGGTCCGCGCCGCTTACAGCGTGGGCGGAACCGCCCCTCTGGACATGCCGGCCGCCATCCGCAGCATTGATTCCTACAAACTCACGCCCTCCGTCATGGTGGGTGCTGATGTGGCATATTCCTTCAATAAGACTTGGGGCATCCAGTCCGGCCTGCATTTCGAGAACAAGGGAATGGACGCCGCCATCACCACAAAGGGATATCGCATGGAAATGGTGCAGGGAGACTCCCGCATCGAAGGCCTTTTCACCGGCCATGTCCATCAGAAAGTCACATCCTGGATGTTTACCCTGCCCGTTCAGGCCACGCTGCGCCTGGGCCCTGTCAACCTTAAGGCCGGCCCCTATGTGTCGGTCCTGGTGAGCAAGAACTTCAGCGGCACCGCCTCCGACGGCTATCTGCGCCAGGGAGACCCTACCGGCCCCAAGATTGTCATCGGTAGCAAGGAAGGGGAGTGGGCTACCTATGATTTCAGCAATGAAATCCGTCCTTTCCAGTTTGGAATGAACGTGGGAGCCGACTTCTCCATCGCCGGCGGTTTCGGCATATCGGCCGACCTGAACTGGGGCCTGACGGGCCTCCTCAAGAGTAGTTTCAAGACCGTTGACAGGCCCTTGTACCCCATCTATGCGACGGTTGGTGTGTTTTATGCTTTCTAATTCGACCATGATGAACCTCCACGAAGAAGCGGCACGCTGCCTGCTCTGTGCCGATGCCCCCTGCAGCAAGGCCTGCGGAAAAGGGGATGTGGCCCGTGCCATCCGCGCCGTGCGCTTTGACAATGCCCCCCTGGCCGCCCGTTGGGCCCATGGTTGCACCGACGCCCAGCTGGAGGCGGCCCAGGAGGCCTGCATCCATTACGACCGGCCCATCCGGATCCCGGAGCTGGTGAAAGCGCTGCCCGCTGCGCCGGCGGCATCGGCCCGGCCCTCCCTGGCCATCGATTTCTGCGGCATCCGCTGCGAGAACCCTTTCTTCCTGGCTTCATCGGCCGTGTGCACCAACTACGACATGGTGGCGCGGGCCTTCGAGGCCGGCTGGGGCGGCGTCTTTTACAAGACCATCTGCAAGCAGGAAATCCGCGAGGTCTCTCCCCGTTTTGACGCCGTGAAGGAGGATTCCCGCTTTGCCGGTTTCCGCAACATGGAGCAGCTGTCGGAGAATCCCTATCAGGAGGATTTCGCCATTCTCCGGCGGCTTAAGCAAAATTTCCCGTCCAAGGTGGTTGTCGCTTCCATCATGGGGCGCTTGGAGGAAGAATGGGCGGAGCTGGCCAAAATGGCTCAGGATGCCGGCTGCGACGCTGTGGAGCTGAATTTCTCCTGCCCCCAGATGCGCCTGTCAGGCATGGGCAGCGACGTGGGCCAGAACCCGGAGCTGGTCACTTTCTACACGGCCTATGTGAAGCGGAGCGTGAAGATTCCCGTCATCCCCAAGATGACGCCCAACATCGCCAATATCAGCCAGCCCGCCATGGGTGCATACTTTGCCGGGGCCGACGCCATATCGGCCATCAATACCATCAAGAGCGTGACCATGAATCCGGAAGCGGCGGTGAGCGGCAAGCAGACCATTTCCGGCTACAGCGGACGGGCGGTGAAGCCCATCGCCTTGCGTCACATCCATGAAATGGCTACGAACCCCTTGCTGGCCGGCGCACGCGGGAAGAAGGTGGAACTGAGCGGGATAGGCGGAATAGAAACGTGGCGGGACGCCCTGGAATTCATCCTTTTGGGCTGCAGCAACGTGCAGGTGTGCACCGCCGTCATGCAATACGGCTACCGCATCATCGACGACCTTGCTGCGGGCCTGCAGAACTATATGGCCGAAAGGGGCGTGGAGCATCTGGCCGATCTGGTTGGCTCGGAGCTGAAGAACTTCGTTCTGCCCTCCGACCTGGACCGGGACACCGTGGTTTTCCCCAAGATTGACCGCTCCCGCTGCATCGGTTGCGGCCGCTGCTATACCTCCTGCCTGGACGGCGGCCATCAGGCCATCACATTTGACGGAGATTTCCGGCAGCCCCGCATTGTGGGTTCCAAGTGCGTAGGCTGTCACCTCTGCCGCCTGGTCTGCCCCGTGGGCGCCATCGGCCTGGCCAAGCGGGTGGAAAAGAGGCTTTCATAAATCCTCCCATTTTGTTAATTTTGCGCGATTATTGTCCCTTCTTCAGCTCCGTGGCAGGGTCGTCCTGGGCGGCCACCCTTCTGTGAAGTAGCTCAATATAGGCAGTCTTGAGCTCATCAGACAGGAATGAGCAGCGAATCTCCTGCTCAAACGCAGGAAGAAGATTCAAATACTTCTTTTTGACCCGTTCGAAGACGATCTCCGGAACGCCGCAAGTCCGGTAGATTGCCTTGAAGTCGGAATCCTTTATCCGTCTCTTTTTCCCATTCAGATTGAGGGCCAGTTCTTCGTCATCGGCCGGATTAACCAATGCGGCGCTCAAAAGGTCGTAGGCAGGGGTGAGGACGGGCTCTCCGGCAGGGGAATACAGGGAGAAATTCTTCAAATGCATATCGTTGTTCCCTGTAATCCAGGAGAAATATACCAGCTCCAGAAAATCCACCATATTGAGCTGGGCATCGGCCGAATATTTTCGGATAGCCTTGCCCACCTGCTCGTATGAACTCCGATATTTATGTTCCGTCTGGCGCTCCGTGAGTTGGCACATATCCTCCATCGCAATCTTCTCCCCATCGGCCTTACGGTCAATACGCCTTGTCAAATAGCCTATGCTGCCGTCTTTCATGCGGATGAGCGTGTGGGGAACGGTTTTTATCCTGGCAATTTCTGCCAGATGCATAGTCAAGTCCTCATTTTCAGGCAACATTTCAAAACGCTCAGTCTGAGGCTTGAAGATATAGTCGCCCCAGAGACCCACAATGGTGAGCTTCTGGGAACCGGGATGTTTGTCCAGGTTTAAGGACAGTTTGGGCTGGACGCCCGTGAGCGTGGTCTGCGACCGGATAATCTGGGCGGCCAGATCATCCATCTGTTCCCGCGTGTAATCCAAAGAAGGAGCCGTAGCTGTCCCAAAGAATTTGCGGCAGCAGGATTTGTGAAAAACCACTTCGCCGGGGCCGAGTTCCTTATAACAGTACAAACACTTACTCATCGCTATTCTCCTTTATGGGAATTACACTTACGGCACCAATGCAGTCCTTGCAGCAGAGAAGCAGCAGGGAGAATCGGTCCAATTCACTGATATCCGTATTCCGCAGCGCAACATCCAGCAACCAGCCTTCGGGAATAAGGCCGTCAAAGAAGGGGAATAGCACCGGAGATTTGTAGGGCTTCTCTGCCAAGGGAAGCGTTAAACTGACGGGACTTGCTTCTGAATCGGCCAGATACTCCCTGTTATACCGGAACTCGTACCCTTCATCCGTCTCTTGAAGGATACCGGCCGATTTTCCTTTGTATTGAATCAACGCTTTACTCATTTCTGCTTCTTTTGAGGGATCAGTTCGTATCCGAACAAGTCAAAGACTTGAGAAACCTTGTCGAGACGGACCGTGGCCTTGCCTTGCTCCAATTCACGGACAAAGTTCAGGCCGACGCCGGACTTCATCGCCAAATCCACCTGCGTGAGACCGTGCTCTTTCCGCAGGTTTTTTAATGTTGAGGAGATAATGTTTTTGCACATAATTACATTCGTTCGGATGCAAATATAAGAAATGTTTTCCAGATTACATCATAACGGATGTGTTTTTTGACAAAAGATGCTAATTACATTTGATAGAATGTATTTTTGGCGGCCTTGAGGGAGGAGTGTCCGGCGCATTACCGACGAAAGGAAGAAGTCGGTGGATTTCACCATTCCCTATTATGCCTGCCACCCCGGTTATTTTGTGGCCGATAAGGGAAGCACCGTCAAGATGGGGCTGGGAGAACGCTTGAAAATGAACCTGGTGGCGGAGCA
>JAFVAU010000031.1 GCA_017480345.1 Bacteroidales bacterium
ATTTGTCCATAGCGCCAAGAAAGACCCCGAGAATTATCCCCACGATACCTTCTTTGTGATGACGGGAAGTGAAACGGTGTCCTACACCTTTGAGGATGCTGAGGGGCACAGGGCTGTGCTGACGATAGAGATTGAGTAGATCCTTCGCTTCGCTCAGGATGACATAGGCCCGATACGGGCATTGAAAAGAACTGCCGCTTTCTCGGAAGGAGTGTGGCGGCAGTTGATGTGTCTGTTTGTTTCCATCAAGTGATGGAACGATGGAAGTGAGGGAATGATGGAAAAGCTACGATTTCTTGAGGTCAATGAGGTCAAAAAACATGAATCTGGTCTTCAGGGGTAAGGGAAGATCCAGGTTCTCAGCCTCCTGCTCTTCTGAGGAATAGAGGTATCTGAAATCGTTTTTCTCGTAGTAGTGCAGAGGCTTTTCCTCATTCTTGGCATCAACAGCCAGAAATCGGCAATCTGCAAGATTGTCAGGGTCCGTAGAGAATTGCTTGATGGCTGAAAGCATTTCAGAGCCTATGCCCTTGTCTGCGAATTCTTCATTCACGGCAAGCCTGCCTATCAGAATGGCCGGGTAACGGCGCTTCTGTTTTGGATGTGCGATGCGGGAGTTGATTTTCTTTTTACGTGCGTTGGGAAGGTGATCTACGTGTACGCTGTCGCTTGAGAGTGTGAAGGCACAGACGATTGTCGCAGGGTCGGCATCAAGGACGAAACAATAAGACTTCCCGAGCAAGGCTTCGTGATTGGGAACGGCATCTTGTGCAAAGAACTCATCAAGGTCAGTGTCTCCGCAATGAAAAGGCTTGCACGAGGAGAGAAGCTCCCGTGAAAGGACTTTGACGGTGCATGAGTCCAGGAGAAAAGCCATGCTATCTGAGCTTGGCTTTCTCAAGTATCCTTCTCGCTTCCTGCCGGGAGATACCGCAATCCTTGGTGTGAGGATTCTTTTCAGCAGCATCAGCCATCTTGACGAAGCGCTCTGCCGCTTCACCGGTAAGAATCGGGATTGGTCTGATAGGTGTTGCCATAATTTTGTCCTCCTTTTAAGTTTGAGCATCCATTTCGCGAATGCTCTGCAAAAGTAATGAATTTTTCTCATACCCCTACAATTTTTATGCAAATTGGTTGATATACTGGATTATTCCTCTGACGTGAAGATCAATGATGGCCTGGCGGCCGGTGGAGGATTCGAGGAAGGCGAGGTCAGCGGGGTTGTCGTGGAAGAGGTTTTCACTGAGGGCGCTGGCGCAGAGGGTGTTTTTGAGGATGGCGAAGTCGGCTTCCTGGTCGGGGTCACCGTCGGAGTAGTCTTTGCGGATCTTGTGGCCGGGAAGGTATAGTTCTGCAGCGGCGTAGAGGCAGTCTGCAAGTCGGTCACCGGCGGTCTGACCGCGGGAGGTGTAGCAGCACCAGCCTCGGGCGGTCATCCAGTCGCGACCGTTCCCGGCAGCATTGGTATGGATGGAGACGAGGCAGACATTGCGTTTGCCCAGTTGGCAGCACCAGGCGTTGGCGCGGTCGGCGCGGGTGCGGAGGGAGACGTCGTGGGTTTCCGGGACAAGGAGGGTGGCATCGTAGCAGGCGGAATTGAGCTGGCGGACGATGGCGGAGGCGATGTCGCGGGTGTAGCTCCATTCGTGGTAGCGGCTGTCCGGGGAGCATTTGCCGGGGGTGTTGGAGCCGTGACCGTTGTCGATTAAAATTTTCATATACTGGTGGTTAAGATTCTTCACTTCGTTCAGAATGACAGCCAAGGTCGTTCAGAATGACAGGGTCATTTCATTTTCTCATAGTAGCCTTGTTTGATGCGGTTGAGGAGGCCGGACTTGCGCCAGGAGCCGATGTAGCGCTCGGCAGTGGGTTGCGGAATGCCGAGACGGGCGGCAATCTGGAGGAAGGTCTGGGTGGAGAAGGTGTCCGGGAGGGATGAGAGGAACTGCTGCTGGCGGTCAGAGCGTTCGGCGGCGGGTTTGCCGAGGTCGGCGCTGGAGAGTTCACGGTAAACGCGGACGGTGTGGCGGATGAGGACGCGGGCGATGGCCATGGCGCTCTGGAAGTCTTCGTCGTCGCAGATGAGGGTGGTGACGACTTCGCCGGTGTCGTGGAGGCGGAGAGCCGAGAGGATCATGGCGATGCGGAAGGTGATGAGGCCGAGGCGGCGGACGCTGCCGATGATGTCTTCGCCGAAGATGCCGTAGTACTGCTCCTGGGCGCTGCGGTAGTAGGAATGAAAGTCTAGCTGCTGGTCTGGGGTGAGGGAAAACTCCAGCTCGGGCTGCATCTCCAGGCGCTGGTAGAGGTCCAGGAAGCCGTAGCCGATGTCGTCAAAGATTTCCTCAAGGGTGGTGTTGGGCGTGCGTGCGAAGACATTGATCCATTCGAGGCGGAAGTTGAGGTAGTAGAAGATAAAGCGGCTGAACAAGCCGTTCTCTGCATCGGGGATGAGGGCGGATATCTGCCGGGGTGTTCCGGAGAGGACGGCGGAAAGCCGCGGGCGCAGGAGCTCAACGAACTCGCGGTCCTTGCGACGGGTGTAGGAGATGGGCTCATGGTGAAAGGCCTTGCGGAAGCCGTCGGAGTAGTTGCCGTAGTCGGAAGCGAAGACGTTGGCGAGGGTGTCGCCTTCGGTCTCGAACATGAGGCCGCCGCCTCCGTTATCGGAGAGGATCTGATAGACGGAGGTGGAGCTGGAGTTGGCCGGGATGATGAGCATCCTGAGGGGCGGCTCTTCCGGTGGCTCCAGGTCCGGGTTCTTTTTCTTGGCGCGGTCGAAGCGGGCCTTTTGGATGCGGTATTCATCCATTTCTTCGCGGTAGAGTTCCCGAAGCCGGTCATGGATGGGCTGTGCCAGGCGGCGGCAGAGGGAGAGCCGACCTTTGCCGGCGGATGCGGGCGCGGTGACGTAGAGGAAGAGGTTGGGATAGACCTTCTTGTTGTCGTAAACGCCGTACACCTTGCCGAGACAGGCGGACCAGGTGGCGAGGGCGCCGAGGATGAGGACGTCGGCATCCTCGTCAGAGCGGGCGTTACGGGCCACTTCGTCAAGGAGTCCAGGGAGGTGACCGTAGAGGCTGTGGGAGAAGGTGGGCATCGTTCCCGGGGCGGCGGTTTCCATCATTCCGTCAGTTCCATCAGTTCCATCAGGTGATGGAAAGTTTTGCGATGTTTTTTCCGAGGGGAAGCTGACGGAGATGCCGTTTTCCTTGGCGAGATGGAAGAGGGTGCGGATGGTGATGCCGTGGCCGTGGGCCCTCATGCACTTGTCGTACTGGTTGTCCGCTTCTTTCTCATCGTAACCCGGATAGAAACGGCTGAGGCGGTGGAAGTAGCTGCGACCGTTTTCTCCCAGGGCGTCTGTGAGTGCAAAGCCGAGGTCGCGCCACCGGTCGTATCCGGCGGTGATGTCGGTGCCGGTGGCTTCTATCCTTGCGGTCAGGCGCTCAATCTGGTCTTCAAGTGCCAGGGTGTAGGAGGGGTTGGCAGCAGACAGACGCTGCGGGCACTGTGGCTGTTCCGGCTTCCGGTCCGGCGCTTTTGCCGGTCCTTTGTCTTTCCATTCGCCGGGGTTGAATTTCTTTTTGGTCATAGGGCTTGGCTGAAGTCGGGGCTCAGGTAGGCTCCGGGGTCATACGGGAGGAAGCAGGCACGGCACACGTCTTTGCCTGAGGAATCTACGCTGACACGGTAAGTCTCGGCGATATAGGCGGAGACGGAGCGGAAGAAGTCGGCATGGCTGCATTCGGTAAGGTCGGTGGGGATAATCCATTTTAGGCCGTCGCCGGATGGGCTGCGGAAAAGGAGCATGGTGTCGAAATACTCGTCCTGCAGGAGTTCTGGGAAGAGACCTTCAACATCGGGAAGGTGGTCGAAGTCCAGACACAGGAGGCCGGAGTGCCGGATGAGTTTGTCTTCGCGGCGGACGGAGAAGGTGCCGGAGAAGGTGCAGTAGTCGAACTTGGCGGCTTTGTACATCCGGGCGTACTTTGGGTCTCGGATTTGCCGGAGTTCTTCGGTGCGGCGGCGGGCGTAGTGGCCGGTAATGTAGCGCCAGGTGTCCAGCAGGGATATCTGCTTGTAAGGGATGACGTTGCGTACGGGAGCACGGAAGAAGGAAAAATGGGGCTCTTCTTGGTACATGGCTATCGCTTGTTTCGTCCCGGATGATGGTTGGCCACGAAGCTTTCGGCCAGTTCCTGAATGTTGTCCGGGTTGACGGGGCGGCCTTCCCGGTTCCAGCGGATGATGGCGCGCCTGACGAAGAACAAGCGTTTGCCGCGCTTGATATAGGGAATCCTTTCTTCGGATACCCAACCGTAGATGGTCTGTACGGCGGGTTTTTCGGGGAGGAAGTCGGACAGCTCCTCCACGGTCATTTCCTGGTCCGGGTTGAGATCGCCCGGCTTGAGGCGTTTGAGTGCATCCCAGATGTAACGGACGAACAGATTTGTTGCCGCAAGAACGGATGGAACCTCTTCCTCCGGGATGGGGCGGAGGGTGACGAGTTCCTCTTCGAGCTGCTGTTCAAGGCTCTTGGCAGGCTGTGTAGCCTGGAGTTTTGCCTGGTCGAAGACCAGGTCGGACGGTTTTCTTTTAGGCATGGCTTTTTTGTGTTATGCCGCTGCCCTTCCTGCCCGGTGGTGCCTGTTGAGAGCAAAAAAGCCAGCGACGGTTTATTCGCTGGCAAAAATGAATATGGTTTTATGTGCCGGGGTAAGTGCCGGGAGTAGTAGGGGTTACCCCATATTTATCCTTGTTTGTCTTTTTCTATCTTTTGGGCAATGGACGGGAAGAGTTCCTGCAGTGCGCCCTGTACAATCCCGAGGTCTTTCTGGACGGACTTCTTGTCGAAGTCTATGTTGAGGTATTTGCGCAGGTTCTCTTCGCTGTGGCCGGAAATGAAGTGGATGAGCCGGGCCCAGGCTGTCTTGTCGGAGTTGGTGAAGTCAACGTGCAGTTCTCTGAAGAGGTAGTAGCACAGGATGGCGAGCTGGCTGGCGGTGGCCCCTTTTGAAGGTGGTGCCTCGTCGGCAGTGGCTGCACTGACTCCGCCGGTTGCAACGTTGGATTTCAGGTCCGCCTCCAGGAGGTCGAAACGGCTGGTGAGCATGGCACTGAGAATGCGGTGGAGGGATTCCCTGTCTCCAAGGAAGGATTCAGTGACTTCTTCCATGAAGGCGATCTTGCCGGGGCCGCTTTTTGTGGGTAAGATGCGGTCGACGGAGTCGATGATGGACTTGGCGAGGCAGAAGTCCTCCAGCAGGCTGGCCTGACTCTGGTCCATCGGAGCACGGAGTTGGGCTTCGGTGGGTATTCCGTCCAGATAGAAGTCAACAAATGGATAGTCCTGCCGGTGGGCTTCGAACCATTCTTTGAACTGATTAGTCTGGCTTTCTGTGAAAATATGCAGGGCGGAACCCAGATAGCAGGCTGAGGCCATGATGGCCATGCGCTGCTCGCTGCTGCAGGGATGGAATTCGTAAGTCTTGCGCCCGAGAGTCTCCGCAGGAGGGTTCCTGAATTTGGGACGGGGTGACAGTTTGTTGTGGAAGTCGTCAAGATGGGGGCCGATGTTCTCAAAGTTGGCCATTTCCTCAACGATAGTTTTTGCGCAGTTGACAAGGGATACGGACGGAATCTGCGCTTCCAGAAACTGGCTGCCGGGGTGACTGCCTTTTGTGTAGAGTTCCAGGATCATCCGGTACAGGGCCGTGTACTCCGGGCCCTGGTAGATGATGTCTGCGGCATTGTCGAAGTATCTGATGATTCTCATACGCGGTTATTTATGGGGATTGATGCCTATCTTGATTGATTCAGCAGCCTTGCGCTTGTTTTCATCCACGATGTCGGCATAGATCTGGGTGGTGGTGACATTGGCGTGGGTGAGCAGCTTGGAGACGGTGTAGATGGGGGTTCCGTTGCTCGCGAGAAGGGTGGCGTAGGTGTGTCGGAAGTTATGGAAGGTGATGTGTTTGTCGATGCCGGCAGCCTTAACCCAGCGTGCAATGTGGCGATTGAGGGTACTGCGCTGGAGATGGTCGAAGATGAGTCCCTCCTTGCGCTCGCCAAGGAGGCTGTAGGCTTCGTCGCTGATGGGGATGATGGCGTAGGAGCCGGTTTTCTGGGTGATGACTTTGAGGGCATATCCCTGGTCAGGTGCAATGATGACGTTGTCCCAGGTGAGGCTCACGATATCGGAGATGCGGAGCCCGCAAAGGCAGGAAAGAAGGCTGGCGCGTTTGACATCGGCATCTTCACAGGGGGTTTCTGCCAGGCGGCGGACTTCGTCGATGGTGAGGTATTCTTTGTGGACGGGATTGGTGGAGATGGATTCCAGGCGGGAAACGATGTCGTCGGTGATGAGTTTGTCTTTCTGTGCGCGGCGGATAACCATCTTGAAGTACATCCAGAGGTGGGAGGCGCCGTTTTGGGAGACGAAGCGTTTGTCATCGAGGCTGGCTTCCCCGGAGAGGAGGTATTCGCGGAATCCCTGGCAGAGTTCCAGCGTGACGTCGGCAATGGTGCATTTCCCGCCGGTGAAGCGGAAGAAGTGTTTGAAGACGCCTCCGGCATAGCCGCCGGGCTCGTTGGCGATGTCCTGGAAGTATTGGATGAAATCGACCTTACCCCTGGTATGGTCGGCAAAGCCGAACTGCTCCTTGAGGATGGCTATCTCGCGCTCGGCGCGGATGGCTTCGGCGATTTTTAGCTTTTCGCTGTTGCTCTTCCGCTCGGTGGAGTCCTTGGGCTTCTGGATGAGGTAGATGCCCAGGTATTCCCTGCGGCTGAGCTCGCCGGTGCGGGGGTTGCGCACGGGCGGGTAAAAGTCCAGGTAGAGGGTAATCTTACCGCTGGGCAGTTCGCGTTTTCTGAGTGTTACTTTTGTTGCTGACATTCTCTTCCTTCAGAATTTTATAGAGTTGTTTCTTGTCATAGAATACCTGGCCGCCGAGTTTGATGGTCTTCAGCTCGTGCTTCTTGGCATAGTAATAGAGGTGGCCGCGGTGGATGCCGAAGTGCCGGGCTGCATCACTGATGGTAACGTATCCGAGGTCGCGGGCTTCGGCACACTGGCGCTGGATTTCTTTCCGGCTGACTTCCTTTCCGTCGGCATGGGTTGCGGTCCCTTTGCGGGCTTTCTCCCAGACCTTCCGGTCGATGAGGACGGAGCGACCTTCGCGCTTGCGGGGAAGATGATGGTCGTGAATGAAGTCATAGACGGTCTGTTTGGAGATGCCGCATTCTTCAGCGAGTTGGGCCACGGTGAGGTAGTCGTGCTTTTCCTTCTCCCCCGGGAACAATTTCTCAAGCCCTTTGCGGCTGAAACAGGCGGCTCCGTTGAACCAGGCCACGGCCACGCCGGCTTCAGCAGCGCGGGCTTTGATGGTCTTTTCGTCTTTTTTGAACTTCTCGGCAGCCTCCCGGGCCGAGAAGTATTTCTTGCGTTCCTGCTCGATTTTTTTCTTGGCGGTTCTGACGGGTGGAAAGGAGTTGCGCTGGTCGGTGATTCCCTGCAGGTCGATGCGGTTGGTGTTGGGACCCAGTTTGACGAGCTGGACATCCCCTCTCTCAATCATTGCGTAGATGGTTGGCCGTGAGACGCGGAGGATTCTTGCAGCGGCTGATATAGTGACGAAGCGTTCCGCCTTAAGGGTGGAGATGGATTTCTCCTGGTCGGTAGGACGATGGCGACGGGGCTGACGGGCTGTAGTGGCCGAGAATTCCTTGGCAACTGGGAGGGGTGCCGGAGTTTCGGTTGTGGTTTCTGTCCAGTAATCCGCCGGAGGCATGATGACCGGAGCGGCGCAGAATTCCTCAAAGAGCCGCTGGAAATCGGCCTCAGTGAGCGGGCGCAGTTCGGACTCCGGAATGAAGGGCTCCGGCGGGATGGGAATTGCGTGCCCGAGTATTCTCTCTATCGTTTCCATCTTTACATCATTTTTAGGGTGTGTAAAGGGCCTTTATGGGGCGTTTTTGTAAATTGGTGTAAAGTCGGCGGAATGTTTAGGATGGCTCCTTGCTTTCCTTGGCCTGAATCTTTACACTGCACCCTAAAGGTGCAAATGTGGTACAAATATAACGAAAAGAAGGATAAGAAACAATAGGGAAAGATAAGTATGAAAAGGCTAATTGCTTGGTTTTAATGGGGGTTGGTCGGAGATGCTTGGGGGATGGGAGGGGGTGTCAAAGACTGTAAAGAAAAGTGTCTTTCCCTGAAAAAAGTTGACTCGCAAATGCGATCAACAAATGGACTTTAGATTTTCAAGCAAGCGTGATCTCTACTATGAGACAGCGATGAAACTGTACTTCAAGGATGGTCTGCGAGTAACGCAGATAAGCCGTGCACTTCCCCTTTCCCGTGCGATTCTTTACAAATGGATTGCTATCTTTGCAGAACAGAACCCGCAAATGGCATCCATGAAAGGAGTTAA
>JAFVAU010000018.1 GCA_017480345.1 Bacteroidales bacterium
GAAGCATGCCTGGACAGAATCGTCCACAAAGCAATACGCTTCCAGCTAAAAGGTGAGAGTCTAAGAAAAAAGTATTAACTTCGCAGCAGAATGTCTGTCTTACCCACAAAAAAGTGAACGGGTATCACCGGAACACTGAACTGGTATCGTCCGGAATACATATGCTCTTTGTGTGTTTTAATGGGTTATTGATTAAAAACTTGATAACAAATCTATGTTTTCTGCCCCCACCCCGGGCCGCCTGTTTTTGTGAATCGGCTCTATTTTTGTTGAAGAAGTTTCATATTTATTAAACTTTTGATATCTTTGCAAAAAGTGTGTGTACATATGCAATACATTGAACTTAAGAAACTGAGGAAGTCAAGAAAGATGACCCAGGAGCAGGTAGGTATCTTGGCAGGGATGAGTAAATCACAGGTTTCCAGAATGGAGAAAGGAACTCTGGGAAGTCCGGAAACGTATAAACGAGTTCTGGATGCTCTGGGATATAAACTCGTGTTTCAGGTAGAAGATATCCGGAAGGATAATCAATTGAGTCGTGACCTGATTCTTTCTCTTCTCAAGGTTTACTATCTGGGAAACGCAAAACGGATGGGTATTGAACGAATCGGCCTGTTCGGTAGTTTTGCCAGGAATGAGGCTGGTCCCAATAGTGATATTGATATTCTTGTAGCATTGAAAAAACCGGATTTATTCCTATATTCGCAAATGAGTCAGCAACTCGAAACGGTGTTTGGTCGGCATGTAGACATCGTTTCTGCAAAAGCAAGACTTTCTGAAAGTTTTCAAAAGCAAGTGAATAAAGACATTGTCTATGTATCAGAATAAAGAACGTGTAAGCAATCTCCTTAATTTGGCCATTCAGGAAATGGAATTGCTGGGCAAAATGAGTGCAGAGATCATATGTCCTGATGACTTTGTGACATCCATCTCCGGCATGACTGTATTTCGAGCATGTGGAATGAGTTTACAGTTCATTACGGAAAGTTTTGTAAAAATTCGTAATCTATGCGGACCAGAATTCTTCAGTCAATACAAAACAATTCCATGGCCAGCAGTATTTGGCATGAGAAACTTCCTGTCTCATGAATACGGTGATGTTGATGCGGAAGGTATTTATAATACTGTAAAAGACAATATCCCTAAGCTGCTGGGAACAAGCAAGCAAATGTTAAAAGATGTCCAGTCCGGAGAATTGGATCAGTACTTATAGTAAACTTTTTACAGGCGACCCACCCCGGGCCGCCTGTTTTTGCAAGAATTTCCTTATCTTTGACTATGCGAAAACTGTTTGTCATAGCGGCGGCGTGCCTCATGGCCCTTCAGGCGCAGGCCGAGGGCTGGGTGCGCATCAATCAGCTGGGCTATCTGCCCCATGCCACCAAGGTGGCGGTGTACATGGGCTCTCAAGAGCCGGATGACTTTGAGATCATTGATGTTTATACCGGGCAGACGGTGTTCAGGGCCCCGGCTAAGCCCACCGGCCCGCTGGGCCAGATGGCGGCCACGGCCAGGCTGGATTTCAGCGCTGTCCGGATGCCCGGCGCATATCGGATAAGGACAAAGGATGCAGAAAGCGAGACCTTCCCCATCGGCCCACAGGTGTATGATGGAGCGGCGGATTTTGTCCTTAACTATATGCGGCAGCAGCGCTGTGGCTGGAACCCCTTCTTCAAGGACAGCTGCCATGTGAAGGATGCCATCATCGTGTACCATCCCACCAAGAGCGGACAACACTTGGACGCGCGGGGCGGCTGGCACGATGCCTCCGACTGCCTCCAGTATACCACCACCACCGCCAATGCCGTCTACCAGATGGCCTATGCCTTCGAGCGCAACCCGGAGGCCTTCGGGGACGCTTACCGGACGGACGGGACGCCCGGGGCCAACGGCATCCCGGACATCGTGGACGAGATTCGCTGGGGCCTGGATTGGCTGGACAGGATGAACCCGGAGCCGGGGGAGTATTACAACCAGCTGGCCGATGACCGCGACCACGTGGGCATGCGCATCCCTTCGGACGACCGGGCGGACTACGGTTGGGGCAAGGGGCAGGAGCGTCCGGTCTATTTCTGCAGCGGGGAGCCCCAGCCGCGGGGCCGCCGCGGGGGAGTGAACGCCACCACCGGCGTAGCTTCCACCGTGGGGAAGTATGCATCGGCCTTTGCCATCGGAAGCCGGGTGCTCCAAGGCTATTATCCGGAACTGGCTGCCCGTATCCGTGCCAAGGTTGAGGATGCCTGGGAGACTGGGAAGGCGCATCCCGGCGTGTGCCAGACGGCTTCCATCGTGAGCCCCTACATCTACGAGGAAGACAATTGGACGGACGACATGGAGCTGGCCGGGACGGAACTCTACCGCCTCACCGGAGACCGCAAATACCTCCTGGAAGCCGTGGAATATGGCCGAAGGGAGCCTGTGACCCCTTGGATGGGGGCCGACAGCGCCCGCCACTACCAGTGGTACCCCTTCATGAACATGGGTCATGTGCATCTGGCGGCGGAAGGGAAGGAGGAGTTCGTGCGGAACCTGCGGAGCGGCCTGGAACGGGTGCTGGACCGCGCGCAGGGGAGTCCCTTCCTCAATGGCATTCCCTTTATCTGGTGCTCCAACAATCTGACATCGGCCCTGCTCTCCCAGTGCATCCTGTACCGCCAAATCACCGGAGACCGCACTTATGAGGAGATGGAAGGTTCCCTGCGGGACTGGCTCCTGGGCTGCAATCCCTGGGGCGTGAGCATGATTGTGGAACTGCCCCGCGGCGGAACGTATCCGCTTCAGCCTCACTCCTACATTATCAATTACAAACTGGGCAACACCACGGGCGGCCTGGTGGACGGTCCCGTGTACAGCACTATCTTCGGCTCGCTGCTGGGCATCTCCACAGAGGGCGGAACCAATTACGAAGAGTTTCAGCCCGGGCGCATGGTGTACCACGACTCCACGCACGACTATTCCACCAACGAGCCCACCATGGACGGCACCGCCAGCCTCACCTTCCCGCTATCGGCCTACCAGATGGAGGGCCGGCGCCAGGCTGGCAAGAATGTGATGTTCCAGGGCGGAATCACCCGCACGGATCCCTCCCGGAAGCGCATTTCGCTGGTGTTCACCGCCCATGACAAGGCCGATGGCACCGCCTCCATCCTCTCCACCCTCAAGCGCTTCAGGATCAAAGGCTCCTTCTTTTTCACCGGCAAGTTCTTCGAGACCTTTCCCGCGGAGGTGAAGGCCATCCTTGCCGATGGCCATTACGTGGGCAGCCACAGCTACGGCCACCTGCTCTACGCCCCCTGGGGGAAGCGGGATTCCCTCCTGCTTTCCCGCCGGGAGTTCGAGGCCGATATCCTCAAAGCCTATGAGACCATGGCCCCCTTCGGGATAACGCCGGCATCGGCCCCGCTCTTTATGCCGCCTTATGAGTATTACAATGCCACCATCTCCTCTTGGGCGCGTTCCATGGGCTTGACGCTGGTCAATTACACCAACGGCACCTATACCAACGGAGACTACACCACCACCGACATGGCGCACTATTACAGCAGCAAGTTCATCCTGGACAAAGTGTTGTCTGTGGAGAAGGCAGAGGGGCTCAGCGGGCACATTATGCTCATCCATCTGGGAACGGAGGAGGCCCGCACGGACAAGTTTTATAAGCAGCTCCCGCAGCTTATCCGCACCCTCAGGCGTCGCGGGTATGAGTTTGTGCCGCTTACAGAAGCTTGCAAATAATTTTGCAGTTTCTTAAAAAGTTCTTATATTTGCAGTCCCGTTTTTCGGGACTTAAGTCTGGAGAGATGCTCGAGTGGCTTAAGAGGCACGCCTGGAAAGCGTGTATACTCCAAAAGGGTATCCCGAGTTCGAATCTCGGTCTCTCCGCCAGCCCAAAGGAAGTCAAGCCGTACAGGAGGACTTCCTTTGTTTGTATTCCAAAACATCTGAACATGGACAGACGGGATTTCTTCAAATATTCGGCAGGTGCCGCCCTGGGCATTTCCCTGCTGGGCCGCTCGGCCCGGCTGCTGGCCGGAAACAGCAAAACAGACAAGTACTCGGTGGTGATTCTGGGAGACACCCATTACGATGCGCCCGACCCTGAATATTACCACGCCGGCTATACGGACCCCAACCCCAAGCGGGAGGCCAACCATCGGAAGGAATTCGTGAGGAATGCCGATATGTGGGCCTCCCGCTGCCCGTCCCTGGTGCAGCGCGCCGCCTGCCTGGTGGAGGATGACACCCGCTTTGTCCTCCAGCTGGGAGACCTGGTGCAGGGAGATACCGCCACCGCGGAAATCCACAAACGCTTCTTGGACGATACCTTGGGCCTTCTCAAAGCCCAATTGGCTCCGGACAGGCCGCTGGTGACGGTGGCCGGCAACCACGACCTCCGCGGCAATGACGATGCCGTCATCACCCAGGCCTACCACGAGTACATGACCGCCCGCATGAGCAAGGAACTGGGCCTGGACATTCAGGACACCAACTTCCTGTTCAACGCAGGCCCCGACGCCTATATCGTCATCAACTTCGGCAACACCAGCCCGGAAAAAATCCAGGACCTCTTTGACCGTTCCCGGGGCGCCCGCCACACCTTCGTGGTGGTACACAGCCCCGTCTTCCCCTACGACAGCACCAGCTACTACTGGTGGATCCTCTTCGGAAACCGCCAGGATTCCCGGGCCGATGAGCGCCGCTGGGTCCGCTCCCTGCTGGCCTCCCGGAACGCCATCGTGCTCTGCGGACACACCCACAAGACGGAGCTTCTGGACTGGGAAGGGGACGGTGGCCGCATCACCCAGATGACCATGAGCAGCGTCTGGGCCAAGGAGTCCCAGGGCACTTATACGGTCAAGGCCTCTGGGGCTGACGGTTACGGTTCCCTCATGGAACCCACCGAGGCATCCACGGCCCTGCTCAATGAATATCGGCCCGGCATCCGGAGATACAGCTATGCCAATGCCGCCGGGTCCTACAAACTTTTTGTGGGAGACAAGGACGTACATGTAGACTTTTACGCCGGTAATTCTCCCCGCCTGTCTGAACGCTTCAAGCTTCGATAAAGAATATGGAAATAACAATGCAACGCAATCAGACACCGGTCCTTCTCCTCACCGGTTATCTGGGAAGCGGCAAAACCACCCTGTTGAACCGCATCCTCACCAATAAGAAAGGAATCAAGTTCGCCGTCATTGTGAACGATATAGGCGAAGTGAATATTGACGCCGACCTGGTGGAGAAAGGGGGCATCGTGGGCAGTACGGACGACAGCCTGGTGGCCCTCCAGAACGGCTGCATCTGTTGCACCCTCAAGATGGACCTGGTGGCCCAACTGGCCGATTTGATGGGCACCCGCAAGTTCGACTACATCGTGATTGAGGCCAGCGGCATCTGCGAGCCCGCCCCCATCGCCCAGACCATCAGCACCATGCCGGCCCTGGCTCCCCAGTCCGTGAAGGACGGTATCCCGTATGTGGACTGCATCGCCACCGTGGTGGACGCCCTCCGCATGAAGGACGAGTTCGAGAGCGGCCAGGCCCTCCAGAAAGAAGACATCGGAGAGGACGACCTGGAGCGCCTGGTCGTCGAGCAGATCGAGTTCTGCAACATCGTGCTCCTGAACAAGGCGGCCGATGTGACTCCCGACGAGCTGGGCAAGCTCAAGGGCATCGTCAAGAGCATCAATCCCGGTGCCAAGGTGCTGGAGTGCAACTACGGAGACGTGGACCTGGACGAGCTCATCTACACGGGAATGTTCGATTTTGACGCCGTGGCCACATCGGCCGCCTGGATAGCCGCTATCGAGGGAGAGGAGGACGAGGAAGGCGAGGCCGAGGGCGAGGCCCTGGAATACGGGATAGACACCTATGTGTACACGCGCCGTCCGGCCTTGGACCTCAATAAATTCGACCACATGGTGGCCACCAAATGGCCTTCCAACATCATCCGCGCCAAGGGCCTGTGCTATTTCTCCGACGACACGGACAAATGCTACCTCTTTGAGCAGGCCGGCAAGCAGAAGAGCATCCGCGACGCCGGGCTCTGGTTCGCCACCATGGAACCCGACGAGCTGGCGGAAATGATGAACCGGGACCGCAAGTTAAGGGCCGATTGGGACCCCACCTACGGAGACCGCATGCAGAAGATTGTGTTCATCGGCCAGAATCTGGACAAGCCCGCCCTGGAAAAATTGATGGACAGCTGTTTGGCTGAATAGAAAAGGAATCTATAGATTGAGCCCCCGGTGCTTCACAGCAACGGGGGCTCTCATTCTAACCTAAAAACTTAACCTATTAAAAAACTATTCGGCTTTTATATTCGCAATTTCTGTGCCAAAGTCTTTGCTGTTAAGTTCTTTATTGGGCTTGATGGTCAAAATTCTTACTTCCCGCACCGGACGGTCCAGGCGATCCGTCTGGCAGCCGGCAATGGCGTCAATCACGTGCAGGCCGGCGACGGTCTCTCCAAAAACGGTGTATTCTCCGTCCAGGTGCTTGCAGTGCTCCGGATCCTGCACCAGGTAGAACTGGGAGCCGGAAGACTCTTTGAAGGGGTTGGCCAGGTCGCTCTCGCGGGCGGCGGCCAGGGCTCCCTTTACATGGGGGTGCAGCGGCTCTCCATCGGCCCCTGAAATTTCTGCCGGAATGCGGTAGGACGGCCCGCCTTCGCCCCATTTGTCCCTCAAGAGCGTGTCGCGGGTGAAGGGGTCTCCACCCTGAATCACGAAGCCATTGATGACACGGTGGAACAGGAGGTTGTCGTAGTAGCCCGCGAGGGCCAGCGTTTCAAAATTGTCCCGGTGGCGGGGCGTGTCTTTGTAGAGGCGCACGCGGATGGTGCCCATGTTGGTGACAATGTCAAAGAAAGGCTCTTCCGGAAGGGCCTGGGCGGCCTTGACGGCAGCCAAGCTGTCCTGGGTGCTCAGGTTCACGCTTCCCGTTTGGGCGCTGCGGGTCTTGCAGGCTGTCACAAGAAGGGCAAGGCCGATGGTAAAAACAAATATTCTTCTCATACAAAAAATAATTGCACAAAAATAGTTAATTTTGCATTGTATGGCAAATCCGTTGAAACAACTGGCCGGTGAAACCGCCATTTATGGCTTCAGTTCCATCCTGGCCCGCATCCTGAACTTCCTCTTTGTTCCCATCTACACGCGCATGCTCACGCAGGTGCAGTATGGGGTGGTTACGGAGTTCATGGCGTATATCGCCATCCTGCAGGTGGTGCTGGTGCTGGGCCTGGAGACGGGCTGTTTCCGCTTTGCCAACAAGGAAGGGGAGGACCCCCGGAAGGTGTATTCCGGCGCCCTGCTCACGGTATTCGGCCTCAATCTGGCCTTCCTGGCCTGCATGGTGGCGTTTTCCGGGCCCATATCGGCCGCCCTGGGGTATGAGGGGTACAAGCGGCTCATCATCTATGTGGCGGGCATCCTGTTCTGCGACAGCATCACAGCCATCCTCTTTGCCAAGCTCCGGCAGGAGCACAAGGCCGTGAAGTTCGCCGTCCTCAAAACCGTGAAAATTCTCACGGAGACGGGCGCCAACCTGGTCCTGTTCTTCGTCTATCCGGCTCAGCCGGACTTTACCTATCCGGTGTTTGCCATTTTCATCAGCTGCGTACTGTGCCTGCTGCTCTTCATCCCGGATGTCCTGCGCCTCAAGCTCACCTGGGATGCGGGTGTGGTCAAACGTATGCTGGTGTACTCGCTGCCGCTCATGGTGGCGGCCCTTCCGGGTGTGGCCAACGACTTCCTGGACCGGGTGCTGTTCCGCTTCTTTGACACTTCATCGGCCCAGTGGCAGGCCTCTCTGGGCGTTTATCAGGCGGCGGTGAAACTGGCCGTCATCATGAATCTCTTTATCCAGATGTTCCGCTATGCGGCCGAGCCGTTTTTCTTCCAGCGGGCCCGGGACAACGGCTCCAAGGAGCTCTACGCCGTGGTGATGGAGTATTTCACGGCCTTCTGCGGGCTGGTGTTCCTGGGGGTGATTGGCTACATTGACATTATTTCGCTGCTGCTGGGCCGGGATTTCCGCGTGGGCGTGGGGGTGGTTCCCATCATGCTCCTGAGCTACATGCTGCTGGGCATGCTCTTCAACGTTTCCATGTGGTACAAGCTTTCCGGCAAAACCAACATGGCCATCTGGATCACCCTGGCAGGCCTGCTGGTAACAACGGTGGTGAACGTGGTGTTCATGCCGCGGTACTCTTACTGGGCATCGGCCTACGGGCATCTGGCCAGCTATCTCACCATGTTCATCATCAGCGCAGCCCTGGGTGCCAAATACTATCCCATTCCCTATAGCTGGAAGCGGCTAGGTGCCATTTTCATCCTCATGGGGGTGGCCTATGCGGGCATCTTTTTCTGCGACCTCCGGGTGGAGGACTCCACCCTTGTGAAGCTGGCGGTGAACACCCTTCTTATCGGCAGCTATTGCGCATTCTCCTGGCTGATCCTGCGCCGTCGGCCCATTCCTTCCGTATAGATGCTTTTTCGGGTGACAGCTAATGTGCTGAATGTGAGCGTATTATAATACATTCCTCGTTCAAAAAACGAACGAGGAATGTGTTATAAATATATGATACTGTGACAATTAGCTGTCACTGCCGGCTACCAGCCCCAGTCTTTCTTGGCCAAATACGCTTCCATTTCTTCGGGAGTGCGGGCAGGCTGACGGTCCAGGCCCACGAGCCCGCGGCAATCCAGGGAGTAGTTCACGCCCATGGCATCCAGCATCTGGAAGGTGTGGTCCAGGGAAGCGTTGAAGCGCTCGTAATCCTTGGCGGAAGCGGCACACCACTGCACCTCGGAGAGAGCGCACATACGGGGCAGGAGCATGTACTCCAAGTGCTCCGGAGTGGCAATGTATTCCGTCCACAGGTTGGCCTGCACGCCCAGGATGTGCTTCTCGGTGCCGGGTTTGAGGCCGTCGAAGGGCTCATAATTATATACGCGCTCCAGCGGCAGATGACCGCCGATGCCGAAGGGCTCCTTGTCGCGCTCCTGGCTCTGATAATAGTCGAAGTAACAGAAACCGCCGGGCGTCATGATGGCGTCAAAGCCTTTCTCGGCCGCCTTGATGCCGCCTTCCACGCCGCGCCAGGACATGACGGTGGCTCCCTCGGACAGGTTGCCTTCCAGCACCTCATCCCAGCCGATAATCTTGCGGCCATGGGCATTCAGGTAGTTCTGGACGCGGTCTGTAACGTAGTTCTGCAAGTAGTGTTTGGCCTGGGGGCCCTTCTTGATGCCTAAGGCCTTCATGCGGGCGGCGCACTTGGGGCATACGTCCCAAGGGTCGGGCCTGTCGGGCTCCGCATCCCCATTGAAGCACTCATCACCGCCGATGTGGATGTATTCGGAGGGGAAGATGTCCATGAGCTCGTCAAACACCTTCTCCAGGAAGGTGAAAATCTCGTCATTACCGGCGCAGAGGATGTCCTTGGCCACACCCCAGCGGGTCCATACCTCGTAGGGACCGCCGGTGCAGCCCAGCTGAGGATAAGCGGCCAGGGCGGCCACCATGTGACCGGGCAGGTCCACCTCCGGGATAACGGTGATACCGCGTTCAGCAGCGTAGGCCACAATTTCCTTCATCTCTTCCTGGGTGTAGAAGCCGCCGTAGCGGATGCCGTCGTTGGATCCCCAGTCCTTCTTAATGACGGTACCGTTGCGCCAGGCACCCACCTCGGTGAGCTTGGGATAGGCCTTGATTTCCATGCGCCATCCCTGGTCCTCGGTCAGGTGCCAGTGGAAGCGGTTCAGCTTGTAGGCCGTCATTACATCCAGATAGCGCTTGGTCTCTTCAATGGTCCAGAAGTGACGGCAGGGGTCCATGTGCATGCCGCGATAGGCAAAGCGGGGCTGGTCCTGGATGCTGCAGTAAGGGAGCACCCAATCGGCCTTGGCCTTGACGGAGCCGTAAATGGCGGCCGGGAGCATCTGCTTGAGGGTTTCACAGGCATAGACAAAGCCGTTCAGGGCCGATGCTTCTACCACGGCACCGTCGGCCTTTACATTGATGGTGTACTGCTCGGGAGCCAGGGAGGCGTTGAGCACGAAGCTGATGCCGCCTTCGCCGCTTTTGGTTTTGACGCCGGTGGCGGTTTCGAGGGCCTGGACAAAGCGCTGGACGGCCTTCTGGGAAAGCTCATCCAAGGCGGGATCCACGGTTACGGCCACGCCTTTGACGCAGAAGGCGCCGTCGGTGACGGTGACATCGGCCGGCATGGGAATTACCTGGAAGGCTTGCGGCTGCGGTTTGGCACAGGCGGCCAGAAGAGCCAGAGACAGGAAAATGGTTATTTTTTTCATAATGTTAATGATATAGTGCGAAGATACAAAATAATCAATACAGTAGCAAGCCCGCCGCTGCGCCGGCAAGGATGATGTAGATGGGGTTCACTTTGCCCCAGTAACCGGCCACGAAGGCGCCGCTCAGCAGCACCCAGCTTTTCCAGTCGGGGAAGTTTTCGGAAACCACTTGGATTTGCGGCGTAAAGCCCGTCCAGGTGGTTTTTAGTATGAGGATGACGGCGGCGGCCCCGATGAGCCCGGCCACCGTGGGACGGAGCCATTCCATGGTGCCCGCATACAGCCGGCTGCTCTTGAATTTCATGAAGAAACGCACAATCAGGAGCATAATCACAAAGGAGGGCAGCATCAGGGCCAGGGTGGCGGTGAGGGAGCCGCAGATGCCCATAAAATGGCTTCCGGTGGCATTGAAAAGCACCTCGTACCCCACATAAGTGGCGCTGTTGATGCCGATGGGCCCCGGAGTCATCTGGGAAATGGCCACAATGTCCGTAAAGGCCGATTCGCTTATCCACGGATGCTCCACCACCACCTGGTTCTGGATGAGGGAGAGCATGGCGTAGCCGCCTCCGATGGTAAAGGCGCCAATCACAAAAAAAGTCCATGCCAGCTGGCCGATTAATACCAAAATCTCCATCATCTGCCCTCCTTCATTTTGTCATTCCCGGCTTGCCCTCCGTCATTCCCGGCTTGACCGGGAATCTCCTTCATCCCGTAATACGTTACACTAAACCCCACCACCAGCACGCAAAGAATAATGTAAATGGGAGAAACGTTGAGGAAAGAGACCAGCACCAGGGCGGTGACGGCCAGGCCCCAGGTCCACCAATTTTTGCAGGATTTTTTGGCCATGTTAATCATGGGCACGGCGATGAGGGAGATGACCACGGGCCGGATACCCTTGAACGCCCGCTCCACCCAGGGGTTGTCCTTGAAGGCGGTGAAGAACATGGCGATGGCCAGGATGATGACAAAGGAGGGGAGGATGCTGCCCAAAGTGGCGGCGATGCTGCCTTTCACCCCGCGGAGCCGATGCCCGGCGAAGATGGAGATGTTCACGGCCATTACGCCCGGGGCGCTTTGGGAGATGGCCACGATGTCCGGAAGCTCCTCCTCGGAGATCCAGCCCCGCCGGCCCAATTCGGCCTGGATGAGCGGACTCATGGCGTAGCCCCCGCCGATGGTGAAGGCGCCAATCTTGGCGAAAACGCCGAAAATCTGTAAGAGTGAAACCCTGTTTTCCATATTTGTGCAAAGATACAACATTTGTCATTCTGAGCGAAGCGAAGAATCTGCAAAAAAATCAAAAATTTGTTTGCAAAAGTTTGCAGATTCAAAAAAAGGTAGTACCTTTGCAGTCCCGTTTGAAACGAGGTCGTCATTCCAGGCTTGACCGGGAATCTCGAAAATGCTCATTGACAATATTGAAAGACTAAAAGTACAAGCAAGTACCGGAAATTGTAACAACAATTTCAGATAAAACGAGCGTCAGTTTCTTTAGGAAACTAAGAGCGTCAGGGGCAAGCTAAGCATTATAAGAATATACAATGAAGAGTTTGATCCTGGCTCAGGATTAACGCTAGCGGCAGGCTTAAGACATGCAAGTCGAGGGGCAGCGCGGGGTAGCAATAC
>JAFVAU010000019.1 GCA_017480345.1 Bacteroidales bacterium
GAACCACCTCTTCCCATTCCGAACAGAGAAGTTAAGCTCACCATCGCCGATGGTACTGCCCCACCAGGTGGGAGAGTAGGTAGCTGCGGTTCTTTGGAATGCCAGACGTCAGATGACGCCTGGCATTCTTCGTTTAATAGGTGACAAGTAAGTGATTGACTGTGAGGGGGTTCCTGGAAATTTCTCGTTCAAAAAATGAACGAGAAATGTATTACAAGTGACAGAGTATCAGCAAGTTAGTTGTCACCCAAAAAATGCCGGCTTTTAATCCTCTTTGGGTTCCACACGGGCGCGGATGCCGGGAAGGATGACTTCCAGGGCATCCAGCGTCTGGTGCTGGGTATAACCGGAGCGGATAGCCAGGAATACCGCGTCGTCTCCGGCGATGGTTCCCATGATAGGGGCCGATGGATGCCGGTCCAGATAGGTGGCCAGGGCCGGGGCAAAGCCCACCGGCGTCTTGATGACGGCCAGCGGAAGAGCGAACTCGATGCTCACGATGCTGCCGGAAAGGCTGGTGGGAACGCTCCGCGCGGGCTGCGCTTTCCTGCCCACATATCCCTCACCTGGAATTTTCTGAATATTCAGGGCCTTTAGGTCCCGTGACAAAGTAGCCTGGGTGGCAGCAATGCCGCGCAGGCTCAGTTTTTCCAGCAGCTCATCCTGGCTGTAAATGGCTTCCCGGCCGATAATTTCCAAAATGGCGTTCCGGCGGGCGTGGGTGTTTTGCATATTATTAACTTTTATGCAGCAAAGATACAGAAATTGAAAAAAATCAAAAAATTGGATTTGCTTGCAATTTGTGATTTTTTCGGGGGGGGGGGTATAAAAATCTTAAGTAAAAATTTTAATATCTGTTTGAATTTTTCAAAATTTTGCCGGAAGTAGTTGAAAATCCGTTGTTTTTGAGCCTTGCAAAACTGAAATAACTTTTCAATCTTTGCATCGGACTTAAGTATTTATTAGTCCGATTATAGTAGTGTATCGGTACAGAAATCTGTTTTTGTATCAATATTTATGTTTAATTAATTTTCATGCTTATGAAAAGAATCAGTTTGTTGCTGATGTGCGTTTTCGCTACCCTTGGTGTAGCTCTGAACGCGCAGAACATCACCGTGAAAGGTACGGTTACGGACCGTGCTTCCGGTGAGCCCATCACGGGTGCTGCTGTAGTAGTGCAGGGTAACCCCAGCGCTTATGCCCTTACGGATGTCGATGGTGCGTTTACCATCAACGTCCCCCGGGATGGCTACCTGGTGGTGAGCAACCTGGGCTACAAGACTACGCAGGTCCCCGTGAACGGTTTCACTTCTCTCTCCATCACCCTTGAGGAGGATGCCGAGTACCTGGACGAAGTTGTGGTTACGGCCCAGGGCCTGACCCGCAAGCAGAAGGCCATTGGCTATTCCGCCCAGGTAATCAATGAGGAGACCCTCACCATGACCCACAGTTCCGACATGGGTAACTCCCTGGCTGGTAAAGTGGCCGGCGCCCAGTTCTGGGGTGCTGGTGGCGCCACCTTCAACGAAGGTACCATTGTCCTTCGCGGTGCCACGTCCTATTCCGACGTTCAGGGTAATTCCCCCATCTATGTAATTGATGGAGTGATTGCCAGTTCCTACGCTGTGAATATGGACGATGTGGCCTCCATCAACATCCTGAAAGGCCCCTCTGCTACCGCCCTGTATGGTTCCCGCGGTGCAAACGGTGCGGTGATTATCACCACCAAGAAGGCCGAGGAAGGACAGTCCCACATTGAGTTCTCTCACACGACGGCCGTTGAGACCTATTATAACCATATTAAGCTCAACAACCTCTATGGCGGCGGTTCCATGGCTGCCGAGGTTACGGCCCTGGCCAATCAATATGGTGCAGATGCATATGACTACACCTCCGCTCCTTTCCTGTTTGGCGAGTATGGAGAGATGCAGCTGGAAGACGGCACGTACTACATGGACTACGGCTCCGATGAGAACTGGGGTCCCCGCTTCGACGGAAAGACGCTGGTTCGTCCCGCCATTTCCTGGGATCCGACTTCGAGTAAGTACGGACAGGCTGAAACTTGGGAATCCCGTCTGAAACTGAGCGACCTCACCCGCGCCGCCTGGACCAACACCACCAACATCGCCTTCTCCAAATCCATGAAGGGGCTTAGCACCCGCGTGGCTTTCACCAATGTGGATCGTCAAGGTGTCATGTACAACTCCAAGGCTGTACGCCGCTCCTTCAGCATCACCACCTCCATCAAGCCCACCAGCTGGATCAATGCAGATGTGAGCTATCGCTTCCGTCAGCGTCAGAACCAGAATGCCGCCACCGAAGGTTACAGTGCGGAAGGTAACGTGGTTTGCGACTTCACCCAGTGGGGTCAGACCAACGTGAACATCAAGGATTATCAGGATTATCTGGCCCCGGATGGCAGCTGGAGAACGTGGAACATCATCTCTCCCACCAACCTTACGCCTAACTTCCACGATAACCCTTACGGAACCTTGGAAAACTATAACAGCACCAACACGATGTATTATCACATCATTGCCGGAGATGTTTATACCAACCTTCCGTTCAACATCCGTGTAGGTGCCCGTTTCAATGCCTACCTCACCAACAGCAAGTACGAGGCCAAGCACGGCAGCGGCTCCATCAACTGGGATCCTTACTTCCGTACTTACCAAAGCAACAGCTCGGACTTTACCGCCCAGGGCTATGTGACCTATGGCGGCCAGTTTGTAGACAACAAGCTGTCCGTGGAAGCCGCCGCTTTCGCCGAGACTCGCGCATACAATTACTATTATCTGAACAGTGCCACCAACGGCGGCCTGTCCGTTCCCGGCTTCTTCAACTTGAAGGCCTCCAACTCCACCTATTCCACCAATAACAGCGAGGAACACTTTAAGACCCGTTCCTTCTTCGGTACCGCTACGATTGGTTGGGATGACCTCGTTTACTTGGACGGTTCCATCCGTTACGATATCGACTCCCGTCTCCCCGATACGGCCAATGGTTATCTCTATGGTGGCGGATCCCTGTCCTTCATGGCTTCCAAGCTCATCAACGCTCCCTGGCTGAATTTCTGGAAAATCCGTGGTTCCATTGCCCAGGTAGGTTCCACGCTGGGCGCCTACAACATCTATCCCATCTATGGTGTCGGCTCCAAAGTACACAACCTCCCGGCCATGTACGAACCCAATGAGCTGAAGAACCCGAACATCAAGCCCACCATCTCCACCTCCTTTGAAGTGGGTACGGAATTCAAGATGTTCAACAACCGTTTCTTCGGAGACTTCAACTTCTACCGCAAAGACACCAAGAACGATATCATCAGCGCCAATGTACTGCCTCAGGCCGGATATTCCTACCGTACGCTGAATGCAGGTCTGGTAAGAAACCAGGGTATCGAGATTGTCCTGGGTGGCACTCCGGTGAAGACCAAGGTGGTGGACTGGACGCTCACCGCCAACCTGGCCAGAAACGTGAACACCCTGATGGAGCTTACTCCTGATCAGGATTCCTATACCATCTACTGGTCCGGCTTCTCCTATCGTTTCTATGAGAAGGCCATCAAGGGACAGCCTATCGGTGTTCTCACCACAGGTTCCCGTTTCGCCAGAAACGAAGAAGGCAAGTATATCCTGAGAGACGGCAATGCCACTTGGGGTGAAGTGCGTCCCACTTATGAGACCAATAAAGAGAAGGAAGTGGGCAATGTCCAGCCCAAGTTTACGGGTGGTTTCTCCACCTCCCTGCGCGTAGGCCAGTTCACGCTGGGCGCCTCCTTGGATTTCCTGGTGGGTGGCAAGATTGTCTCCTGGACCAACATGTGGGGAGAAGGTTCCGGTACCCTCCTTGCAACGGCTTCCGTCAACCCCAAGGGTGTGAACGTGCGTGAACCCGTCGCTGCCGGCGGTGGTGTCTATATTGAAGGTGTGGATGCCGACGGCAATCCCAAGTCCGGTTACGTGGATGCCTACAACTGGTACCATGACAAGGCCACTTACGACCTCGATTCCTGGGTATATGACCGTACTTATGTGAAGCTTCGTGAAGTTTCCCTCCGTTACGATCTTCCCAAGAAGTTCCTCCAGAACCTGGGTATCGGCCTTTCTCAGGCCAGCGTGGCCGTGGTGGCTACCAACCCTTGGCTCATCTACTCTGCCGCTCCCAACCTGGATCCCTCTGAAATCGCAGGTACGGAATATGGCTATCTCGAAGGCGGACAGGCCATGTCTACCCGCTCTGTCGGTCTCACCATCAATGTCACTTTCTAAAGTATAGGAGGAATAATCATGAAAAAACTTTTCAGTATTCTGATCGCCTCTGCAGTGGCCGCCCTGTTTGTTGTTTCCTGCAACAAGTTCGGAGACATCAACAAGGACCCCAACAATCCTACGACGGCTTATACGAGTTATCTGTTCACCTACTCCACCAACTATATCCCCTGGTTTGTCCTGGGTGATGCCACCAACGGCTACGACCCTTGGCAGCAGGAGTGGAACGGCTATTTCTCCGAGTCCAAGAACAACCAGTACGGTCAGCTGGGTACTACTTCCCAGTATACCCGCATCGGCTCCATCTATCTGTATGGCCTGAAGAACCTGCAGATGATCATTGACATGAACGAGGACGAGGAACAGAAAGACCAGCCCAATGTGGCCAGTTTCGGTACGGCGGCCAACCAGATTGCCGTGGCCAAAACCTTGCAGGCCTTCTATTACATGTCCCTGACGGACATGATCGGCCCCATTGTCATGTCCGAGGCCTTCAAGGGTCAAAGCGACGACAACTGGAAGCCTGTCTATGACAAGCAGGAAAAGGTTTACGAGCAGCTGGACGCCCTCCTCAAAGAGGCTTACGCTCAGTTTGACGAGACCGGATCCCTGAGCGCTTCGGCCGATGTTATCTACGGTGGTGACATTGCCAAGTGGAAAAAACTCAACGCTTCCCTTCGTATGCTGGCGGCCATCAAGCTTTGCGACGTGGCTCCGGAAGTGGGTAAGTCCCGCTTTGCCGCCGCCTATGCCGATGGAGGTATGACCTCTGCTGCAGACGGTTTCGACTTCACCTACGACGACCTTCACTGGAACATGCTCTACTACTGGTGCTCCAACGACTATGCCGGTGCCGGTAAGAATATCGTTCCTAACATGATTATCGTGGAGGCCATGAAGGAATTGGAAGACAACCGTATGTTCAAGTACTTCGACATCGAAGGATACAAGGGTGAGCGCAAGGAGTCCATCTTCCCGCGTGACCAGTATACTTCCTTCTACGGTGCCCCCTTCGGCCTTTCCACCAACACGGCCGTTACGGACTTCGGCGACTGCGTGAGCTCCATCAACAGCAAGATGCTGGCCATGGACGCCACCATTCCCGTGATCCCCGCCGCCCGCGTGCTTCTCACCGAAGCCGAGGCTGCCTTCCGCGGTTGGATATCGGCCGACCCCAAGACCCTTTATGAGGAAGGTATCAAAGCTTCCTTCGAATGGTGGGGCGCTATCGGTGCCGATGCTTATGTGGCCAAGCCTGCCGTGGCTTACAATGCCGCCAACGGGCTGGAGCTGATTGCCACCCAGCGCTGGATCGCTTCTTACCTCTCCGATGGTGTGGAGGCCTGGTCTGACTGGCGTCGTCTGGACATCCCCGAGATGCCCGTGGGCCCCGCTGCCATTGATAAGGGTATTGACCAGTATCCTTACCGCCTGGGCTTCTATGCCGATACGGATGTGGCCTATAACGAGGAGAACTACAAGGCCGCTCTGTCCGACATTACCGGTGACGACCAGGTGACCGGCCGTGTGTGGTGGGATGTGGCAGAAAACACCAAGACCGCCCTCACCCCCGAACAGCAGGTTCCTTCCGTCGTGATTCCGGCCGATTGGCAGCCTTCCATGACCGGTACGATGGAATACGGTTTCTATTATTATTCCGGAGAGCCGCTTTACGAGTCCCACGATGCTGTCCTCTACGAGGATGTGAATCACCCCGGTGTCTGGAAGATCGCCCCTTATGCCGACAGCGAATTGCTGCTTGAATTCGATGAAACGGACAAATCCTTCTATTATCCTGCCCAGGTGGTTGGTAATGTTGATGGAAGCCCTGTCCGTGCGGCTGACTGGGATGCCGACCAGGGAACCGACCACGCGGACGATCCTACTTACCGTGGTTATTGGGATGACGAGGAGCAGGCTTGGCTCTTCATGACTATATGGAGAGCCCAGGGTGCTGACGGAAAATGGAGCCTGGTGGCATATGGTTATGATGCGTTTATTCCCGATGCGGAATAATTACAATGTGGAATACAGATTGGTTAAACAAATATTGATATGATCTGTACCCCGCCGGAGCGAGTCGAAAGACCCGCTCCGGTTTTTTATTCCATAGGCCATTAATTGCCTTTGTCTAATATTTTTCGTAAATTTGCGCCGCTACATAAAGCGACGCAAATTTTTTAATCTATATCTACTATGCAGATCGTACAAGTTTTCGGTAGAGAGATCCTGGATTCCCGCGGAAATCCTACCATTGAAGTTGAAGTTACCCTTGATTCCGGTTTTGTGGGCGTAGCCGCTGTTCCCTCCGGCGCTTCCACCGGTGAGAACGAGGCCCTGGAGCTCCGTGACGGCGACAAGAAGCGTTACGGCGGCAAGGGTGTTCTCAAGGCCGTGGACAATGTGAACAAGGTGATTGCTCCCGAGATCATCGGCATGGATGCCACGCAGCAGCGCGCCATCGACAAGGCCATGATCGAGCTGGACGGCACTCCCACCAAGAGCAAGCTGGGCGCCAACGCCATCCTGGGCGTTTCCCTGGCCGTTGCCAAGGCTGCTGCCGCAGAGCTGGGCATGCCCCTGTACCGTTACCTGGGTGGCACCAACGCCTATGTTCTCCCGGTTCCCATGATGAACATCATCAACGGTGGCGCCCACTCCGACGCTCCCATCGCCTTCCAGGAGTTCATGATCCGTCCCATCGGCGCAAAGAACGAGGCCGAGGCCGTTCGCATGGGTGCCGAGGTGTTCCACGCTCTGCAGAAAGTGCTCAAGGGCCGTGGCCTGTCCACCGCCGTGGGTGACGAGGGTGGTTTCGCTCCCGCTCTGAAGGGCATCAACGACGCCCTGGACTGCATCATCGCCGCCATCGAAGGTGCCGGTTACGTTCCCGGTAAGGATGTTACCATCGCCATGGACTGCGCAGCTTCCGAGTTCTGCTTCAAGGAGGACGGCAAGTTCTTCTACGACTACAAGCAGCTCAAGGACGGCAAGAAGAAGGACCCTCGCGGCCGCAAGCTCTCCACGGACCAGCAGATCAACTACCTGAAGCAGCTCATCGCCAAGTACCCCATCGACTCCATCGAGGACGGTCTGTCCGAGGAAGACTGGGAAGGTTGGGTGAAGCTCACCAAGGCCATCGGCGACAAGTGCCAGCTGGTAGGTGACGACCTCTTCGTAACCAACGTGAAGTACCTGCAGAAGGGTATCGAGATGGGTGCCGGTAACTCCATCCTCATCAAGGTGAACCAGATTGGTTCCCTCACCGAGACCCTGGATGCCATCGAGATGGCCCACCGTCACGGCTACACCACCGTCACTTCCCACCGTTCCGGTGAAACGGAGGACACCACCATCGCCGACATCGCCGTGGCCACCAACAGCGGCCAGATCAAGACCGGTTCCCTGTCCCGCACAGACCGTATCGCCAAGTACAACCGCCTCATGCGCATCGAAATCGAACTGGCCGAAGAAGCCCGTTACGGTTACAAGAAGCTCCGCTAAGTCAGGCGTTTGCAAACTTTTGGGCCAGGTGGGTTTTTAAGCAACCTACCTGGCCCATTCTTTACCCGTTCAGGGTTATTCAGACTGCGTTTTCGTGGGCGAGGTGGGCGGCATGAAAACCTACCTGGCCCAAAAATGCTTAGAGGGTGTCCTGTTTCAGGTTCTCCACATACTGGGCTATTCGCCGCAGCTGCTGGGGAATGGGGATGCTCTGGGGACAATGGCTCAGGCACTCGCCGCAGGAGATGCAGTGATCGGCCTGGCGGACGGAGGCAACAGCCCTGTCGTAGCTCACCAGATAGGCCTTTTTGAGCTTGGCGTAGTCCTTCTGCGCGGTGCTCTGGGCGTAGGTGCCGTCCGTGATGGCCTTGTTGTAGTGCTGGAAGGTGCCGGGGATGTCTATGCCCCAGGGGCAGGGCATGCAGTACTTGCAGTCTGTGCAGTTCACCAGCGGGTACTCCATCATCTGGGTGGCCATCCGCTCCAGGAATTCGATTTCTTCGGCCGACAGGGGCTGGAAGTGCCCGAAGGTCTCAATGTTCTCCTTCAGTGGGTCCATGGACGTCATGCCGGAGAGGACGGTGAGCACGCGGGGGTAGGTGGCGCAGAAGCGGAGGGCCCAGGAGGCCGCGCTGCGCTCCGGTTCCCGTTCCTTCATCTGCCGGGCTATCCCTTCGGGGACGCGGGCCAATCGGCCTCCCAGAAGGGGCTCCATAATCACGATGGGGATGCCGCGCTTGTCCAGCTCCTCGTAGAGGTAGTCTGCATTCACGTTGCGCACGCCGTCGGCATGCTTCCAGTCCACGTAGTTCATCTCAATCTGGCAGAAGTCCCACACCTGCTGGCCGGAATCGTGCAGTTCCATGAAGTAGTCGAACTCGTGCTTGGCGCCGTGGAAGGAGAAGCCCAGGTTGCGGATGCGCCCCTCCTTCTTCTGCTCCAGCAGGAAGAGGATGATGCCGTTGTCCACGTAGCGGTGCTCGTAGGCCTCCTTCCCGCCCCGGCCTATCGCGTGCAGCAGGTAATAGTCAAAGTAGTCTGTATGCAGCTGCTCCAGGGAGTCGAAGAACATCTTTTTGGACGCCTGGGCCGATGCATCCCCAAAGTTGGAGAGCTTGGTGGCAATATAATAGCTGTTTCGGGGATGGCGGCGCAGGGCTTCGCCGGCAGCCTTCTCGCTCTGGCCCATGAGGTAGGCAGGGGAGGTGTCAAAGTAGTTGACGCCATGCTCCAGGGCATAGTCCACCATCTCGTTCACGGCCTCCTGGTCAATGATTCTGCCGCCCTTGCCGTCGTCAATCATGGGCCAGCGCATGCAGCCAAAGCCCAGGGCCGATACTTTGTCTCCGTTCACCGGATTCTCCCGCATGAGCATGGCCTCTTCGTCATTGCCGGCTTGACCGGCAATCTTGGTTGATCGGGCATCTCTGGGGGCGCAGGCAGCCGCTACCGCCGCCGCGCTGCTTATTTTGATAAAGTCTCTTCTTTTCATTTCATGAAAAATAAAATGTCCACGTTACCCCCTCCCGAAACCCCTCCCCTCGGGGGAGGGACTTTGGGTGGATATATGGACGGTTTTCCCATTAATCACTATGGCGCTTATGGGCCTTACCGGGCATAGATATTCGCATTTGCCGCAGCCGATGCAAACTTCTTCGGTCACGGCCGGGCGGCGGAAAAGCTCCTCGTGCTCTACCATGACGATGGCGCCCGTGGGGCAGCTCTGGGCGCACTTTCCGCACTGGCTGCGGCCCGTGGCCTCCAGGCACAAGTCCACGTTCACGCGGGCCGTGCCCACATGGTACTGTGTCTTTTCTTCCTTGCCAATCTTCCGGATGGCGCCGGCGGGGCAGAGCTCGGAGCAGCGGGTGCATTCCGGCCTGCAGAAACCCTTCTCAAAGGACATACAGGGCTGCATCAGGTGCTCCAGGTCCGTGGAGGGCCTGAGCACGTTGTTGGGGCACTCCGCCACGCACAGCTGGCAGCCCGTGCAGCGGCGGTAGAAGTCTTTCACGCTCTGAGAGCCGGGAGGGGTGAGGGGTGTCTCACGCTCCGGCGCCCGCTTGGGCAGTACCTCGGCAAAGCCGCCGTCCACCTTCTTGGCCGCTTCCTGCGCCCGGGCCTCGATGCCCTTGAGCGCTGCAGCGCCCAGCACCGCCACCGTCCCGGCCATCATGGCCCTGCGTCCGGGGGCGGAAGGGGTGGTTTTTGCCCCCGTTTCGCTAATTTTTGGCGTTTCGGGTGCGGAAGGGGTGGTTTTCGCCCCCAAACCCCATGCAAAGCGGTACTTCAGCGCACCGAACTTGCACTGGTCTATGCAGTTGAAGCAGTCCACGCAGCGGGAATGGTCTATGTGCTCCGTGTCTTTGCCGATGGCGATGCACTGCGCCTTGCAATGCAGCTCGCAGGCCTTGCAGTGCTTGCACTTGTCGTGGTCTATCAGGGGACGGAACATGGCAAAGCGGGAGAGGAAACTGAGCGTGGTTCCCACCGGGCAGATGCTGTTGCAGTAGGTTCTGCCGCCCTTTAAGGACAGGGCCACCACTACCGCCAGTGTTGCCACGGCCACCACGAAGGTGGGTACGCTGCGTATCCACACCTCCTTCTCATAGAAGGTATAGCTGCCTGCCCGCTGGGACAGTGCGGCCAGCAGGTTGTTGCCCCACAGATACACGGGCTGCAGCAGGTTCTGGACCATGCGGCCGTAGGCGCTGTAGGGGGCCAGGAGGGCCACCAGGGCCTGTACGCCGGCCACCAGGGCCACCACAAAGAGGGCCCACACGCCGTAGCGCAGCCATTTGTTTTCCTTCTTGTACTGATAGGGTTTCTTGCTCCGGTGGGTTCCCAACCAGGAAATGCCGTCCTGGAACACGCCCAGCGGGCAAATCACGGAGCAGTACACGCGGCCGCAGACCAGCGTCAGCGCTGCCAGGGCCACGATTACGCCCACATTCAGGGCCAATACGGCGGGGAGGAATTGGACCTTGGCCATCCAGCCCAAATAGCCGTGCAGGGCGCCCGTGAAGTCCAGCAGGAGGAGGGTGATCCCTATCCAGAAGACCCAGGCCAGCGCCACTCTGAGTTTTTTTAACATAATCCTTTGCTTGTTGTCTGTGCAAATATACATAATTTTTTATATCTTTGCGACTTGAGAAAACACAAAGACTATGTTACCCAAAGCCAAGGAAATTGTGGACGCCATGTCCGCCAAGATGCAGGATACTGTAGATTATCTGGAGGAAGACCTCAAGAACTACCGCGTAGGCAAAGCTTCTCCCTCCATCCTCAATCCCGTGATGGTAGACTATTACGGCACGGCCACTCCGCTCAATCAGGTGGCCTCCGTCACCACGCCGGATGCCAAGACCATCGCCATCCAGCCCTGGGAGCGCAGCCTGATCGGCAAGATAGAAAAGGCCATCCTGGACGCCAACGTGGGTCTCACCCCCTCCAACAACGGTGAAATCATCCGCTGCATGGTTCCCCCGCTCACGGAAGAGCGCCGCAAGGAACTCATCAAGAAGGCCAAGGCCCAGGGTGAAACCACCAAGGTTACCATCCGCAACGTCCGCCGGGACGGCATAGACCTCCTCAAGAAGGCCCAGAAGGAAGAGGGCCTCTCCGAAGACGGAGAGAAGGAAGGCGAGGCCGAGCTCCAGAAAGTGACGGACAAGTGGGTGAAGAAGGTGGACGAGCTCATCGCCGCCAAGGAAAAGGACATCCTCACCGTCTGATGCGCAGGGTTGCCATACAAGGCTATAAGGGCTGCTTCCATGAACAGGCAGCCCGTCTTTTTTATGGGGATGTGACGCCGGTGGAATGCGACACCTTCGAGGGCCTCTATGAGGCGCTGGAGGAGGGAAGGGCCGATGCCGCCGTCATGGCCATCGAGAACACCGTCTCCGGCGGTCTCATCCACAACTTCGAACTGCTCCGCAGCCATGAGGTGAAGGTGAAGGGAGAAGTGTACATCCGCATCGAGCAGAACCTCATGGCCCTGCCCGGGCAGAAGCCGGAAGACATTCGCGAGGTCCGTACCCATTACATGGCCATCAACCAGACCCGCCCGTGGTTCGAGAAGAACGCCCCCTGGATCCGCCTCACGGAGAGCGAAGACACGGCCAAAAGTGCCGCCCAGGTGGCCCGGGAAGGGCTCACGGGGGTGGGCGCGGTGGCATCGGCCCTGGCGGCGGAACTTTACGGGCTTTCCATTCTGGCCCCGGGCATTGAGACCTACAAGCAGAATTTCACCCGTTTCCTTATCCTGGATCCGGCCCTTGCCGTACCGGAGGCGGAGATTGACAAGGCCATCCTGTGCTTTACGCTGCCCCACAAGCCCGGTTCCCTGGCCCAGATCCTTACCATCCTCTCGTTCTACGAGATGAACCTCACCCGTATCCAGTCGCTGCCCATCCCCGGCCGCGAGTGGCAGTATTTTTTCTACGCGGACATCAAATTCTCCTCCCCGGAGCGGTACCGTCAGGCCCTGCAGGCCGTGCGCCCGCTCATTGAAGACCTCCAGATTCTGGGAGAATACAAGGCCGCCTTATAAAACGAACGTATGATTATTGAACCCGCCAACAGAACCCTTTCGGTCAAAGAATATTACTTCTCCCTCAAGAACAAGGAAATAGCCCAACTGAACGCCCGGCGTGCCGCCCAGGGCCTGGATCCGGTCATCAACCTGGGGATAGGCTCTCCGGACGGAGCCCCTTCCGCGGAGGTGGTGGATGCCCTGTGTGATTGCGCCCGTCGGCCCGGAACCCACGGCTACCAGAGCTATACGGGCATTCCCGAGCTGCGGGAGGCCATAGCTAAATGGTACAAGGATTGGTATGGGGTAGAGTTGGACCCGGCCACCGAAATCCAGCCCCTGATGGGCTCCAAGGAGGGCATCCTCCTGCTCTCGCTGGCCTTCCTGAATCCCGGCGACAAGGTGCTGGTGCCCAATCCCGGTTACCCTACTTATACATCGGCCACCCTTATGTGTGAGGCGGAGCTGGTGAAGTATGACCTCGTTGAGGCCGATGGCTGGTATCCGGATTTCGAGGCGCTGGAAAAGATGGACCTTACAGGTGTCAAACTCATGTGGGTGAACTATCCCAACATGCCCACCGGCGCCCCGGCCCGCCGCGATGTCTTTGAGAAGCTGGTAGCTTTTGCCCGTGCCCGTCGGATTCTGCTGGTGAACGACAATCCCTACGGCTTCATCCTCAATGAGCTGCAGTCCATCCTGTCCGTCCCGGGCGCCCGCGAGGTATGCCTGGAGATGAACTCCCTGTCCAAGAGCCATAACATGGCCGGCTGGCGTGTGGGCATGATGTTGGGCGCCGCAGACGTGATCCAGCAGCTCTTGAAGGTGAAGACCCAGATGGATTCCGGCATGTTCCGGGGCATCCAGGAAGCCGCCGTCAAGGCCCTCCAGGCTTCTGCTGCCTGGTACGAATCCCTGAACGCGGAGTACCGTCGCCGCCAGGCCGTGGCCCGGCGCATCATGGACACCCTGGGCTGCGTGTACGACCCCTCCGCCGGTGGCCTCTATGTCTGGGGGAAAGTTCCTGCCGGAACGGCGGCGGAACTGAGCGACCGCATCCTCTACGAGGCCGGCGTGTTCATCACCCCGGGCTTTATCTTTGGCTCCAATGGGGAGCGCTATGTGCGCATTTCCCTCTGCGCCTCTGTTCCCACGCTTCAGAAGGCTTTGGAAAAAATAAGCGTGTTATATAAGTGATTAACTTACAGGCAAATACAGAAATCCTCCTCAGAAAAATTCCGAGGAGAAAATGGATAAAGACTTGAAAATGAGCAATATGCATACCACGGTAGGAATCATTGGCCTGGGCCTGATTGGCGGCTCCATGGCCATCGACCTCAAGCGGAGGGGCTTCGCGCAAACGGTTCTGGGTGTGGAAAAGGACCCGGTGAGTGCGCAGGCGGCCCTTACCATCGGCCTGGTGGACCGGGTGGTCCCTTACGAGGAGTGCATTGAAAAGGCCGATATCATTGTGGTGGCCGTTCCGGTGGGCGTCGCCGTCAAGCTGGTTCCGGATATCCTGGACCGTTTTGCCACACTGTCAGAGGCAGAGGCACTTCCCGGAGCGTCGCTTCGCGACCCTGTACGGGCAAATGCTCCGGGAAGTGCCTCCGCCTCTGACAAGATAGTCATTGACGTGTGTTCCACCAAGACGCAGATCTGCCATGCGGTGAAGTACCACCCCCGGCGGAAGCAGTTTGTGGGGACGCATCCCATGGCGGGAACGGAGTACTCCGGCCCCTGGGCGGCCCAGCCTGGGCTTTTCGACGGGCGGGCGTGCATCTTTGCGGATTCGGAAGAATCGGCCCCCCAGGCGCTGAAGACCATCGAGGGCCTGTATGCCACGCTGAACATGCGTCCCGTGTACATGAACGCGGAGCAGCACGACGTGCACACGGCCTATGTGTCCCACATCTCACAGGTGACTTCCTATGCGCTGGCCCTCACCGTGCTGGACAAGGAGAAGGACGAGAAGCACATCTTCGACCTGGCCTCCGGCGGTTTTGCCTCCACGGTGCGGCTGGCCAAGTCCAATGCGGACATGTGGGTCCCCATCCTTACCCAGAACCACGACAATGTCCTTCATGTGATAGACACCTATATAGAAAAAATGCAGGAGATCCGTGACGCCGTGTCCACGTACGACGAGGACAAGCTCCGCGAACTCATTGCAGAAGCCAACCGTATCAAACGGATCCTTCGGTGAGTCAGGTGACTATGGAACGAAGTGACCCAGGGGGTCTGGGGGATTAGGCCCCCAGTATGTGAAACCTATAAATGACATTTTTTGAAGAAAAATGGCACACGAACTTGATATCATTCCTTCCTCAGAGTGGGGATTTTTCACCCTGCCGCGTCCCATGTGCATTGCCGGTCCCTGTAGCGCGGAGACCGAGCAGCAGGTGATGGAAACGGCCGCGGGGCTCAACGCCTTCGGCATTCACGTATACCGCGCCGGTATCTGGAAACCGCGCACGCACCCGGGCTCTTTCGAGGGCGTGGGCACTCCCGGCCTCAAGTGGCTCAGGAAAGTCAAGGAAACCTACGGCATGAAGGTGTGCACGGAGGTGGCCACCGAAAAACATGTGCTGGAGTGCATCAAGTACGGGGTGGATGTGATCTGGATTGGGGCCCGCACCAGCGCCAACCCCTTCCTGATGCAGGAGATTGCCGATGCCCTGGAAGGCACGGACATCCCCGTGCTGGTGAAGAATCCCGTGAACCCGGACCTGGATTTGTGGATAGGTGCCCTGGAGCGCCTGAACCGAGCCGGCATCAGGAAACTGGGCGTGATTCACCGGGGATTCTCCACATCGGCCCCCATCCCTTACCGGAACGACCCGGGCTGGCGCATTGCCATCGAGCTGCGCACCCGTTACCCGCAGCTGGCCTTCTTTGCCGACCCTTCCCACATGGCCGGAGACCGCAAATACCTGCTGGAACTGTCCCAGCGGGCCATGGACCTGGGCCTGGACGGCCTCATGGTGGAGAGCCACTGCTGCCCCGACGAAGCCTGGTCCGACGCCAGGCAGCAGCTCACCCCGCGTGACCTGCAGACGCTTCTGGAGAGCCTGGTCATCCGGGACAACACCTCCGACAACGAGTCTTACAAGGAAGGCATCGACGCCCTCCGTACGCACATCGACGTGGTGGACGAGAATCTCCTCAAGCTCCTGGCCGAGCGCATGAACGTGAGCCGCCAGATAGGCCAGTACAAGAAGGAGCACAACGTGGCCATCCTCCAGGCGGGCCGATGGGAGCAGGTCCTCTCCGACGCCATCGCAAAAGGAAAGGCGCTGGGCCTCTCCGAAGAGTGCGTCAGCGCCATCATGAATGCGATTCACGAGGAATCCGTGCGGGTGCAGAAGCTATAGCCTGCCCAGCAGGAATTCGGTGAAGGCTGCCTCCTGTTCTTCGGAAAGGAAGGCGGCCTTTATGGGAACATAGAACAGACGCTGTTTCACCTTGTCCGGCACTTTCTTGACGTCCCGCATGCGCTGGGCGTCTTTTTCCGTGGTCATGATGCAGGCCGTGGGAAGGGATTTGACGGCCGATGCCACCTTCCGCATGTCTCCGCTGGTGAAGCGGTGATGGTCCCGGTACTCCATGCGGCGCTCTATCTTGTATTTGTCCGACAGGTGGCTTCGGAGGGAAGCGTTGTTGGCGATGCCCGTCACCAGCATCAGACGCTGGGAGTAGATGTAGTGCGGATCGGCCTCCGGGAAAACGGGCTCGGGGTCTATGTAGTTCACGGTGGTGAAGAACAGCGGCTTTTCAAGGCCGATGCCCAGCTGCCGGCGCCAGCGGTCTTTGTCGGCCTCGTCCAGATAGGCGGGGCACTTGGTCACGATGACGGCGTCGGCCTTCTTGAGGCGGGAGGGAAGGTCCCTCAGATGGCCCCATGGCAGGAGGTGGTCTTTGTTCACCGGCCGGTTATAGTCTACCAGCACGATGCTCAGCGTAGGACGGAGCTTGCGGTATTGGAAAGCGTCGTCCAGGACGATGAGCTGGGCGTTGTTCTCTTCGCAGAGTTTGGCGCAGCCCCTGATGCGGTTTTTGTCCACCGCCACGGTGACGGCGCGCAGTTTGGAGGCTATCTGCACGGGCTCGTCTCCGTAGAGGCGGGCGCTGCCGCCAGCCGGAACCAGCTGGAAGCCTTTGGTGCGGCGTTTGTACCCGCGGGAGAGCATGGCCAGATTGGTGTAGGCCCATTTGTCGCTGTTCATCAGCAGCCGCAGAATCAATTCCGTATGGGGCGTCTTGCCGGTGCCGCCCACCGTCACGTTGCCCACGCAGATGGTGGGGACGTCGGCCTCGCGGGACTTTTTCCAGCCTTTGTCGTAAAAGAGATGTCGGAGAGAAAGGATGAGCCTGTAAATCATTACATCGAAAGGACATTGAGGACGGAGATGAGCTCCTGGTTGATGGGCTTGTCCATCTTGATGGCCTTGGAGATGGGCACATACACGATTTCGTCGTTCTTGATGCCGATCATCACGTTGCGCTGGCCTTCCAGCAGGGCTTCGATGGCGGCATAGCCCAGTCGGGAAGCCAGGATGCGGTCGTACGCTGTGGGTTTTCCGCCGCGCTGCAGGTGGCCCAGGATGGTGACGCGGGCGTCGAACTGCGGATACTCCTTCTTGATACGCTCGGCATAGTACATGGCCCCGCCCACGCCGTTCTTCTGGGCCTCGCTCACCAGCACGATGGCGCTGTTCTTGCTCTTGCGCTTGCCGCGCTCGATGAATTCGGCCAGCTGGTCCACGTCCGTCTGGCTTTCCGGGATGATGGCGGCCTCCGCGCCGGAGGCGATGGCGCTGTTCTGGGCCAGGAAGCCGGCATCCCGCCCCATCACCTCGATGAAGAAGATGCGGTCGTGAGAGTTGGCGGTGTCGCGGATTTTGTCCACGCATTCCACGATGGTGTTGAGGGCGCTGTCGTAGCCGATGGTGGAGTCTGTCCCATACAGGTCGTTGTCAATGGTTCCGGGCAGGCCGATAATGGGGATGTCGTACTCCCGGGCGAAGAGCTGGGCGCCCGTGAGGGAGCCGTTGCCGCCAATCACCACCAGGGCGTCAATCTTGGCTTCCACCATGTTGTCATAGGCTTTCTTGCGGCCTTCGGGGGTGAGGAACTCGCTGCAGCGGGCGGTCTTGAGGATGGTTCCTCCGCGCTGGATGGTGTTGGACACACTGGAGGAGGTGAATTTCATGAATTCCTTGTCAATAAGGCCCTGGTATCCTCTCATGATACCCACCACGTTCATGTTGTGGAAGCGGGCGCTGCGGGTGACGGCCCGGATGGCGGCATTCATGCCCGGAGCGTCTCCTCCGGAGGTCAGGATGCCGATGGTTTCAATGTGTCTTTCCATATCGCGTATATTTATCTTACAAATATAGTCATTTTTCGCTAAATTTGCAGCGTGAAAATCGGAAACATAGACTTAGGGGAGTGTCCCGTTACCCTGGCGCCCATGGAGGACGTCACGGACGCCAGCTTCCGCATCCTGTGCCGGGAGGCGGGCGCCGCCATGGTCACCACGGAGTTCGTAAGCTCCGACGGCCTGGTGCGGGACGTCTCCAAGACCATCGCCAAGATGCACACGCTGGAGGAGGAAGCCCCGGTGGCCGTGCAAATCTACGGCAGCATCCCGGAGGCCATGGTGGACGCCGCCCGCATGGCTGCCAATGCCGCGGAACTGGCCGGAGGCCATGGGGCCGATATCGTGGACATCAACTTTGGCTGTCCCGTTTCCAAGATTGCGGGCCGGGGTGCCGGCAGCGGCATGATGCGGGAGCCCGACAAGATGGTGGCCATCACCAAGGCCATCGTGGAGGCTGTCCCGGGTAAGCCTGTCACCGTGAAAACCCGCCTGGGCTGGGACGAGGGTTCCAAAATCATCGTAGAGCTGGCCGAAAGGCTGCAGGACGTGGGCATATCGGCCCTTACCATCCATGGACGCACCCGCTGCCAGATGTACAAGGGTGAGGCCGACTGGACCCTCATCGGCCAGGTGAAGGAGAATCCCCGGATGCACATTCCCATTATAGGTAACGGCGATATCAACAGCGCCCAAAAAGCAAAGGAAGCCTTTGATAAATATGGTGTAGACGGCATTATGGTGGGGCGGGCCAGCTTCGGCCATCCCTGGATCTTCACGGAAATCCGCCACCTGCTGGACACCGGCGAGGAACTGCCGCCCATGAGCGTGAAGGACCGCGTGGCGCTGGCAAAACGCCATTTCCGGCTATCCTTAGACCTCAAAGGCCCCGTTACGGGCGTGTATGAGATGCGCCGCCACCTCAGCTGCTACTTCAAGGGCCTGAGGGACTTCAAGGACACCCGCATCAAGCTGGTCACCTCCAAGGACCCGGAGGAAATTTTCTCCACCCTGGACTATGTGGCGGAGCGCTGGGGAGCAGAGACTCCTGCCGCCGAAGGGGTGTACGGCTTGTGAGTCGTTTTGTCGTCAGTTAAAAAAAGAGGCCGTATTCCTTGCAAATGTCTTGGAATACGGCCCGATGAACCCCGTCCATAATTAACTTTTTGTTAATAACCCTTGGTTAATCAAAGAAAGCGATGTATATTTGCAAAAAACGTGAATATGGATAATCCGTTCATTCTGGAGCCTTATAGAAGCAAGGAACTGTTTTGCGACCGGGAAGACGAAACCGCCCGCCTGTTGGACTGCATGACCAACGGAAGGAATGTCACCTTGATATCGCCCCGTCGTCTGGGCAAGACCGGGCTGATTTATCGCGCCTTCGAAGAAATCAAGGATAGAGACCTGCCTTATGAGACTTTTTACATGGACATCAGTTCCAGCCAGAGTATAGATGATTTCGTGAAATTGCTCGCAGAAGCCGTCGCCGGAGTCCTAAATCGACAAAACCGGATAAAGGAACTCTTCAAGGCACTGAAAGGTATCCGCCCTTTGCTAGGCTACGACCCTGTCAATGACTCTCCGACACTGAGCTTCACTTTTCAGACTACGACTCAAAAAGAACAGACCATCAAGTCCATCTTCTCGTATTTGGATAGTTACAAGCGACCGGTCGTGCTGGCCATAGATGAATTCCAACAAGTGCGAGAATACCCTGACGTATATATGGAAGCCCTTTTGAGGACATACATCCAGCCACTGCGCAATGTTCATTTTATATTTTGCGGGAGCAAGAAGCACATCATGGCGGGCATGTTCACCAACGCTCTCAAGCCTTTCTACGAAAGCACCACGAACATTCCTGTTGCCAAGCTGGACGCCGGAGTTTATTCTGCCTTTATAGAAACACTTTTCCGCGGAGCAGGAAAAATGATTCCCCGGGAATGTATTGAAGAGATCATCACGTGGACGCGCAATCATACTTTCTATACTCAATCCTTGTGCAATGAGGTTTTCCATCTGTCTGGCACCGTTGTCACAGGTGAAGACCTGCGCAGAGCAAAAGAAATTATCCTGACTTCGAACCGGGACCGCTTCCTGGAAATCCAGCGGCTAATCACGCCCGCCCAGTGGAAACTGTTAAGAGCCATTGCAAAAGATGAGGTGGTGCAACACCCGACATCGTCGGACTTCATCCGACGGCATCGCCTGAGTTCCGGACCGGCAGTCTTGAAAAACATGAGGACGCTGGTAGATAAAGAGCTGGTCCTGACCGATATCAGCGAGGAAGGTGTGTCCTATAGCATCTACAACGTGTTTCTGTCACGTTATCTGGAATTACTGTAGCAGCTGCCGGAAAAGCAGTCCGTGATTCATCATTCTGACATAATCGTGCTGGGTCAATCGAAAAATATCCGTAAATTTGCCATAATTATGGATTATGACCGATGGCCACTGAGTCTGTTCATATCACCCCGATTGCCGGAGAGAAACCCTCACAATTTGCGGAGAGGGTTGGCAGAGGGTATGCTGCTGAACGTGAAATGCACCGCATTCCTCTTGTTATCGAGGGTAATGAGTACTATCTGTCTCCGGGGGGCCATAATGAGGTTCAGGCCGCTGTTGTTGAGGAATTCGCTCCAAGGTTTGCACCTGGCGGAAAGTTGCTCTATATTGGAGATGCCGAGGATAAAGATCTTTATGTGAATGCCGCTGGACTTGCGGCTCTTAACCTACCTGTCACAGAGCATTCAAAGCTCCCGGATATCGTCATCAGCGATGACAAACGAGAGTGGCTGTTCCTGGTTGAGGTCGTGACTTCTCACGGATCAGTCTCGGCAAAACGTGTGGTTGAGCTTGAAGAGTTTACCAAGGATTGCCCTTACGGGATTGTGTATGTGACGGCTTTCCCCAACGCAAAAGAGTTCAAAAAGCACGTAGACGATATTGCTTGGGAAACAGAGGTTTGGCTTTCGGATACGCCTGACCATATGATTCACTTCAATGGTGACCGATTCATCGGACCGAGAAAGCCGATCGCCCTTTCCTTTTTGTAATCAGCGACAAGACGACGCGCGCAAATCTGTTTATAGGGTGTATCAAGTGATTCGTTTGGTTATTTGCCAAAAAATTCCTACCTTTGCGGTCCCTCTCATTGCAGGGGAATCGCAACTTTTATGTTAAACCATTAATTATCAAGACAGTGGACACACTTAGCTACAAAACAGTTTCCCTGAACAAGGCAACTGTGAACAAGGAGTGGCTCGTCATTGATGCAACCGATCTCGTGCTCGGTCGCCTGGCTTCCCGCGTCGCCCTGGTGCTTCGCGGCAAGAACAAGCCCGGCTACACCCCGCATGTGGACTGTGGTGACAACGTCATCATCGTGAATGCCGAAAAGATCCGTCTCACCGGCAAGAAGATGACCGACCGCGTCTACACCCGCTACACCGGCTATCCCGGTGGCCAGCGCTTCACCACGCCCCGTGAGATCCTTGCCTCAAGGCCCGAGGAACTCATCCGTCGGTCTGTAAAGGGAATGCTTCCCAAGACCCGTCTTGGTGACAAGCTCATTAACAACCTGTACATCTATGCAGGTCCCGAGCACAAGCACCAGGCCCAGAATCCCAAAACCATCAAGTTTAACGAAATCTAAACAGAGCACATGGAACAGAAACACGCCCTTGGAAGACGTAAATCAGCTGTCGCTCGTGTTTATGTAGCCGCCGGCACGGGCAAGTTCGAAATCAACGGACGCCCCATGGAAGAGTACTTCAAGGAGGGAACCCTCCAGTACATCGCCAACCAGGCCCTCGAGGTCACCGGCACTGCAGGTCAGTTTGACATTAAGGTCACCCTCGTAGGTGGTGGCACCAAAGGTCAGGCAGAGGCCGTTCGTCTCGGAATCGCCCGCGCTCTTTGCGAGGTGGATAAAGAGGCTTACCGCTCCACGCTGAAGGCCGCCGGCTTCCTCACCCGCGACGCCCGCGAAGTCGAGCGTAAGAAACCCGGTCAGCCTGGCGCACGTCGTCGCTTCCAGTTCAGCAAGCGTTAATCGGCCTGCAACTACTGGATTTACGTTTGCACGGCTTTGGTATTCATCAAATCCTGAGACCCCGGTGAGGATGAGAATCTTCCCAGGCTACAAAAGGGATTGCCGGGCCGCGAAAAAATCCCGGAGACCAGTCAAGGACTGCTACTTCGGATTGATGAAAGAGTTATTAATGAGACAATTTAGACACCCTGTCCAGAACTCCGTTTGACCAGCTTCTTGATGCAGGTACCCACTTCGGCCACCTGGCCCGCAAATGGAACCCCAAGATGGCACCGTACATCTTCGTAGAGCGTAACGGTATCCACATCATCGACCTGCACAAGACCGTCGTGAAAATCGACGAGGCAGCCGAGGTCCTCAAAGAAATGGCCCGCAGCGGTCGCAAGGTCCTCTTCGTTGCCACCAAGAAACAGGCAAAAGACGTCGTCGCCGCCAAGGCCGCCGAGGTCAACATGCCGTCCGTGACCGAGCGCTGGCCCGGTGGAATGCTTACCAACTTCCCCACCATCCGCAAGGCTGTGAAGAAAATGAACACCATCGACAAGATGAAGGAAGATGGCACCTTCGAGAAGCTCGCCAAGCGTGAGCGCCTCCAGGTGGAGCGCCAGCGTGCCAAGCTGGAGAAGAACCTCGGTTCTATCCGTGACATGTCCCGCCTCCCGAGCGCCCTCTTCGTGGTTGACGTTCAGAAAGAAGCCAATGCCGTCAAGGAGGCTGTCCGCCTGAATATCCCGGTTATCGCTATGGTTGACACATGTTGCGATCCCACCCCGATTGATTATGTGATTCCGGCAAACGACGACGCCACGAAGTCCATCGAGCTCATCATGGACGTGATGTGCCAGGCCATCAACGAAGGCCTTGCAGAGCGCAAGCTGGAGAAGGAGAAGGAAGAGACCGAGGCCCCCGCCGCCGAGCAGGCCGCCACCGAGGCTCCCGAAAGGAAGCTCCGCTCCCGCCGCACCAAGGCCGAGGCCGAACCCGTAGAGGTGGAGGCTCCCAAGGCCGAAGAAGCCCCTAAGGCAGAAGAAAAGTAATTAACCGTTAAAAGCAAACAGAACTATGGCTATCGCATTAGCAGATATCAAGAAGCTGCGTGACATGACCAGCGCTGGTATGATGGATTGCAAGAAGGCCCTCGAAGAGGCCGCCGGAGATTTCAAGCGTGCTGTGGAGATTCTTCGTGAAAAAGGCAAGTCCACCCTTGCCAAGCGTGGTGACAACGAGACCACCCAGGGTGCCGTTCTCAGCCGTGTAAACGGTGGAAAGGCCATCCTCGTGTGCCTGGGCTGCGAAACCGACTTCGTGGCTGCCACCCCGGATTTCAAGAGCCTCGCCGCTTCCATCGCAGATGCCGCTATCGCTCAGTTCCCCGCAGACCTTGAGGCTCTCAAGGCCGTGAAGGGTGCAGACGGTTACACGTTGGACGAGGACATCACCAACCAGGCCGGCAAGACCGGTGAGAAGCACGTTCTCGCTTTCTACGGTGCCCTTGAGGCTCCCTTCGTGAGCGAATATGTGCACTTCAACGGCAAGCTGGGCGCCATCGTGGCCTTCAACAAGCAGGTTCCTGCAGAGATTGCCCGTGGCATCGCCATGCAGGTGGCTTCCATGAACCCCGTGGCTGTTGACGCCGCTTCCGTCCCCGCCGAGGTTATCGAGTCCGAGAAGACCGTGGCCGAGCAGAAGACCAAGGACGAGCAGGTCCAGAAGGCTGTTGACAACGCCCTCAAGAAGGCCGGTATCAACCCCGCCCACGTGGACAGCGAAGACCACATCGAGTCCAACACCGCCAAGGGCTGGCTCACTGCCGAGCAGGCCCAGCAGGCCCGCGACATCATCGCCAAGGTGGGTGAGGAGACGCTTGCCTCCCTGGCCTCCAAGGTGCAGATGATTGCCGGTATCGTGAACGGCCGTATCCAGAAGTTCCTCAAGGAAAACACCCTGATGGAGCAGGAATACCAGCTGTCCGACGACAAGAAGACGGTGAAGGAAGCCCTCGCCGCCGCAGACAAGGACGCCAAGGTGGTTGCTTTCAAGCGCTTCTCCCTGGCCGACTAATTCCAGCGGCACAAATACTAAAAATCGGCCATCCTTCGCGGGGTGGCCGATTTTTGCTTTGTCCTGAATTTGCGCTAACTTTGCAACCATGATTGTGTATCTTACCGGCAGCCCCACCAGATTTGGAGAGCCGTATTTTACGGAAGACAACGGTTTCAGGGCCGATGTCAAGGCCTCCCTGTCCGCTGTCACAGGCGGGAAGGCCCCCCGGGTGCTGCTGGTGAGCGCCGCCCCCGACGACCGGGGCTTCACGGATTCGGTGCTGAAGGGAATGAGCGACTGCATCCACGCTTCCGGCATCCAGACGGCTTCCATCACCATGCTGGACCGGCGAAATGCCCCGCAGGCTCCGGAGCTGGTGAAGAAAGCCCACTGGATTGTGCTCTGCGGCGGCCATGTGCCCACCCAGAACAAGTTCCTGCATGAAATCGGCCTGAAAGAACTCCTGAAGGATTTCTCCGGCGTGGTGATGGGCTGCAGTGCCGGCAGCATGAACTGTGCAGACCCTGTATATTCCCATCCCGAACTGCCCGGCGAGGCGGCTAACCCGCAGTACCGGCGCTGGCTCCGGGGCCTGGGGCTCACGGACATCCGGCTGATTCCGCACATGGAGCAGGTGCGCTACGCCCAAGTGGACGGGCTGCGTCTCTTTGAAGACATTGCCTTCCCGGACAGCTGGGGCCATCGCTTCTACACCTTCCGGGACGGCGGTTACGTCAAGATAGAAAACGGAAAGCCCACCCTTTACGGAGAGGCCTACGAAATAAGCCGCGGTGCCATGCGCCGGGTTTCAGAAGAAAACAAAACCTACAGTTTTATGAACTTAATATTCATCTCCCCCCATTTTCCGCAGACCTACTGGCATTTCTGCGCCGGCCTCAAGGCCAACGGCGTCAATGTGCTGGGTATTGCGGACACCAACTACGAGAACCTGCCCTGGGAGCTCCGGCAAAGCCTGAGCGACTACTACAAGGTAAACGATCTGGGCAACTACGAGGAAGTGTACCGGGCCGTGGCCTGGTTTGCCCACAAGTGGGGCAAGATTGACTGGATTGAATCCAACAACGAGTACTGGCTGGAACAGGACGCCCGCCTCCGGACAGACTTCAACGTGACCACCGGCATCAAGAACGACCAGATTGCCTCCATCCGCAACAAGAGCGAGATGAAAAAATACTATGCCCTGGGCGGCATTCCCACGGCCCGTCAGATCAAGGGGGCCGAGGGTGCGGCCAAGGTAAAGGCCTTCGTGAAGAAGACCGGCTATCCCGTCATTGCCAAGCCGGACAGCGGCATGGGCGCCAGCGGCACCACCAAAATCTGCGATGCCAAGGAACTGGATGCCTGGTTCGCCGCCCATCCGGACAACTTCCAGTATTATGTGGTGGAGGAGTTCATTACCGGCCTCCTGGTAAGCTACGACGCCATTTTTGACGCGGACGGGAAGCCCGTCTTCGAGAACAACAGCGTGTTCCCCACACCCATCATGGAGATTGTCCACGACAACCTGGACACCTGCTACTACACCAACAAGACCGTCCCCGCCAAGCTCTCCGAGATTGGCCGCCGCACGGTGAAGGCTTTCAACATCAAGAGCCGCTTCGTGCACCTGGAGTTCTTCCAGCTGGACCGCGACCGCGAAGGCCTGGGCAAGAAGGGAGACTATGTGGGCCTGGAAGTGAACATGCGCCCGCCGGGAGGCTACACCCCCGACATGATGAACTACGCCCACCAGACGGACGTCTTCCAGATCTGGGCCGATATGGTAGCCTTCAACGAAGCTCGTAAGCCCCTGGGCGTGAGCGCCTACTGCGCCTACGCCGGCCGCCGCGACGGCAAGCATTACAAGCACACGGATGCGGAAATCCGCCAGCGCTACGGGGACGCCATCTGCTTTGCCGGCCGCGTCCCGGACGCCCTCTCCGACGACCTGTGCAACTTCTGCTACATGGCCCGCCTCCCGGAGAAAAAAGACATCCAGACTTTCTTTGACTTTGTAACGGAATTAGTATGATAGGAACCTTGATTTGCCTGATGCTGTGCGCCTTTGTCCCGGACGGGGACGGCCCGCAGCTTGCCAACATGAATTTTGACCAGTGGACCGGCGACAAGCTGGATAGCTGGGGCTCCGCCGCCGCTTCCACCAAGAAGCTGGGCCAGATTACGGTGAGCCCGGAAGAGAAGTTCGTGGCGGTTTCCGGCCCCGGAAAGAAGGCCGTAAAACTGGAAACCAAGCCCCTCAAAGCCCTCTTCGGCGCCATCAAGAAGCTGGGCGCCGGCAGCATCTTCTCCGGCCGTACCGGCAAGGTGGACTTCTCCAAGATGAGCGCCCACATCCACTGGGGCGTTCCCTTCACCGCCCGCCCCGAGGCCCTGGAAGGCTATGCCTGCTACAAGCCCGGCGTCATCGACTGGGCCATGCCGCCGTATGAAAACCTGAAGGGCAAGACGGACAGGGCCACCATCGCCGTTGTCCTGGCCGATTGGGACCAGCCCTTCGACATCTGCCCGCCTTCCCAGCTTTTGGACGTTGAGAAGGACCCCGGCATCATCGGCTACGGCCTCCTGGTGCTGGACAAACAGATGGACGGCTACCAGAAGTTCCGCATCGAGATCAAATACCGAAACAACCGCACGCCCAAGTACGTCACCATCGCCTGCTCTTCCAGCGAGCGGGGAGACTTCTTCACCGGCTCCACCACCTCCGTCCTGTACGTGGACGAGTTCCGCTTCGTGTATTGATCAGCCCCTTTGTCCCTCGACTCTCGGCAACAAAAACAGGCCGATTTTGTAGCTGAACTCTGGAGAATCCGACTTTCGGCAACAAATTGTCCCCCAAAATGTAGCCGAAGCCATTTCAGTATCTGCGAAGATTTTTCTATCTTTGTAGATACTGAAACTTTTTTAGCCTATGCCCCATGCAGTCGGGCACATCGCGCAGGTTGTAGGACCGGTGGTGGATGTGCATTTCAATATATCGGCCCGCAATGCGGAGCTGGAACTCCCCAGAATTGAAGACGCCCTTACAGTGACGCGTCCGGACGGGAAAACCCTTGTCCTGGAGGTGCAGCAGCACATTGGTGAAGACACCGTGCGCTGCATTGCCATGGACTCCACGGACGGCCTCAGCCGCGGCTTGGAAGTGGAGAACACCTTTCGGCCCATCGCCATGCCCGTGGGTGCGCAGATCCGCGGCCGCGTGATGAACGTGACCGGGGACGCCATTGACGGAATGGGAGAGCTGGACCGCCACGAGACCCTGCCCATCCACCGGGAGGCCCCCAAGTTTGAGGACCTCACCACCTCCCAGGAGGTGCTCTTCACGGGCATCAAGGTCATAGACCTGCTGGAGCCGTATCTGAAGGGCGGCAAGATTGGCCTCTTCGGCGGTGCCGGCGTGGGCAAGACGGTGCTCATCAAAGAACTCATCAACAACATTGCCAAGGCGCACAACGGTTTCTCCGTGTTCGCCGGCGTGGGAGAGCGTACCCGCGAAGGCAACGACCTCCTGCGGGAGATGATTGAATCCAAGGTCATCCGCTATGGAGACGCCTTTGAGAAAGCCATGGAGGAGGGCCGATGGGACCTTTCCCTCGTAGACGCCAAGGAACTGGAAAAGAGCCAGGTGTCCATGGTCTTCGGCCAGATGAACGAACCCCCGGGAGCCCGCTCCAACGTGGCCCTGAGCGGCCTCACCCTGGCCGAGAGCTTCCGGGACAGCGACAGCGGCGCCGGCCCCAGGGACATCCTCCTTTTCATAGACAACATCTTCCGTTTCACCCAGGCGGGATCCGAGGTGAGCGCCCTGCTGGGCCGCATGCCTTCGGCCGTGGGTTACCAGCCCACCCTGGCCACGGAAATGGGGAAGATGCAGGAGCGCATCACCTCCACCAAGAACGGCTCCATCACCTCTGTGCAGGCGGTATATGTGCCGGCCGATGACCTCACAGACCCGGCTCCGGCCACCACCTTCGCCCACCTGGACGCCACCACGGTGCTCAGCCGCAAGATTACGGCCCTGGGCATTTACCCGGCCGTGGACCCGCTGGAGTCCACTTCCCGCATCCTGGATCCCAACATTGTGGGCAAGGCTCATTACGACACCGCCCAGCGCGTGAAGCAGATTCTCCAGCGCAACCAGGAGCTGCAGGACATCATTGCCATCTTGGGCATGGACGAACTCTCCGACGAGGACAAGACCACGGTGAACCGCGCCCGCCGCGTACAGCGTTTCCTGTCCCAACCCTTCTTTGTGGCCGAACAGTTCACCGGCGTGAAGGGCGTGATGGTCTCCATCGAAGACACCATCAAGGGTTTCAACATGATTATGGACGGAGAGGTGGACTACCTCCCGGAGCAGGCTTTCCTGAACGTGGGCACCATAGAAGATGCCATCAAGAAGGGTGAAGCCATCCTTGCCGCCGCCAAATGAGTATAGCCCTGCATATCCTGAGTCCCGAAGGGACCTTGGTACAGGCCGATGTCACGCTGGTCACCCTGCCCGGCGTGGAGGGGCCTTTCACCGTCCTCAAGGACCATGCCGCCCTCATCACGGCCCTCCTTCCCGGGAATATCCGTTATGTGGAGGACGGACAGGAGAAGTTCCTTCCCGTCCGCGACGGCTTCGTGGAGGTGAGAGACAACGTCGTAAAAGTCTGCGTGGAGGTATGATCTTGACTTTCCTCATATCGCTGCTGCTGCAAGTTTCCGGAGGGGATACCCTCTCCTCCGCGTCGCTTCGCGACCCTGTACGGGCAAATGCTCCGGAGAGGGTATCCCCTCCGGAAAATGAGGAAAGTTCCGACATTGATGTGGGTGAAATCATTTTCGAGCATATCGGCGACGAATATGAGTGGCACATTACGGAATGGAAGGGAAAGCCCGTGGCCATTCCGCTGCCCTGCATTGTCATTGATAACGGCGTGCATGTATTCACCTTGCACCATGCCGCAGAGAACGGTTACACCCTGAATGAGAACGGCAAGCTGGTGAATGCCGCCACGGGCAAAAGGCCCGTGGACCTCTCCATTACCAAAAACGTGTTGGCGCTTATCATGAGCAGCCTGCTGCTGCTGGTCATCGTGCTCCTGACCGCCCGCTGGTACCGCAAACACGATGCCATGAAGGAGGCCCCCACGGGCCTGGCCGCGGCCATGGAGCCGCTGGTGATGATGGTGCATGAGATGGCCCGGGAGAATATCGGAGAGGATTACCGGAAATTCTCTCCCTACCTGTGCATGGTGTTCCTGTGGATTCTCCTGAACAACTTCCTGGGTATCATGCCCTTCTTCCCGGGAGGCGCCAACCTCACCGGCAACATAGCCATTACCCTGGTGCTGGCCCTGTTCACCTTCTTTATCGTGAACCTGAGCGGTACCAAACACTATTACAAAGAGATTTTCAACCCGGACGTGCCGGTGTTCCTGAAGCCCGTGATGCCCGTGATAGAGGTGTTCAGCGCCTTCATGAAGCCGGTGTCCCTCACCATCCGTCTGTTCGCCAACATGCTGGCGGGCCATATCATGATTCTGTCCATGGTGTGCATCATCTTCATCATGGCCAAGTACGGTCCGCTCCTGAGCGGCAGCATGACGCTGGTGAGTGTGCTCTTCGGGGTGTTCCTGGATGCCCTGGAGTGCCTGGTGAGCTTTATCCAGGCCTATGTGTTCACCACGCTGTCGTGCATTTACATCGGCCTGGCAAGGGCAAAAGAAGAATAAACTTTAAATACTTGATATTATGATTTTAACTACTATGATTCTCCAAGCCGCCGCGGGTGCCGCCCTCGGTAAGGCAGGCGCCGCCGTGGCCGCCGCCATCGCCGCCCTGGCCGCTGCCATCGGTATCGGCAAGATTGGTAAATCCACCATGGAAGCCATCGCCCGTCAGCCGGAAAGCACCGGTAACCTGCGTTCCTCCATGCTGGTGGCCGCCGGTATGGTGGAAGGCGCCGCCCTGTTCGCCATCATCGTCTGCCTGCTCACCCTTTTCTTCTAAAAGATGAACCTGGTAACGCCCGATTTCGGCCTTCTTTTTTGGATGGTCGTCATCTTCGGCCTTGTGTTTTTCCTCCTTGCGAAGTTCGGCTTCCCCGTCATTACGGACATGGTGGACAAACGCAGCGCCAAGATAGCGCAGTCCCTCAAGGATGCCGATGAAATAGAGGCCCGCATGGCCAGCTGGAAGGTGGAGCAGGCGCAGATGCTGGAGGCTACCCGCAAGGAGCAGTCCCAGATGCTGCGCGAGGCTACCGAGACCAAGGCCCGCATCGTGGCCGATGCCAAGGCCCAGGCCCAGGCGGAGGCGGATAAAATCCTCACGGAGGCCAAGGCCCAGATTGAGGCCGAGAAGGAGAGCGCCCTGCGCGACGTGCGCAAGGAAATCGCCCTCCTGAGTGTGCAGGTGGCCGAAAAGGTGCTCCGTCACGAGCTGTCCGACGAAGGCAGCCAGCGGGCTTTCATTGACCAGCTGGTAGACGAGGCCTCCCAGGCCCAGATGCGTTCATGAACCGGAGCATCGTCATAACCCGTTACGCCAGGGCGCTGGTGAAATATGTCCGGGAGGGCGGGCACGGAGACATCGTGTGCTCCGAGGCCGAGACCCTGGGAAGGGCCCTTCATGAGCTTGAGGACCTGCGCCGGATGGTGACGGCGGCCGATGACGTGGTGACGCCCTTCGAGAAGAAGAAACTCCTCCAGTCGGCCCTGGGAAACCGCATGTCTCCGGACCTGAGCCGCTTTCTCACCCTCCTGAACCAGAACGGGCGCATGCCCCTGGTGGAGGACATCCTGCGGGATTTCACGGACATGTATCACCGCAGCGTGGGTGTGCGGAAGGCGCATCTGACCACGGCATCGGAACCCTCGGAGCGTCTGCTCCAGCGCCTGAAAGCCCTGGTGAAACAGAAGACGGGAGATGACGTGATCATCGAGGTGGACGTGGATCCGTCCATCATCGGCGGTTTTGTCTTCGACATTGACGACTACCTCATGGATGCCAGCATAAAACGGCAGCTGGATGTGATCCGTGAGCAATTTATTGAAAGAAACAGAAGAATAATCTAATGGCTATATCTCTGAAACCCAGCGAAGTGAGCGACATCCTTCTGGGACAGCTCCAGGACATGAAAAACGATCTCCGGTTTGAGGAGATAGGAAAGGCCCTGCAGGTAAGCGACGGTGTGGTGCGCATCTACGGACTGGACCACGCGGAAGCCGGCGAACTGCTGAACTGCGGCAACGGCGTGATGGCCGTGGTGATGAACCTGGAGGCCGACAACGTGGGCGCCGTGCTCATGGGCCCCACGGACCTGTTGAAGGAAGGCATGGTGGTGCGCCGCACGGGCCGCATCGCTTCCGTGGGCGTGAACGACAAGGTGCTGGGCCGCGTGATTGACCCGCTGGGCAATCCGCTGGACGGCCTGGGCCCCGTCGAGGGGGAGAAGCTGGACATGCCGCTGGAGCGCAAGGCGCCGGGCGTCATCTTCCGCCAGCCGGTGTCCGAGCCGCTCCAGACGGGCCTGAAGGCCATCGATGCCATGATTCCCATCGGCCGCGGTCAGCGTGAGCTCATCATCGGAGACCGCCAGACGGGCAAGACGGCCATCGCCATCGACACCATCATCAACCAGCGCCAGGCCTTCGAGGCCGGCGATCCGGTGTACTGCATCTATGTGGCCATCGGCCAGAAGGGCTCCACGGTGGCGTCCATCGTGAAGACGCTGCGGGAGCACGGGGCCATGGACTACACCACGGTGGTGGCGGCCACGGCTTCCGACCCGGCGGCCCTGCAGTACTATGCGCCCTTTGCGGGAGCGGCCATCGGCGAGTATTTCCGCGACACGGGCCGACATGCCCTGGTGGTGTACGACGACCTCTCCAAGCAGGCCGTGGCGTACCGTGAGGTGTCCCTCATCTTGCGCCGTCCTTCCGGCCGTGAGGCCTATCCCGGTGATATTTTCTACCTCCACAGCCGTCTGCTGGAGCGGGCGGCGCGCATCATCGACCAGCAGGAGGTGGCGGCCCGGATGAACGACCTTCCGGCGGTGCTCAAGGACAAGGTGAAGGGCGGCGGCTCCCTGACGGCCCTGCCCATCATCGAGACGCAGGCGGGGGACGTATCGGCCTAGATCCCCACCAATGTGATTTCCATTACGGACGGCCAGATTTACCTGGAGCAGAGTCTGTTCAACCAGGGTGTGCGGCCGGCCATCACCGTGGGTATCTCCGTGTCCCGTGTGGGCGGCAGCGCCCAGGTGAAGTCCATGAAGAAGGTAGCGGGAACCCTCAAGATAGACCAGGCCCAATGGGCCGAGCTGGAGGCTTTCTCCAAGTTCTCCTCCGACGTGGACAAGGTGACGGAAATGGCCCTGGACAAGGGCCGGAAGAACAACCAACTCCTGATTCAGCCTCAGTACAGCCCCATGCCCATGGGCGAGCAGGTGGCCATCCTCTACTGCGGCACCAAGGGCCTCATGCGGGACATCGCCATCGCCCAGGTGCCCGCCTTCCAGGAAGCCTTCCTGGACCGCCTTCGCGCCACCCACAAGGCCGATGTCCTGGACCCTCTGGGTGCCGGAACCCTCACCCCTGAAATTGAAAAAAACCTCACTGAAACCGCTGAGTCGGTGATTCTCAGTCTGAAATAATGCCAACACTGAAGGAAATAAAGGGACGGATTGCGTCCGTGCGGAACACGCTCAAGATTACATCGGCCATGAAGCTGGTGGCGTCGGCCAAACTCCGCAAGGCGCAGAAGGCCATCGAGAACATGCGGCCGTACGAGGAGCAGTTGCAGGCCATTCTGGCTTCCCTGCAGGGAGGGATGGCCGATCAGGTCGGGGGTGACGTTTCCGTCATGCCCGGCCCCGACCGGGCATCTGGTTCCGACCGGGCATCCGGCCCCTGCGCCATTGTGGCCATTGCGTCCAACTCTTCGCTTTGCGGCGGCTTCAATGCGGCGGCCGTGGCCAAGGTGCGGGAGGTGCGCCGGGAGGGCGACGTGGTGTATGCCGTGGGCCGGAAAATGGCCGATGCCATGCGCCGCGACGGTTTCCCCAGCCCCGAAGACCTGAACGCCCTGGTGGAGCACCCGGCCTTCGCCCCGGCGGCGGACTTGGTGGAATCCCTTTCCCAGCAGTGGGAGGAGGGCAAGGTGGCCCAAGTGCTGCTGGTATACAACCACTTTGTCTCCACCGCCCGGCAGGTGCCCGTGGTGGAGGTGCTGCTGGGGGAGATGGCCGATCAGGTCGGCCATGACGTCTCTGTCATGCCCGGCACCGACCGGGCATCTGCCCCCGACCTCATCGTAGAGCCCTCCCGGAAGGAAATGCTGAAGCTGCTTCTTCCCAAGACCCGAAAACTGAAACTCTACGCCGCCCTGTTGGACAGCGTTGCGGCGGAGCACGCAGCCCGTACCGTGGCCATGCAGACGGCCACGGACAACGGCGAGAACCTCCTGCAGGAGCTCACCCTCCAGTACAACAAGGGCCGCCAGCAGAAGATTACCTCCGAAATCCTGGACCTGGCCGGCGGCCAGGCCGAAAACTAACCACATTATGAACGTAAAAGAAGACCTTCTTCAACCGCTGGGCACTTTCAAATTCTGGAAGGAGCTGGTAATCATGACTTTAGCCATGCTCATCGCCGCGGCGGCCGTGTACTATTTCCTCCTGCCCAGCAACCTGGTTATCGGCTCCATTACGGGTCTGTCCATGGTCATCTCCGGCCTCTTCGGCCTGGTGGGAATCACCGTCAAAGTGTCCGTCGTGGTCACCGTGATCAACGCCATCCTCCTTATCATGGCCTGGTTCCTGATCGGCCACGAATTTGGTGCCAAGACGGTGTATACCGCCCTCATCCTGGGCCCCTTCATTGAATTCTGGGAGAAGGTTTTCCCCGTGGAGCGTATCATGGAGCCCGGTGCCACGTCCCTGATGGGAGACGTCTGGTTCGACCTCCTGTGCTTCGTCCTTATCCTGAGCGCGTCGCAGACCATCCTGTTCAACATCAACGCCTCCACCGGCGGCCTGGACATCCTGGCCAAGATTGTGAACAAGTACCTGCACTTCGACATTGGCACTTCCGTGTCGGTGGCGGGCGCCCTCATCTGCTGCACGGCCTTTGCCATCAACCCCTTCCGCATGGTGGTGGTGGGCCTGATTGGCACCTGGATTAACGGTCTGGCGCTGGATTATTTCACGGCCGGCCTGAACCGCCGCAAGCGGGTGTGCATCATCTCTTCCCGCTACGAGGAAATCCGCAAGTACATCATTGAGGACCTGCAGCGCGGCTGTTCCCTGTACAATGTGACGGGCGGCTACAACGGCCATCAAAACGTGGAAATCCAGGCCCTCCTCACCCAGGATGAGTTTGCCAACCTGATGGATTACCTCAAGCAGAACGACATCCACGGCTTCATCACGGCCGGCAACGTGAGCGAAATTTACGGAGACTGGAACCAGAAAAAACGGAAAAAGAAAAAAAATCAGTGAAAATTTGGACCCCGCGCCGTTTTTGGCACGGTATTGGAATAATGTGGTATCAGACATAAATATTGATACCTTACTATAATAACCCGCTGCCAATTGTGAAATTCGCAAGCGGGTTTCTTCTTTTTTAGTATCTTTGTGGAATCATGGCAAAAGCAGTAGTATTCGATATCGGCGGGGTTCTGATTGAACTCAATATGGAACGGTGCATCCGGGGCTTCCGGGAAATCCTGGGCTTCGAGCGCATCACCGAACTTCTGGACCCGTATCACCAGAAGGGCATTTACGGGGATATGGAAGAGGGAATCCTCAGTGCAGACGATTTCCGTTCCCAAGTTCTGGTCGATTCCCGCCCCGGCTGCGTCCCCTCGGACGTGGACCGAGCCATGAAGTGCCTCCTGGACCGGGTGAATCCCGAGGCTCCGGCCCTGATTGCCCGCCTGAGAGGCCGATACCCCTTCTACCTGCTCTCCAACAACAATCCCATCTCCATGCCCTTCTGCCTGCAGGCGCTCAAGGATGCCGGGGTGGATCCTGAGGAAACGTTTGCCGATCAGTTCATCTCCTGCGAGATGAAGATGCTCAAGCCATCGGCCGCTTTCTACCGGGAGGCTGTTCGCCGGGTGGGCCTTCCTGCCGGGGAGATCGTGTTCATTGACGACAACCTGGCCAATGTGGACGGGGCCCGGGCCGTGGGACTGGACGCCCGCTATTATGCTCCCGGAAGCAGTCTTCAGGAGCTTCTAAAGGACCTGTAGGGTATGTCTTTCTATTCCTTCTTCCGCATCAGCAAGCCCCGGGAGACGCCTGTTCCCGCCGGGGAGGTGGAGGCTACGTACAGGCGCCTTCGGGAGCGCACCTTCTGGGGCGTCACCCTGGCCTATACCCTCTACTACGTCTGCCGCGGAACGCTGGGCGTGGTAAAGCAGCCGCTCATTGACGGCGGGGTGCTCACGGCCGGGCAGCTGGGCCTTATCAGTTCGGCCTTTTACTTTGTGTATGCGGTGGGGAAGTTCTCCAACGGCTTCATTGCGGACTATTGCAATATCCGCCGATTCATGGCGGTGGGGATTGGGGTATCGGCCCTTATTAACCTGATTCTGGGTTGGATGGGGCTCCTGACAACGCCGCTGGGGATGGGTTCCATGCTCATTTTTGTCACCTTCCTGATTCTTTGGGGCATCAATGGCTGGGTGCAGTCCATGGGCTCGCCGCCCGGCACCATCAGCCTTTCCCGCTGGTTCCCGCTGGCCATCCGTGGTACCCGTTACAGCATTTTCAGCTCCACCCCGCAGCTGGGCAAGTCCGTTTCCATGGTGATGACGGGCTTCATCGTGGCGGCGGCCGGCTGGCAGTGGGGTTTTCTGGCGGCGGCGCTGTGCGGGGTTATCGGCCTGGTGATATCGCTCGTTTTCATTTCTGATACGCCTGAGAGCGAGGGCCTTCCTTCCGTGCAGGAGCTTTCCGGTGAGCCGGTGAAGGAGCTGGACAAGAAGCCCACGAAGGAACTCCAGAAATGGGTTTTCAAGCATCCGGGCATTTGGGTCATTGCCGTTTCCACGGCCTTCCTCTATGTGACGCAGCATGCCGTGAGCGACTGGGGCGTCCTGTTCCTGCAGAAGCAGAAGGCTTTTTCCCTGAAGGAGGCGGCCCAGGTGATAGGCTATGCGGAGGCGTTCGGCATTACCGGCAATTTGCTGGCCGGCTGGCTTTCGGACCGCCTGTTCCGAGGCAACCGGGCCCGTCCGGTGGTGCTGGCCGGTATCCTGGCGGTGGCTTCGCTCTTCGGCTTCCTTTTCATGGAAGGCGGTTTTGTCGTGAACATGCTGCTGGTGGCTCTCTTCAGTTTTTCCTTCAGCATCGTGTTCTGCATTGTGGCCGGCCTCATGGCCCTGGACTTCGTGCCCCGCAAGGCTACGGGCGCGGCCCTGGGCATTGTGGGCATCTCCAGTTACGCCGCCGCCGGTTTGCAGAGCGTGGCCAGCGGCTATCTCATCCAGGGCTTCACCGCCGGAGACAGCTACAATTTCCTGCCGGTCTCCATCTTCTGGATTGTGGCCTGCCTGCTGGCCTTCACCCTTCCGGTGGTGGGCTGGAAATACCTTCGCCGCTAAAATTTGGTGACAGCTAACGCGCTGATTCTCATAGACTTGTAATACATTTCTCGTTCGATTTTTGAACGAGAAATGTGTAGTAACTCGCTGTGGGACAATCACTTAGTTGTCACCGAAAAATGGGGCAGCAGGACGGCGGGGCGGTAACGGAGCGTCAGATAGAGCGCCCGGACGGCCAGGTGCGTGAAGTAGGCGCCCATGAGCAGGTGGATGGCCCGCGAAGGGGTGGAATCGGCCCCCAGCGCCAGGCCTATGAACCAGACCGCGAAGAAGCCTACGGCGCAAAGGAGGGTGCTGTTGCGAAGGTCTTTGGAGGCGGTGGCGCCGATGAAGATGCCGTCCCACAGGAAGGCCGGGCAGCCGATAAGCGGCATCAACAGCAGCCAGGGGATGAATTGCCGGCCTGCTTCCACCACTTCCGGGGCCGATGTCATGAGCCTCAGGAGCGGCGTGCCGCCCAGGCCGTACAGCAGCATGAAAGCGCCCGCCATGGCCCAGCTCCAGGCGAAGGTCTGGCGCACGGTGCTCTCCACGCCTTCGAGGGAGCCTTCGCCGATGAATCGGCCCGTGAGGGCTTCTCCGGCAAAGGCGAAGCCGTCCGTGAAGTAGCTGAAGAACATGAGGAACTTCATGAGGATGGCGCTCACCGCCAGCATAAGGTCTCCGTACCGGGCCGACAGAACCGTAAAGCCAATATAAACCGCAATCATGCCCACGCTGCGGAGGAAGAGGTCCCGGTTGAGGCTGAAGAAAGCGTGGTGCGGAAGTTCTTGACTTTGAGCCGATTGCACATTCCACGCGTAGCGGCGGCGGGCGGCGGCGAGGCAGTAGGCAAAGCCGCTCCACTGGGCAATCACGGTGCCCACGGCCACGCCGCTGAAGCCCATGGCGGGCAGGCCGGCCCAGCCGAAGGCCAGGGCGGCGGAGAGCAGCATGTTGAGGCCGTTCACCAGGAGATCGGCCACCATGGGGCGGACGCTGTCCTGCAGGCCGATGAACCAGCCCTTGAAGGCAAAGAGAGACAGGGTGGCGGGTGCCGCCCAGATGCGGATGTAGAAGTAGCGGGTGGCCAGTTCCCGCACCTGCGGGCTGCACCGGACAACCAGGAAGGCCAGCCGGACCACCACCCATTGTAGGGCGATGAGGGCCAGGCCGCTCAGAAGGGCTATCCGCAGCGCCCGCCCCAGGATGCGATCGGCCGGCCGGCCACTCCCGTAGGCCTGGGCGGTGAGACCTCCCGTTCCGGCCCTCAGGAAGGCGAAGTTCCAGTACAGCAGGTCAAAGAGCATGGTGCCGATGGAAATGCCCCCGATGAGGCTGGCCGATGCCTCCGCCGACAGGTGCCCCGCCACGGCCATGTCCACCATGCCCACCAGTGGCACGGTGATGCCCGCCAGGATGCTGGGTACCGCCAATCGTAATATATCTCGATTTAAATTCATGACACTGGAGCGAAGCGACTCAGGGGGTCTGGGGGATTAGTCCCCCAGTTGTGAAACATAGGATAAGAAGTTCATCTGAACTTCTTATCCTCTTCCAGCATGCCCAGGTAGGAGTTGTAGCGCTCCGGGGAGATGAGTCCCCCGTCCACGGCGGCCTTTACCGCGCAGCCGGGCTCATGGGTATGCGTGCAGGGCGTGAAGCGGCAGCCCTCGGCCGCCCGGAGCATCTCCGGGAAGTAGCGGGCAATCTCCTCCTTTTCCACATCCACCAGGCCGAAGCCCCGGATGCCGGGGGAGTCGATGACATAACCTCCGGAGGCCAGGGGATACATCTCGTACAGGGAGGTGGTATGCTTGCCCTGCAGATGGGCCGCCGAAATGGCCCCTATCTTGGGATCCAGCGAAGGGTCCAGCGCTTTGATGAGGGACGATTTCCCCACGCCCGACTCTCCGGAAAAGAGGTTCACGCGGCCCCGGCAGGCTTCCCGGATATCGGCAATCCCTTCTCCGCTCACCACGGAAGTCTCCATCACCGGATACCCGGCGCCCTCGTAGATGGAACGGAAATGCGCGAGCCCCTCCGGGTCCAGTTCCCGGTACATGTCTACCTTGGACAGGACGATGGTGGCCGGGATTCCGTAAAGCTCGCAGGTGACCAGAATGCGGTCCAGGAAGGGAAGTTTCACTTCCGGGAAGTACAGGGAAACCACAATCCAGGCACGGTCCACGTTGGCGGCGATGATGTGCGCCTGCCGCGACAGGTTGGTGGAGCGCCGGATCACATAGTTGCGCCGGGGGAGAATCTCCGTGATGACGGCGTTCCCCTCCGCGTCCCGCTCGTAGTTCACATGGTCTCCCACCGCAATGGGATTGGTGATTTCACTGGCCTTGAGGCGGATTTTTCCGCGCAGCACGGCCTCAAACACCTTCCATTCCGGCAGTTCCGACAGCAAATAATGGCTGCCTGCATTCTTGACGACGGTGGCTGTTCCACTTTTCATGATTCCCTTACTGCATTCTCCACAAAGTTAAGGCAACTTCACAAACTTTGCAAACGACACTTTGTAAAAACCGAGGGGATAGAGGGAGTGCGCCTTACGGCGAGAGCCTGGGCTCAACTACTATTGGTAGCCTAATACCTCCGGTAGTGGCTTCGAACTCTTTCAACCTTGCCTTTCCGGATGCGTTTGTACGCCCGTACTTTGACAAGTTTCTCAACAACCACTCTAATGGTGATTTGAGCAAGTTTTGGTCTGTGTGTTCTCATTTGCGTTAAGTAATTGGATAAGTGTAGAACAACGAGCCTCCTTGATTCAGTACCTCCCCTCGGTAAATGAGAAAAAGAAAACAGGCATTCATTTAGGCTTGAATGCCTGTTTATACAAGAGAACTTATCCAAAAGTTCTTAACGCTGCTGCAAAGATACGCAAAGATTTGAAACTTGCAAAAAAGTTTACGCAATGAGAACAGACAAACGGATGCTGGGTGCTTTTGTGCACGCGCAATCAGAGAAAATGTACCAAGAGAGCCGATACGCAACGGCCCGACACTATGAACAGGCGGCAGCCAGGCTGCTGGAATATTTGGGAGCCCAGGACGTGCCTCTACAAAGACTGAACGCCGCCACTGTGGAAGGGTTCAACGCCCACCTGCGGGCCAAGGGGCTCCGGCCCAACACGCTTTCTTTCTACAACCGGAATCTCTGTGCGCTGCTGAACCGGGCCAAACCGGGCTGGGGGACTGCACTGTTCAAGACCGTATTCACGGGGAACGACCGCACGCTCAAGCGCGCCGTCCCGGTGGGGACCGTACGTGCGCTTAAAACAAAGACCCAGCTAAAAGCCGGGATACAGTTGGCAAAGGACCTGTTCCTCTTTAGCCTGTACGCCTGCGGCATCTCGTTCGTGGACCTGGTGTACCTGAAGCCGGAAAACGTGCAAGACAGCCACTTGGTGTACACGCGCCGGAAGACCGGCCGGCAAATCCTGGTGAAGTTGACGCCTGCCATGCAGGAAATCTTGGCCCGATACGCCCCACAAAGCCGCGGTTACCTGTTCCCGTTCTTGGACGACCACCTTTCCCCGGTGCAGAATTATGGCCGATACTGCTCCGCCCTCACGCTGTACAACCGCCGCCTGAAGGAGTTGGGTCTGTCTCTGACTTCTTATGTGGCACGACACACCTGGGCCAGCGTGGCTTATCGGGAGGTGGGGAGTCCGGTACCTGTAATCAGTGCCGCCCTGGGGCACAGTTCCGAGCGCACCACGCGCATTTATTTAGCCGGACTGGACCACCGGAAGGTGGAGGCGTTGCAGGAGAACGTTCAGAAAATTCTGGCCGAAAAGCCCGAAAAGAAAAAAAGTTTGCCTCTTGGTAAGAGGCAAACTCCGAGCGGCAAAGGTAATTATAATCAAGGAAATAAGCAACCCCTTTTGGAATAAAATTTCGGCTTGTTTTTACCCCCCCCTAAACAAAAATTTTTCGCAAAACCCTAAGAATCAGGTTCATGCGAGGCTTGGTTTGTCTCTTACCAAGAGACGGACCGCGTTGGTAGCAAGTTAAACCATGAAACAAAACAAGCATGAACCAAAAAGAAATGTATGCAGCACCGGCCACAGAGGTGCTGGAGATGCACTTGGAGGGCGTAATCGCCGCCTCCGGTGTGGACAGTAGCCGTTCCGGCTACGGCGATGCCAATGATGAAAATTGGTATTAAGAAGGAGGACAAAGCAATGAGAAAAGAACTGATTATGTCGGTCGCACTGCTGGGCGCAGTTGCCGCCACCCTTTCCTGCCAGAAGGCGCAGGATGTCACTCCCAAGACCTACAGCCTGAGCATTGAAGCCACCAAGGGAGCAAATGACGATGCCGTGAAGGCCCTTGCGTTGAGCGGCTCAACCCTGAACGCCACCTGGGCCACTACTGAGAATGTGTATGTGAAGAAGGGCGATACCTGGGCCACCGGTTCCCTTCATCCGCAGACTGCTGCCGCCACGGCTACCCTGAAAGGTACGCTCTCCGATGTCACCTTTGCTGCTGAGGACAATATCACCCTCCAGTTCCCCAAGAGCGGGGAGATCACCTACAGCGGCCAGGTAGGTACCCTGGAGAACATTGCCGCCAACTTTGACTGGGCCACGGCTTCTGCCACTGTTACAAGTGTGGATGAGGGCAAGATTACTGTTGACGGTGATGTCGCTTTCCAGAACCAGCAGGCCATTGTGAAGTTCACGCTGAAGAATGGCGATGCCGCTTTATCCGCAACCAAACTGGTAGTGAAGGTAGAAAGCACGGAGTACGAAGTGAATCCGGCCGCTGCCACCAGCGAAATCTTTGTGGCACTTCCGGGCTTCAGCAGCCAGGCCATTTCCCTCACGGCCACGGGCAGTGACAGCAAGACCTATATCTATTCCAAGAGTGATGTCACCTTTACCAATGGCAAGTATTACACCCGCACGGTGAAAATGGTTGATGCCAACACCCTGTTCACTGTGGCTGAAGGAAAGAAGGTGAAATTCTCCAAGGGTAACCTTCAGGCTACTACCACTGACAATGGTTCAACTTGGTCTTGGGGCTTTGCTGCCAACCAGTGGGATTACATTGGCAATGCCGCTGTCAACACCAGCATTAATGGCAACGGAACCGTATCCGTCAATGGTACTGTTGACCTCTTTTGCTGGAGCACATCTGCTACCACCCTGGGTATCAACAACTCTACTTCAGATATTTACACTGGTGATTTCGCGGACTGGGGGAGCAATACTAAGGTTCAGGCTGGTATCGGTACCGGCTGGCGCACGCTGACCTCAACAGAGTGGACATACCTTTTGAATGGGCGTACCAGCGTGACTACCCGTTATTGCAAGGCCACAGTGAATAGCAAGGCCGGTATGGTTGTTTTCCCGGATGTCTACACACATCCGACAGGAGTGACTGCCATTGCCAGTGCCAATACAGCAAACGCGGCGTATACTACGAACAGCTGGAGTGGTGAAAACTGGACCAAGATGGAGGAGGCAGGTGCTATTTTCCTGCCTGCGGCAGGTTCCCGCAGTGGCACGTCGGTCTACCATGTGGGCTCCTACGGCAGCTACTGGTCAAGTACGCCTAATGGTGCCAATTTCGCCTACTTCCTGTTCTTCTACAGCAGTAATGTGCATCCCGCCAACAACATCAGTCGGTGCCGCGGGTACTCCGTCCGGCTCGTCCAGGATCAACAATAGTCGCGTGTAAACGCGTTGGGGTTTGGGTGCCCCGTCAGCCGCTCTGCGGCAAACGGGGCATCCCTTTTTAAACGGCGCGCCCGGCGCGCCGTGAATTTTTTCGGCGCAAATTATGCCTGCATATCAGCGCATTCTCAATTGCGGCAACTTCACAATCAAGGTTGAGCAAAAAGGTCATCGGCAGAGACTACGGCATTCACAATCCCCGCATACTTATTTTTTACAATTCCATAAGTTGTTACCAGAATAGTCTGAATGGGGAGTTTGGTTTTTGTGACTGCGCGGAACGAATTCCTTCTTCGTGCAAAATCCTTCTCGTCTTTTCCGGAGAGCGGGTAATCGTCTTCATAAAAGCGCATTTCGCAGAGACAGATTCCCAGGCTGCCTTTGTCAATAAGGAGATCAATCTGTGCCCCTTCAATCCCATTTTCCGGGTCTTTCTGGCATTGCCATGAACAAACGTGAGTGGGGATGCCGCTGATTCCCAATTTTTTCTTGATTTGTTCCGAATGTAAGAGGCAAACTCTTTCGAATGCGTGTCCGGCCCAATTGTCAAATATTCTGGCCGGAATTTGGGAAAAGTCGTCGCAGTATTGAATCCCATCCTTCAGGAACTTGAAGTAGAACAGCGTAAAGTTGTCAATCAACTGGAATAGGGAATCCTTCTTGACTTTTCCAAAAGCCGTGTACCGGCGAATGAAACCAGAGTTCTCCAAGTCTTCCAGAATGGTGGAGAGTGTTCCTCCGTCACTTAGCCCGCAAGCTTTGATAATTTCTTCCCGCAGCATGCCGGAGCCTTTACTGGAAAGTGCAGTGATTACCTTTATGTAAGGAAGCGGTTGGTCGAAAGCAACCCTGTAGAGCATTTCAAACTCATTGTCCAGTGTAGGAGCCTCACCAAAAAACATGCGGTTTACACCGCTGGCCACTGTATCCATCGGCAGGAATTCATCCCAATAGTATGGAATTCCACCCAAAATCATATAAGCCTCTATGATATTTTTCCGGGTCATGGAGAGATGTTTGCTGGCGGCAAACTCTTCGCATTCGCGAAGATTAAACTGTTTTACATGCAGGATGTCCGATTGTCTGCGGTAGAGCCCCCCTTTGTCGGCGAGGAATTTTTTGAAAATCCAGGACGTGGAGGAGGCGCAGACTACTAAAAGAACATCATGGCGTTTGGATGCCCATCCGTTCCAGAACGAGGACAGCATAGGAAGAAAGTCAGACTCCGGTGTGTCCATCCAGGACAACTCATCCAGGAAGAGTACTTTTTTAGTGGGTAATTCGGCTGACAAGTCCTCCGGGCCGATCAAATCTTTGAGCTGCTCGAATGCTTCGCGCCAATTCTCGGGAACAGGGTGGTCTTTATGCCCAAACCGAAGAAGAGAGTCCCGGAATGCGCGGAGCTCCTGCACAAGCATTTCTTTGGCTGTTTTGGGAGACGTTCCGGAAATATATTCTCCGGTATGCTCAAAAAATAGTTTACCGCGGAAGGTTTCATTTACCAGGAATGTTTTTCCCACCCGTCTTCTTCCATATACAATAACAAGACGGGAATATTCCGATTCGAATGCGTGCAGTAAGCGTAGCTGTTCTGTCTCTCTTCCAATAATCATAAAGCCATTATTTTTGCCAAAGATAACGAAATATTTTGGATTCCCAGCGGAATCTTGCAAAAAATAGCAGATTCCGCTAGCGTAGAGTTGTTTCGTAAAGCGTGAAATATCAGTATTTTATGCGAGCGGCTCGAATTTTAACCAGCGGAATCTCACAAAAAATCGAAGATTCCGCTGACGGGATTTTCGTCAATTGCAGGTAAGCGGATGTTGGGTGCTTTTGTGCATGCACAGTGAGAGAAAATGTATCAGGAAGGCCGAAGGGGATGCTGCTGGCCAATTGACGTGCTCAAAAAACAAAGTGGGAAGCAAGACGGCAACAGGCCGGTGTTTGGATATTCCCGGAAGCAGCATTGTATATATGGGAGATGGAGAAAAGTGTCCAAAAAAAGGAACGTTTTTTTTGGACAACTCTTTTCCGGTGTGCAATAGCGTGAAATAGAAAGCACTAACTATCAACAACTTACGCGAATCCTCCTCGGAAATTTTCTGAGGAGGATTTGTGTATTTGTTTGATTTTTAATTTGTTCTACAACACGGCCGATTACCGGCGAAGGTATTTCCCGCTACCCGTTACGCACTAGGGCCGATAAATGCGTAGGAGGTGGCATTCGCAAGCCACTCGTTACGCGTATTGACTGCTCAGTGCGTAGCGGGTGGCAAGATGGGGTATGACAATTGCCCTGTCCGCTGGCTCAGTGGACAGGGCTTTTTATGGCGCAGATGAGCCGGGCGAGGTGTTCATTCGTCGCAATATCTGTGCAGTTCGGTAAAAAATCCGTCGGAAGGGTGTGGGAAATCGGCCAAAATGGTTACATTTGTAAGACTAACGCACATACTATGACCACAAATATCCAAGTCCATTACCGTACCGCCTGGGGAGAGAGCATCCAGCTCCGCATAGGCAAGCGCCGCATTCCCATGGAGTCTTCCATCGGGGGCCTTTGGCAGATCATGCTCACCGGCCGTGACATCCGTGACGGAGACCATTTCACCTTCGAGGTGGTCCGCGAAGGAAAGGTGGTGAAACGGGAATGGAGAGAGCATCTCTACCGCGAACCCTCGCACGGCAAGAACATCATTGTCCGCTCCCGCTGGATGGACCGTCCGTCCAATTCGGCCTTCTACAGCACCGCCTTCAGCGAGGTGGTGTTCCGCCGTCCCGACGGCCATTCCTTCCGGCATCCCGGCAAGGAGTTGGGCTCCCGCGGCAACGTGAGCATCCAGGTGGCCGCCCCCGAGGTGCGCAGCCATGAGTCCCTGGCCCTGGTGGGCTGCGGAGACTGCCTGGGCAACTGGGACCGCATCCACCTGATGTCAGACCACCTGGCCCCCTGGTGGTTCCTCACCATGGACATCCACGAACCCATCGAATACAAATTCGTCGTCGTAGATACCAAGACCAAGGCCATCCGCCTGTGGGAGGAAGGTCCCAACCATTTCTTCGCGGAAGTTCCCCCGAAGGATACCCAGGTAATGCTGGCCGATATCCAGCCCCGCTTCCCCACGGAACCCTGGCGGGGAGCCGGCGTGGCCGTTCCGGTGTTCTCCCTCCGCACGGAGGACAGCTTTGGCGTGGGAGAATTCCACGACCTCAAGAAGCTGGTGGACTGGGCCGTGAAGGCCGGCCAGAGCGTGATCCAGCTGCTCCCGGTGAACGACACCACCATGACGGGCGGCTGGCAGGATTCCTATCCGTACAACGCCGTGAGCTCCTTCGCCCTGCATCCGCAGTTCATCCATCTGCCCGATGCCGGCGTGCGCAAGGACGCCGCCTACAAGGCCAAGCAGCAGGAGCTTGAGGCCCTTCCGGCAGAAGATTATGAGAAAGTGAACGAGGCCAAGCTGGCCCTGCTCCGCAAGCTCTTCAAGAGCACCAGGGGGCAGGCGATGGCGACATCGGCCCCTTACAAGGCCTTCATGGATGAGAACGAGTCCTGGCTGGGCCCCTATGCCGTTTTCTGCGCCCTCAGGGACGAATTCGGCACCCCCGAATTCTCCACCTGGGGAGAGTGGAGCCGCTATACGGACAAAACCGTGTCCCGCTTTGTGACGGGGCGTCCCGCCCGGGCTGAGGCCGTAGACTTCTACTGCTTCGTGCAGTACCTGCTGGATGTCCAGCTCCGGGATGCCGTGGACTATGCCCACCTGCACGGAGTGGCCATCAAGGGAGACCTTCCCATCGGCGTAAGCCGCCAGAGTGCCGATGCCTGGCAGCACCCGGAACTCTTCCACATGGACAGCCAGGCCGGAGCCCCGCCGGATGCCTTCGCGGAGGATGGCCAGAACTGGGGCTTCCCCACCTACAATTGGGAGGAAATGGCCAAGGACGGGTATGCCTGGTGGAAGGCCCGCATGGGCAAGATGGCGCAGTATTTCGACGCCTTCCGCATAGACCATATCCTGGGCTTCTTCCGCATCTGGGAGATTCCTTCCCAGTATAAGAGCGGCCTCATGGGCCACTTCAGCCCGGCCCTGCCGTATTCGGAGGAAGACCTTCGCCTGCGCGGCTTCAACCCCTCCGAGGGTGAAGGGACGGATGTCCTCTTCGTGGAGGATCCCCGGCAGAAGGGATACTGGCACCCGCGCATTTCCGGGAACAAGACGGCCCGCTTTGCCGCCCTGCCGGACCATCTGAAATACCAGTACGAGCAGCTCTACACGGACTTTTTCTGGTTCCGTCACAACGACTTCTGGCGGGAGAGCGCCCTGCGCAAGCTCCCGGCCCTGCTCCGCTCCACGGGCATGCTTTCCTGCGGGGAAGACCTGGGCATGATTCCCGGCTGCGTGCCCTCCGTGATGGAAGAGCTCAACATCCTGAGCCTGGAAATCCAGCGCATGCCCAAAAATCCGGCCGATGCCTTCGGCCATCCCCGGAACTACCCTTACTGGTGCGTCTGCGCCACCGGAACCCACGACACCTCGCCGCTACGGGCGTGGTGGGAGGAGGACCGCGCCCTTACCCAGCGTTACTACAACGAGATGCTGGGCTGCGAGGGAGACGCTCCCTACTTCTGCGAGCCCTGGGTGACAGACCTCATCCTGGCCCAGCACATGCATTCCCCGGCCATGCTCTCCATCCTGCCCCTCCAGGATTACCTGGCCACCGACGGAGAGCTCCGTTATCAGGGGAATCCCGCCGACGAGCGCATCAACATCCCGGCCATTCCCCGTCACTACTGGCGCTACCGCATGCACTGCACGCTGGAGAGCCTCATCGGAAACGACAAGTTCAACAGCCACATCCGCACGCTGGTAGAGAGTGCCGGCCGCAACCGTTAAGCCATGGAAAACGACTGGAAAAGCCGTCTGGGCGTGGTCTATTCCACCAATCCGGACTTCAAATACACCACGGCCGATGATACCCCGGTCCAGACCCTTCCTCCGGAAAAGCAGCGCCTCATCGTGAGCATAGACCGCCGCAACCGGGGCGGCAAGCAGGTGACCCTGGTGAGCGGCTTCAAGGGAAGCGAGGAGGACTTGAAGGAACTGGGCCGCACGCTCAAAACCCGCCTGGGCGTGGGCGGAAGCGCCAAGGACGGAGAAATCACCATCCAGGGAGATTTCCGGGACAAGGTGGTATCGCTTTTGCAGGAAGCCGGGTACCCGGCCAAAAGGGGAAACTAAATGGTCTTTGTACTTTCAGACATACTGGTCGTCATCTCCGTCCTGCTGTGCATCCTGGTTCTGGGCCGATTCCTGGGGCTCTTCCCCTATCTGGCGGACAGTCTCTCCCGCCTCAGAGGCTGCTTTGCCCTGGAGGGAAGTGTCCGCGTGAGGCAGGACCGCAACCTGGTGGCCCTCTCGCTGGTGATTCCGGCCATCCTGCTGGTCTGGAGGTACCGTCTGTACAACCCGGACCTCATCAGCGGGCTGGAGCCCGATTTCCGGCTGTGTGCCGTAGCCGCAGCGCTGGCGGCCTTCGTGCTGCTTCGGGGCCTGATGTACCTGATTCTTCGTCCCCGTAGGGGGCAGGAGCATTTCCGGCACGAGCACCGGGTGGCCTACACCTATTTCATCTTCCTGATGATCTTCGTGCTGCTCATCGTGGGAATCCTGTCCTTGACCACCCTGGATGAGGGGATGGTAAGGTGGGTCCTGTACGGGGCATCGGCCTTCATCTATCTTCTGTTTTTACATCGCTGCCTGCAAATTTTATCATTATCTTGCAATCCTTTGCGAACTTTTTTGTACCTTTGCGGCCTCGAAATCCTGCCGCTTTCGCTGCTGATCGTTTCGGGCATTGTATTGTAGAGAAGATAGGTTTGTAAAATGAGCATCAAGAAGATCCTGGTTTCCCAAAACGCTCCCCGCGTTCTCACTCAGTATGAGTCTGTTACCCAAAAGTTTGGCGTCACTTTCGATTTTCACCCCTTTTTCAAGATAGAGCCTCTTACGTCCCGGGAATTCCGCGCCCAGCGCATCAATGTCCTGGACTATACCGCCATTGTTTTTTCTTCCCGGCACGTGATTGACGCCTTCTTCTCCCTGGCGGAGGAACTGAGGGCCAAGATTCCGGAAACCATGAAGTATTTCTGCACCACGGAGGCCGTGGCCATGTATCTGCAGAAGCACATCGTCTACCGCAAGCGCAAGATTTTCTTCGGCATCGGCACTCCCGAGAGCGTGGTGGCCCTCATCGGCCCCAAGCATAAGGAGGAGAAGTTCCTCATTGCCATGTCGGACACCTCCACCGGAGATGCCCTCACCTCCCTGTTTGACTCCCATCATCTTCACTACACCACCGGTGTCTTCGTGAAGTCCGTGAGCCAGGACCTGTCCGGAATGAATCTCCACGACTACGACATGATGGTGTTCTACAATCCGGCCGACCTCCGCTCCCTCCAGGAGAATTTCCCGGATTTTGAGCAGGGAGACATCAAGCTGGTCTCTTATGGCCGATCCGTGGTGAAGCCCCTGGAAGAGGCCGGGCTCCGTATCGATGTGAAGGCTCCCTCTCCCGAGGCGCCTTCCGTGGCCAGCGCCATCGAACAATACCTGAGTACCCTCTGATATGGATGCCACCCTTCCCAAGTCTGAGCGCCTCTGCGGCCTGAAGGCCGTGGGAGAGCTTTTTCAGACCGGGAAAAGTGCATCGGCCGGCTGCCTTCGCTGCAAATACCTTCTTCGGGAGGATGAGGGTCCGTCCCGCATCGTGGTGTCCGTTCCCAAGCGCAGTTTCAAGCGGGCGGTGAAGCGGAACCTGCTCAAACGCCGCATCCGGGAGAGTTTCCGCCGCCAGAAGGCCCTCCTGGGCCCCGGCGTGGATATCCTTTTCATCTACACCTCCGCCGAGGTGCTCCCGTACGAGGTTATTTATGCCCACATGACGGAACTTCTTTCCCAAATCGGCCATGGATCCCAAGCTTAAACAGATATTGATTTTTCCGGCGGTGCTGCTGATCAAATTCTACCAGATTTGCATCAGTCCCTTTACACCGCCGTCCTGCCGCTTTACGCCCACTTGCTCGCAGTATGCCCTGGAGGCCTTCCGCAAGCACGGCCCCTTCAAGGGACTGTACCTGACGGTCCGTCGCCTCCTGCGCTGCCATCCCTGGGGAGGTAGTGGTTATGACCCCGTGCCGTGATGCCCAAGAAAGAGAAAATACAGGAGATGTTTGACGGAATTGCTCCGTCGTACGATAAGTTGAACCACATCATGTCCCTGAATGTGGACAAGATTTGGCGGCGGCATGCCCTTCGGGAGATTGTGGACGGCACGCCGCAGCAGATCCTGGATGTGGCCTGCGGAACGGGGGACAGCACCCTGGTGATGGCTAAGGCCGCGGCGCCGGGCAGTCATGTGACCGGGGCCGATATCTCCGAGGGGATGATGGCGCTGGTGATGGAAAAGGCCCGCAAGGCCGGCGTGGAGGACCGCATTTCCCTTGAGGTGGCCGATGGGGAGAACCTGCCCTTCGGGGAGGCCTCTTTCCACCGCGTGACCTGCGCCTTCGGCATTCGGAATTTCGAGCACAAAGAGTTGGGCCTGAGGGAGTTCTACCGGGTGCTGAAGCCGGGCGGTAAGGCCGTGATCCTGGAACTGTCCGTGCCCCGTAACCGCCTGGTCAAAGGCATCTACAACCTTTATTTCATGCATGTGCTCCCTTGGATCGGGGGGCTTGTCTCCGGAGACAAAGCGGCCTACAAGTACCTTCCGGCCTCGGTGCAGGCCTTTCCGGCACCGGAGGAGTTCCTTCAAATGATGCGGGAGGCCGGCTTCCCCCGCGTTCGCCACAAAGCCTTCTCCCTGGGCCTCTGCCGCATGTTCGTGGGAGAAAAGTAGTCCTACTTCCCTCGTGCCATCTGATACACGCTCAGCGAAGCCCTGTAGTCTGAGGGTGACATCCCTACCGCCCGCTTGAAATAGCGGCCGAAGAGGGCCTGGGACGGGAAATTGAGGTCGTAGGCTATCTGCTGGATGGAGTTCACGGTAGAAGACAGCTGCGCCTTGGCGTCCAGAATCACGTAGTCTTCGATCCACTGGATGGCGGATTTCCCGCTGGCATTCTTGATGAGCGTGGTCATGTATTTGGCCGATATATTCATCTTATCGGCATAGAATCCCACCTCCCGGTGCTCCTTATAGTTGAGCTTTACCAGCTGCAGGAACTGCATCATGGCCTCGCTCTGACGGAGCTGCGGCTCCTTTCCGGTGGAAGCCGGGCGGATGACCCAGCTGGCCATCAGGATAAACAGCCTCGTAAGCAGCTGGAGCGCCTCTTCCATGTTGGGATTTCCGTCCTGTATCCGCATCAGTTTGTGGGACATGTCAATGAAGGAGCGGAAGGCATCGGCCTTATTGTCGTCCAGCTGGCAGAGGGGGCTGGTCTCCACGCTTTTGTAGAACATGTAGGTGTCTCCTATGCCTAAGCGGGACAGGAAGCGCTCGGAGATGAGCATGAAGGTTCCCTTGAAGTCTTCGCTCACCTCGCGGGATTCCACTATCTGGGAAGGCAGGGTTATGAGGAGGGAATTTTTCCGGAGACGGACAAGGCGCAGGTTCACCGCTCCCGTGCCGTTGCCCTCATGGCAGAGAACCGCGAGGAGATACTTCATCCGGTAGGGCTCCCAATTCATCCTGAAATAGGGGTTCTGAAGAATCAGGATTTCGTCTTGGTAATGCTCAAACCATTCTGTCCGGAACATGTCTATGTTGGACATCTGGAGGCTTTCCAGCCGTTTTTGGTTCAGGTGCTCGTTTTGTGCCATGGGCAATGTGCATATTTTCCGCGAAATTAAGCAATTTTTCCACAGTGGCGCGAAAATAAGGAAAAATTGAATAACAATGGGGAATTTCTGCGAACAAAACAGCCGTTTTATTGGCGTATTTTTGCCGCCTCAAAGAAAAAGTGAGTAGTATTAGATGAAGAAGTGTATCTTACCGTGTTTCCTGCTGCTGGGTTGGCTGGCAGGATGCACAGCGGAGAGGCCCCAGAGCGGAATGGCAGCGGAAGAAGGCGCCATCCGTCTCTTCCTTTCGCAGGAGGCCCCCCAGACCAAATCCAATTTGGAAGACCTCCCCTCCGTAGACGATTTCGAGGTGGAGATCTACAACGCAAAGCCCATCCGGCTTTACCGTGACACCTACGCCAACGCCAAAGACGCCACCATCAAGCTGAATGCCGGCGAGTTCCGCCTGGTAGCCCATCATGGGGACACGCTGGGCGCCGGCTTTAACAAGCCCTATTTCCTGGCCGATCAAGCTTTCACCGTGCATGGCTTTGTGGAGAACGGCGGGCAGCCGGACCAGGTGGAGGCCACCGCCCGCCTGGCCAACGTGCGCATGAAGGTGGAGCAGGGGAACAACCTCCGCACCTCCTACAAGGATGCCTATGTGGTGGTTCGCCACTCCCGTTACGCCCAAAAGCAGGTGAAATTCGTCAAGAATGAAGGCCGATACGGCTACATGCCCGGCGGAGACCTCTACCTGGAAGTGTACGCCCAGCTATTCAACAACGACTGGAAGTATTACAAGAGCGAGGCGGTGGAGTATCTGCCCAACGACAACGTTACCTTCAACGTGGATGCAGCCGGCCGCGACGGTGAGCTTACCGTAAATATCTCGGTGGACCGCAGCGTGGAAACCATCGACGTGGTGGAACATATCGGCGAGAAGGCCCTGCCCGCGCCCGCCCCTTATTTTGTTTTCAACGGCGACAAAGAGAGTCCGTTCGCATATAGCTGCAACGCCGGCTTCACCAAGACCGTGAACGACGCTATCCTCACCCTCAGCGCCGGAGCCAGCACCTCTATCAGCAGTGTAACCTTGCACACGGAATCGGCCTTTGTAACCCTTCCGGACGTGGATTTGGTCACTGTTGACGGAACTGCCAAGCAGGCGCTCACAGACGCCGGTCTGGACTGGATGGCCGGCAGCACCAGCAACCTGGGCTATGTGGACTTCAGCGGCCTGGTGAACCGGATGATGGAGAGCGGGGCGGCTGGGTCGGCCAGCTTCACCCTTCGCTTCACCGACGGGGTGGGGCAGACGGTGGAAGGCAGCCTGGCCTTGGACGTGAAGCCTTTCTGTGCCACCGTGAACATCCCCGAGGGGAACATCTGGGCTTGGAAAATGACCGGCATCACCGCTACGGTGGCCGATGTGACGGAAATCCCTGCCGATGCCTCTCTGGGCCTCCAGTGGAGCACCGATGGCAACACTTGGAGCACGGAAAAGGCCGTCGTGTCCAAGAATGGCAATACCCTCCGCTTTGGTGACATTACCGGCCTGGCCCCCGCTACAGCCTACCGTTTCCGCGTGGTGCCCATGCATCAGACGGAGCGCGCTTCCGTAACGGCCGGCACCTTCACCACCGAAGCGGCCCTGCAGGTGGGGAACGGTGGATTTGAGGATTTTACGCAGCAGACATATACAACTCCGGTTAAAGCGAGCTGGATGCCCCTTGTTGATGACTTCGATGTAACCTGGTGGCAGCTCTACAAAAAGGCCTCCGATGCCTGGTGGGGCGTGAATTCCATGCAGACCATTGAAGCTGACGAAGTTCCTACGGGGCCTCAAGGCTGCAAGACCTATCCTACGGTCGCCATGATATCTTCCAATATCCCTTCCGGCAAGCGTGCTGTGATGATTGCCACTATTTATACGAGTACGCATGCCGTTTCTACGCCTATACCAACCCTTGGTGCCGGCACACATCACAATTCTTACGGTGAAATCTTCCTGGGTACAGCCAACGACCAGAGCCAGGAGAAATGGGCTAAGAACAATCCCGAGGGCCATGCCTTCACCAGCCGCCCTTCGGCCCTCACCTTCAAGCACCGTTTCACCCCCAAGGATGGTACGCCGTTTTATGCCGAAGTGAGTGTCCGGGATGCTTCTGGCAATGTGATTGGCTCCGGCGTCAAGAACGATACATCTTCAGAGGTGAGTGGCTGGACGCTTTGCACCGTCCCCATTACTTATACTGTGACCAACAAAAAAGCGTCGACGCTTCGGATCAGCCTGCGTTCTTCTAAAGAAGGTAATGAAGGATGGAAGAAGACAACAGTGGAAACCGCGTCCGGCGAACATACCATCTTCCTGGGCAACGCCCTTTATGTAGACGACGTGGAACTCCTTTACGAATAACAGATTATGAAAAAGATATTCTATATTATTGCAGCCGCTGTCGTTGTGGCAGCCTGCGGGACCGAATCCTTACCTTCGGGTAACGGAACCCTTTCCCTCACCGCGGTCCAGGAGGGAGCTTATGCCACCAAGGCCAACGATGTCCTGGGAGACTTTGTGGTGGACATCACGCGTCCTTCCGACGGCTGGACCAAGCACTATGACCGGTACAGTGACATTCCCCAGACCATCTCGCTGGGGAGCGGCCAGTACACCCTTACCGTGGCCTCGCCGCAGTTTCGCCATGCCGCCTGGGACCTGCCCTATTACAGCGGCAGCGCGGATTTCACCATCCGTGTGGATGAACTCACGCCTGTAAACGTGACCGCCAGCCTGCAGAACATGAAGGTGAGCTTCGTCCTTACGGAGAGCTTCAAGAACGAGCTCAGCTCCTACTCCATCGTGGTCACCAACGCCGCTTCCTGGGATGCTGCCGATGCTGCCGAGAAGACCCTCACCTGGTCTTCCCTCACCGGCGATGTGGAGCAGAAAGCCGGTTACTTCTCCGTGGCCCCGCTCCGCGTGAAGGTGGATGGTTACAGGGCCATAGACAACAGCGAGAGCCATTCCGAGCTCATCATTGCCGATGTGTCGGCCAAAGACCACCATATCATCACCCTGGATGCCCGCGTGACCGGTCTGGTGAACGGGGTGTCCATCACCATCGACCCTTCCGTGAACGACCGGATGAGCGATGTGACGGTGCCCGGCTGGGACGAAGTGCCCGTGGAGGGCGGTGACAACGGAGATGACGATGACCCCACCGACGATCCGGGCGACGACCCCACCGACGATCCGGGCGACGACCCCACCGTGGATCCGCAGCCTTCCACTGCCCCTACCATGACGTGGGATGCGAATCCGACATTTGCACGCATGGCTATTCGCGAGGGAATGGATGTGAACATTATTATTACCGCTCCTGAGGGCATTAAAGACTTTGTGGTGGAGGTTGATTCCTATCTTCTTGAAGATGCCATAGCAGATATGGGGGCTGAAGCAACTCCCGACGGGACGGCTGTCTCAATGGACCTTATTGGAAATGTGGAACTGGCGGAAGCACTGGCAGACTTAGGCGTTCCTACCGGTAATGCCCTGAAAGACCAGACACAAGTGACTTTCTCCCTTTCCGGCCTGGTGCCGTTGATTGCAGATTTAGGCGCAGAACCAAATTCGGAGCATATCTTTACCCTGAAAGTAACCGACAACAAGAACCAAAGCTTGGAGAAGACCATTGTATTCTATGTGGAGTAGACTTATGAAAACAAGATATTGCCTTGCTGCGCTGCTGGCATTCATGGCCTGCACGCGCGAAGCGGACCTGTCGCAGGGGGAGGGCTACCTCACCGTACGGCTGGGAACCGACTTGTCGGTGACCCCGATGGTGAAGGCCGATACCTATGAGGCCGGTGAGCCCGATCCTGCCTTCTCCTTGGAAATAACACCCGCGGGAGGTGGAGAAACCACCCAGGTGGCCGATTATCGGACTCTGGTAAACGAGCCGCTGACACTTCCTGTGGGGGACTATACTGTCAAGGCTGTTTCCGGCCCGGAGGCAAGCCTGAGTTGGGAAGCGCCCCGCTACGAGGCGGAAGGTGTAGCCCACATCCAGCCTGACCGGACTTACGAACTGGCTCTCACCGCCAAACTGGCCCGCACCATGATTACCGCCGAGTTTGACGCTGCCATCGGTGAATTTTTCACCGATTACCGTGTAACCGTTTCCAATAAAACCGACGCCTTGGTGTTCAGCAAGGGCAATGAAAAAATTGGCAAAAGCGGATATTTGAAAGCTTCGGCATTGGATTGGGTCCTGTATATGGAGAATACGCAGGGTACCACTTACCAAGTGGGGCCGGTGACGATTGAAAACGTGCAGCCCCGAGAGCATTATCATTTCAAGTTCGCCATTGATGAGCAGACCCGGGCCCAGGCCAAGAGCGGCGCAGGCCTCCTGCGGGTGCTGGTCGACGATTCCCTGAACGAGAAGTACTATGAGTTGAACCTGGATTTCACCGGTGAGGGTCTTCCTTCCATCAGCGGGCAGGACTTTGACCTGGCCGATGGGATTGCCGTGAAGAAGGGCGACAGCAGCAGCCATAATGTGGTGCATTTCAGTGCGCCCCGGGGCATCAAGTCCTTGACGCTGACTCACAGCGAGGCCAAACTTTCGGACGCCGGCCTGCCGCAGCTGGTGCAGCTGGTGGATGCCTCTTCCACCACCGTTGAGGCCTTGAACGGCCTGGGGCTGGGTGTATCGGCCCTTAGCTATGGCGCAACGGAAACGTCGGTGGACTTTGGCCCCTTCCTGGGCACTTTGCCCATGGGCGACTATTACCTCTCCATGGATTTGATTGACGTGCGCAACCGTTACAGCGCCGCTACGGTGGTCCTGTCCGTGACCTCGCCGGTGGAGGCCGATGCCACCACGGTGAAGCCTTGGGCGGAATTTGCCATCCTGAACGGCCGCTGGTACACGGAAGGACGTCCTTCCGGTCTCCGCTTCCAGTGGAAGAAGGTCGGTGATGCCAATTGGACCGACTACAGCGGATCCGTGAGTTATAACGATGCTGCAGCCACCTTCAGTGCGGAACTCTATGGCCTGCAGGCATCTACAACCTACACTTTCCGTGTGAAAACGGACAAGGAAGAGGAGAACCGAGAGGTGAACTTCACCACGGTCGCCGCCGGTACCATCCCTAACCTGAACTTCAATGACTGGTACAAGGATGGCAGCGCCTGGTATCCGGGCGCCAATGCCTCCAGCCGCGTGTGGGATTCGGCGAATGGCGGAACGTCCAAGATAGGCGTTTGTCCTACAACTCCGGAAGAGTCTGATGTGGTGAGCGGCAAGGCTGCCCGAATGGAAAGCGCCAAAGTCTTTGGTAAGTTCGCCGCAGGTAATATTTATATCGGTTCCTTTGTGGGTATAGTGGGCACTTCTGGTGCACAATTGGATTGGGGGATGCCGTTCTCTTCTCGCCCGGTAGCTCTTCATGGATATTATAAGTATAGTCCCATGGCTATCGACAATGCCCAGTCTGATTATAGCGACAAGAAGGGACAGATGGACGCTTGTTCTATCAAAATGTATCTCTGCGACTGGAACGGGCAATTCCGTGTGAACACCTCTACGAGCACTTTCTTGCAGGACGACGACCCTTCCATCATAGCCATGTGCGACTTTACTTCAGACGTGGCCACCAATGGCTATGTGGAATTCACCTTCCCCCTGCAGTACCGTGACGCCCGTACGCCCAAGTACGTGGTCATTGTGGGTGCGGCTTCCCGCTTAGGCGACTACTTCACCGGCGGCAAGGGCTCCGTCCTCTGGTTAGACGAACTGTCCCTGGTGTACGACGCCGGACAGCTTTCCGAGGCAGACCGTCAGCTGGTGGGTTACCGCAATCTCTGACTATGAAAAAGCTTCTCATCCTCCTTCTGGCTGCCTGTCTCGCCCTGCCGGGACAGGCCCAGGAGAAGTTTACCCGCGGCTTCGAGGGAAAGAACAAGATTTTCATCCCCAAGGGCAGCGTGGGCGGCGGCCTCAGCGCTTCCTGGCGCAAGTACTCGCTGGGAGAAGATGAGGGTTACACCGTGCTGTCCAAATATGTGGGAGATCTCAAGGGCGGCTACCGCACCCTGGGTGTGGCGCCATCCTTCGAGTATTTTCCGTCCAATAACCTGAGCGTAGTGGCGCGCTTCGAGTATTCCCGCCTGGGCGTGGACCTGGATAACGCCTCCCTGCACCTGTCGGACGAGCTGGGCATAGACATTACCGGCCAGCACTACAAGCGGCAGTCTTATGCGCTGGCGGCCGGCGTCCGCTACTATGTCCCCTTCATGGGCAGCCGCATCTTCGGCTGGTTTGTGGAGGGAACGCTCAACGGCGGCTACGTCCAGAGCATGCTGTATGAGATGGATGACGATCTTAAGCACGGAACCTACAACAGCAATTGGAAGCTGGCCCTGCGGGTAGACCCCGGCATCTGCTTCTTTGTGCATGAGAACTTCGACTTCGAAGTGTCCGTGGGCCTTCTGGACCTTACCTGGAAACTCACCCGCCAGAACGTGAACCAGGTGAAGGACAGTTCCGGAAGCAGCCTGGGCACAGGACTCAACATTGATTTACTGGCCATCCGTTTTGGCGCGCATTTCTACCTATGGTAAAACGCTGGATACAGATAGCCCTTTGCGCCCTGTGGGCCACAGGCTGCGTTTTTCCCAACGACCTGGATTATCCCCGGGTGGTGGGAAACATCTTGTCGCTGGAACTGGAAGGGGCCAGGGAAGTGCGCATTGACGCCGCCTCCCGCCAGGTTTCCATCGTCCTGGAAGAATGGGCCGATATAAACCACGTAACGGTGAAGGCCTGCACCCTCACGGAAGGCGCCACCTGCGAGGAAATAGGGGAGTGGCTGGATTTGAGCGCCCCCCTCAAAGCCGTGCTGCACACCTATCAGGATTATGAATGGACCCTCTCCGCCACCCAGCCCATCGAGCGTTATGTGCGCTGCACGGGGCAGGCCCAGGACGCCCAGTTCAACCTGAAGACGCGGAGCGTGTATGTGTATTTGCCGGACACCCAGCCGCTTTCTGCCGTTACCTTCGAGTCCATGAAACTGGAGCCCGAAGGCTCAACCGTCGTGAGCACTACCGGCTACGAGAGTGATTTGCAGCACCTTACCCTCACCACCCGGGCCGTGTCCTTCCCCATGACGCTGGACTGCGTCACCGAGCGCAGTTTCTTCGTGGAATGGAAAGGCCAGGTGATAGAGTGGCACCTCAAGGCCCTCCAGCTCAAGGTGAACACGGCCGTGAGCGAGGTGGAGCCCCATTGTTACTCTGCCCGCGTGCGCGGCGTCTTCGCTTCCGACGGAGCCAACGTGGTGGTGGAATACAAAAAGGCCGATGACGCCGCCTGGCTTTCGGCCACCGACGTCACCGTGGCCGGCGTAGGCATTACCGCCCGCCTGACGGGCCTCACGCCCGGAACGGCCTATGAGTGCCGGGTGCGGGACGGGGAGGAAGTATCGGCCCCCATGCCTTTTGAGACGGCGGAAGCGGTGCAGCCGGACAACCTGAACTTCGATTCCTGGCATGCCAGCGGAAAGGTGTGGAACCCCTGGAACGAGGGCGGTGTGCAGGTATGGGATTCGGCCAACAAGGCCACGGCGTCCTTTACCGGCAGCGCCACCACGCCGGACGAGAACTTCGTGGCGGTGGCGGGAGCGGGCAAGAAGGCCTGCCGCTTGGAAAGCAGCTATGCCGTGGTGAAGTTTGCCGCCGGCAGCGTGTTCACCGGGCAGTTCGTGAAGCTGCAGGGCCTGGGCGCGGAACTGGCCTGGGGCCTTCCATTCACGGGCCGGCCTGTCTCCTTGAAAGGCTATGCCGCCTACAAATCCATGCCCATCACGGACACGGACGCGGCGCATGCTTCCCTCATGGGGCAGCCCGACACGGGGCATGTGCTGGTGGCCCTCACGGACTGGCCCGAGCAGTTCCATGTGGTGAGCTCCACGGCCACCTATGTGGACTTTGACAACGACCCCGCCATCATCGCTTATGGCCGATACGCTCTCTCGGAAACCACGCAGGACTATGTCTCCTTTGAGATTCCGCTGGAGTACCGCAGCAGCCGAACGCCCAAGTATCTGGTGATTGTGGCCTCTTCCAGCGCCCTGGGAGACTATTTCACCGGCGGCAGGGGCAGCACCCTCTGGGTGGACGAGCTGGAACTGGTATACGACTAAAGCATCCGGAAGCCTTATATTGTAAGCCTGCGAAGTTTTTGTTAACTTTGTAGGCTTATACTATTTGAATCTATGGAGCAAAAGACCTTCAAGAAGTGGAACCGGATAGTGGGGCTGGCCGTGCTGGTGATATCGGCCCTTACCTATCTTTCCACCATAGAGCCCACGGCGTCCTTCTGGGACTGCGGGGAATTCATTGCGTCGTCGTATAAACTGGAAGTGGGCCACCCCCCGGGAAACCCGGTGTTCCAACTCTTTGCCCGCTTCTTCACCATTCCGGTGGATGCGCAGCATGCCGCCGTGGCGGTGAATGCCATGAACGCCATCCTGAGCGCCCTCACCATCTTCCTGCTGTATTTCACCATCGTGTTCTTTGCCAGAAGGGTGGTTGTGGGATCCCCGGTCAGGCCGGGGATGACGGATGCTTCCGTCACAGCCGGCACCGACCGGCTGTCTATCGGGCGTGCGATAGCGATCTTCGCCTCCGGGGCGGTGGGCGCGCTGGCGTACTGCTTCTCCGACACCTTCTGGTTCAGCGCCGTGGAGGGAGAAGTGTATGCCATGTCTTCCTTCTTCACGGCCCTGGTCTTCTGGGCCATGTGCAAGTGGTACGAGCAGGCCGATGAACCCCATGCCAACCGCTGGATTGTGCTCATCACCTTCCTCATGGGCCTGAGCATTGGCGTACACCTGCTGAACCTCCTCACCATCCCGGCCTTCGTGTTTATGTACTACTACCGCAAGAACCTGGACAAGAAGCTGTCCTTCAAGCAGCTTTCCATCGTCTTCGGCATCGGCGTAGTCATTGAATTCCTGCTGGTATATCTCTTTATCCCGTACTTCCCCAAGCTGGCCGCCTGGTTCGACCGCATCTTCGTGAACGGTTTCGGCCTGCCGTACAATACGGGCGCCCTCTTCTTCCTGGTGGGCGTGCTGGTGCTGTGCTTCTGGGGCCTGTTCGCTTCCCTGAAGAAGGAGAAAGTGTTCCTCAATACGGTGCTGCTGTGCGTGACCACGCTGGTGACGGGCTTCTCCCTCTTCTCCATCGTGATTATCCGCTCCAGCGTGAAGACGCCCACCAACGAGTATCAGCCCGACAACCCCTACACCCTGGTGCGTTACCTGAGCCGGGAGCAGTACGGCTCCACGCCGCTGCTGTACGGGCAGTACTATGGTGCCCCCTATGAAATCAAGAGCGGAAGCTACTGGGCACCCCTGAACGGGAAATACGTGAAAGCATCGGCCCCGGCCGACGCCGTCTATTCCCCCGAAGGCAAGATGCTCTTCCCGCGCATGTGGTCCAACGCAGACCAGCGCTATATAGACTTCTATCAGGAATACACCCACGGCAAGGGCACCCGCATCCGCGGCACCCAGCACCGCAAGCCCTCCTTCGGGGCCAACCTGGCGTATTTCTTCGACTATCAGCTCAACTGGATGTACTGGCGTTACTTCATGTGGAATTTCGTGGGCCGCCAGAACGACATCCACAGCCCGCTGCCCGGCAACGTGTTCAACGGCAACTGGGAGAGCGGCATCTCCTTCCTGGACAGCATCCGCCTGGGAGACCAGTCCAACGCACCGGCTCCGCTGCGGGAGAACAAGGGCAAGAACCACTACTTCTTCCTGCCGCTGCTGCTGGGCCTGCTGGGCCTGGTGTTCCAGTTTGACCGGGACAAGCGCGGCAGCTGGATCGTGTTCCTGATGTTCTTCATGACGGGTATCGCCATCGTGCTGTACCTGAACCAGCCGCCTTACCAGGTGCGGGAGCGGGACTATGCCTATGCCGGCTCCTTCTACATGTTCGCCATCTGGATCGGCCTGGGTGTGGCGGCGCTTTATCAGTGGATAACGGAGAATGCCAAAAAGGCCGACGGCCGCGTGGTGGCCGCCTGCACCGGCGTCCTCTGCCTGGGCGTTCCGGTCCTCATGGCCGCCCAGAACTGGGACGACCACGACCGTTCCCACCGCTACACGGCTCCCGAGATGGCCTGGAACTACCTCAATTCCGTGGGGCGGAACGGCCTGCTGGTCACCCACGGGGACAACGACACCTTTCCGCTGTGGTATGCCCAGGAGATTGAGGGCGTGCGCACGGACGTGCGGGTGGTGAACACCTCCCTTTTAGGAACGGACTGGTACATTGACCAGATGAAGTGGGCCTGCAACGAGAGCAAGCCGCTGCCGCTCACCGTGCCGGCCTCCCAGTATCTGTACGGCACCAACGAGTTCGTGTACATTGCCTATGACGACGGCTCTCCCATGATGCTGAGCGACGTGATGGACGTGTTCAAGGACCCCAAGATGAAGATAGCCCTGGAAGACGGCACCAAGATGGACTTCATCTGCGCCCGCAACCTGGTTATTCCCGTTAACAAGGAAAACTGCCTCAAATACGGCATTGTGCCCGAGAAGTATGCCTCCGAGATTCCGGACTCCATCATGCTCACCATATCCAAGGACAAGAGCTATGTTTCCAAGCCGGAACTCTTCCTGCTGGATCTGCTGTCCAACTATCAGTGGGACCGTCCCCTGAGCCTTCTGAGCCAGGGCGGAGACCTGAACGTGGGCATCAAGGATTACCTCTATTACGACGGCTTCTCCTACCGCTTCACTCCGCTCAAGAACAAGCTGAGTTCCACGGACGCCGGCCGGGTGGATGCCCTGGAGCTGTACCACAAGATGATGAACACCTACAAGTGGGACGCCATCAGCCGCACAGACTGGTTTGTGGACTATCAGAACATGTACACCTTCCTGGGTGTGCTGTCCCAGCGCCAGCTCTTCGTGACGGTGGCCAACGCCCTCATCGACGCCGGTGAGGAGGAGAAGGCCCTGGAAATCCAGGACCTGTGCCAGAAGAACTTCCCGGAGCGGAACTTCCCGCTGGAGAGCATTCCGCTGGGCTTCTCCGGCAACGACTACATGGTGGCCCAGATGATAGAGAACTACTACCACCTGGGAGCGGCGGACAAAGCCCGCGACCTCACCCTCCGCTTCGGCGGGCAGCTGCTGGAGACATCGGCCTTCTACCTGGGCTGGGGCTCCCTGGGCAGCAATGAGTTCGAGACGGCCAGCCGCATCCTCCTCTATGTGGCCGATGTGTGCAAGCAGTACGGAGACAAGGACCTTTCCGACACCCTGGTGGACGGGCTGGAGGCCCTGCTGCACGCCGCCACCGGCCGGGCCTACGACATGGAAGGCCTGGAAGACAGTTTGAGCGTTAACCCTTAATTCTTGTATAAAATGAACCGTAACATTCTGCTAATTATGGCCCTCACGGTATGCGTGAGCGGCTTTGCCCAGCCCAAGGGCCCGCGTCCTTCGGACCCCAAGGACAAAGAGAAGACGGAAGAGAAGAAAGAGGCGCCCGCACTGAACCTGACCTTCTCCGAAGGCCTGTTCGGGGCCGCCCAGAATGAGAAAGACTGGTATCTGGAAATTCCGGACGCCCTGCTGGGACGCCGTTTCCTGGCCATCACCCGTTATGTGACCAACACCGTGGGTGCCGGTGTGTACGGCGGTGAGGAAGTGAACGAGGCCATGCTCTACTGGGAGAAGGCCAGTAACGGCAACCTCCTGCTCCGCTCGGATGTCCTGGGCATCGTGGCCCCTAAGGACGATATCATCGCCGAGGCGGTGCGGGTGAGCTCCGAAAACCCCATCGTGGCTTCCTTCAAGCCGGAAAAAGGGGCATCGGCCGGAAATACCCGCATCAAGGTGAACAGCCTCTTCGAGGGTGACACGCAGGTCTTTTCCCTGGACAGCCGCCGCAAGAAGCAGTACAACCTGGGCGGCGTCAAAGGAGATGCCAGCTTCATCCAGAGCATCCGCTCCTTCCCCATCAACACGGAAGTGACGGTGACCAAGACCTACAGCTACAACCAGCCCCAGGGCGCTCCCGGTGCCGGTTCCCAGGGCCGCAGCACCACCCTTCCCGCCGGCCGCGAGACCGGCGTAGTGACCGTGGTGCTGAACACCTCCATGATCCTTCTCCCCGAGGAACCCATGCAGCAGCGTTACTTCGACTCCCGTGTGGGCTACTTTGCCAACGGCTACAGCCTCTTTACGGACGAGCAGCAGGGTGTGCAGAACATCCGCTTCATCACCCGCTGGCGCCTGGAAGCCCGTCCCGAGGATGTGGAAAGGCAGAAGAGGGGAGAGCTGGTGGAGCCCGTCAAGCCCATCGTGTATTATATCGACCCCGCCACCCCCAAGCAGTGGGTCCCGTACCTGATAGCCGGCGTGAACGACTGGAACGCAGCCTTTGAACAGGCCGGTTGGAAGAATGCCATCCGGGCCGAAGAATGGCCTCAGAATGCCCAGGAGCTGGGCATGAGCCTGGAAGACGCCCGCTTCTCCGTTATCCGTTACCTGGCTTCCCCCATTGCTAACGCCTACGGCCCCAACGTGCATGACCCCCGCAGCGGAGAAATCCTGGAAAGCCATATCGGCTGGTATCATAACGTAATGACCCTGGTGCACGACTGGTACCAGATCCAGGCCGGCGCCATCGACCCCCGCGCCCGCGCCTTCAAGTATGACGAGGAGCTCATGGGAGACCTCATCCGCTTTGTGTCTTCCCACGAGGTGGGCCACACCCTGGGCCTGCGTCACAACAAGGGTTCATCCAGCTTCACTCCCGTGGAGAAGCTCCGTGACAAGGAGTGGGTGGAGAAGCACGGCCACACCGTGAGCATCATGGACTACGCCCGCTTCAACTACGTGGCCCAGCCGGAGGACAACATCTCCAAGGAGGGCATCTATCCCCGCATCAACGACTACGACAAGTGGGCCATCGAGTACGGCTACAAGCCCACCTACATTGATAACGCCAAGGAAGACCACCTGTGGTGGAACAAGGAAATCATCGCCCGGCTGAAGTCCCATCCCAACCTCTGGTTCGGCGGAGAGGGTTACGACGAGGACCCCCGCGCCCAGAGCGAAGACCTGGGTGACGATGCGGTTGCCGCCGGCAGCTATGGTATCCAGAACCTTCAGCGCATTATCGGCCTGCTGCCCGAGTGGAATTCCGAGGAGGCCAACATGTTCACCAACCTGAGCCGCATGTACAGCGCCCTGGTGCAGCAGTATGGCCGATACATGGGCCATGTGGCCATGAATGTGGGCGGCCGCTACATCACCAACCTGAGCGTGGAGGAAACGGGCGTGAAATATGCCCCCGTTCCCAAGGAGCGGCAGAAGGACGCCCTGAACTTCCTGAACCGGCGCCTGTTCCAGAAACCCTCCTGGCTGGTGGAACAGCCCTATATCTTCAACCTGTCCGACCACGCCGAGTCCCAGTACCTGTATCCGCTCATCAACAACGTTGTGAGCGCCGGTACGCTCCTGAGCCTCACCAAACTGGACCGGATGGCTTCCTTCGCCCAGGCCACTTCCCAAAACTACAGCCCGGAAGAGTACCTCTCCGACCTTCACAAGATGATTTTCTCCGAGCTGGACAAGGGCGGAAAAGTGAGCAGCTACCGCCGCTACCTACAGACCCGCTTTGTGACTGTGGCCCTGGAAGTGGTGAAGGCCGACCGTTCCAAGTCTTCTCCCAGCCGCGCCCTTGTGATGGGTGAAATCCTTTCCATCCAGAAGGCGGCCTCCAAGGCCAAGAGCCCGGATGCGGCCACCCAGGCCCACTGGCAGACTTTGGCCAAACAAATTGAAAACGCATTGGATTAAGCTATGAACCAGAGAACCCCCATCTTTTTCTTCATCCTGGCCGTTGCCGCCAACCTGTATGGCTGCATAGCCGATGAGGCTTTCAGAGCGGCCGCCAAGCCGGCGCTGATGCCGCTCCTGGCCCTTTCTGTGCTTGTTTTTGCCCTGAACAACCGGGTGGACCGGCGTCGTCTGGGGCTCCTGGTCACGGCTCAGCTCTTTGGTTGGGTGGGGGATGTCCTGCTCATGTGGTCGGAGTTTCCGTTCTTTGCCGCCGGCATCGGGGCGTTCTTCATCGGCCATTTCTATTACCTGCGCGTATTTGGCGGACTGTCCTGGAAAAGGATGAGCTGGAAAACCTGGCTTCCCTGCCTGCTGCTGATGGGCGGAGTGGTGTACGGCCTGGTGCTCCTGCTCAAGATCGAGGGTACGCTGCTCATTCCCATGGCCGTTTACGGCTTCATGCTCATGCTGCTCATTTTCAGTGCGCTGTGCGGCCTGTTCCGGCTCAAGAACAAGGGCGCCTGGTTCATCGTGCTGCTGGGAACGCTCCTGTTCACCTTCTCGGACGCCCTTATTGCCGCCGGCACCTTCGGCCTGTCCCATTTCGCCCTTCACGACTTCACCGTGATGGCCACCTACATCCTGGCCCAGGTTCTGTTGGCGGTAGGCGCCCTGAAATTGTGACAGCTAACTCGCTGACTCTGAGTGTATTATAAGAAAGTTCTCGTTCAAATTTTGAACGAGAACTTTCTTATAAGTTAATGACAGCCAATTACTTGGCTGTCACCAAAATTAGTCCTGAATGGCTGCGATGCCGGGGAGGATCTTGCCCTCGATGGCTTCCAGCATGGCGCCGCCGCCGGTGGACACGTAGCTCACCTTGTCGGCATAGCCCATCTGGGTAACGGCGGCCACGGAGTCACCGCCGCCCACCAGGGTGTAGGCGCCGTTCTTGGTGGCCTCGGCCAGGTCTTCTGCAATCTGCAGGGTGCCCTTGGCAAAGTTGGGCAGCTCGAAAACGCCCACGGGACCGTTCCAGAGGATGGTCTTGGAGCTCAGGATAATCTTCTTCCAGTTTTCCAGGGAAGCGGGTGCGGCATCCATGCCCTCCCAGTCGTCGGGAATTTCGGTGATGGGGAAGATCTTGCGGGGCGTGTCGTTGTCAAAGGCCTGGCCGCAGACGGTGGCCACGCTCAGGGACAGGTTCACGCCGCGCTCCTTGGCTTCCTTCATGATCTCCAGTGCATCGGGAATGAGCTCATCCTCGTGCAGGGACAGGCCGATATGACCGCCTTGGGCCTTGATGAAGGTATACCCCATGCCGCCGCCGATGATGAGGTTGTCCACCTTGCCCACCAGGTTCTTCAGCACCGCCAGCTTGGAGCTCACCTTGGAGCCGCCGATGATGGCCGTAAGGGGACGCTGGGCGTTCTTGAGCACGTTGTCGATGGCTTTGATCTCACCTTCCATCAGGTAGCCGAACATCTTGTCATTGGGGAAGTACTCGGCGATGAGGGCGGTGGAGCCGTGGGCGCGATGTGCGGTGCCGAAGGCGTCGTTGATGTAGCAGTCGGCGTAGGAGGCGAGGGTCTTGACGAACTCCTTCTGGGAGGCCTTCACGGCAGCCTTGGCGGCTTTCTTTTCCTCGTCGGAGGCATCCTCGGCCAGGCCGCGGGGCTTGCCTTCTTCCTCTGCATAGTAGCGGAGGTTCTCCAGCAGGAGGGCCTCACCGGGCTTCAGGGCATCGGCCTGGGCCTTGGCCTTCATGCAATCGTCCGCAAACTGGACGGGAACACCCAGGCACTCGCTCACGCGGGCCACGATGTGCTTGAGGGAGAACTTGGGGTCCACCTTCTTGGGACGGCCCAGATGGGACATGATGATGAGGGAGCCGCCTTCGGCCAGGACCTTCTTGAGGGTGGGCATGGCACGGCGGATGCGGGTGTCGTCCGTGATTTCGAAATTCTCGTTCAGGGGAACGTTGAAGTCTACGCGTACGATGGCTTTCTTGCCTTTGAAGTCGTACTTGTCAATGAATTGTTGCATATAATAGTGGTTAAAATATTTCTTTTACCATAGGTTAATGTCATCCTGAGGCCACCGGCCGAAGGATCTGTTTTCCTACAGTCTGCAAATTTAGCTATCTTTGCAGAAAATATCAAAAATTATGGCGGTAGAATTCCCTGCACAATACTGGAAAGATTACGAACTCCTGGATTCCGGAAACGGAGAAAAGCTGGAGCGCTTTGGAAAATACGTGCTCAGAAGGCCGGAGCCCAAGGCCCTCTGGACCCCCTCCATGAGCGAGGCCGATTGGAAGCGCCTGCTGCACGTCACCTTCAAGCCCGGTGCCGGCTTCGGCAAGGCCGGCAAGGAGGACAGCGGCACCTGGGAGCGCTCCAAAAAGATGGAAGACCAGTGGGGAATCGTCTACAACGGGGAGCCGGACCCTGAAACCCACGCCGCCTCCGACCTCCATTTGGCCCTGCGGCTGGGCCTCACCTCCTTCAAGCACGTGGGCGTATTCCCGGAGCAGGCCCCCAACTGGGAGTTCATCTACAAGGAAACCTCCCGCCTCTCCCGCATCCACAAGGCCAACGGCCTGCCCGCTCCCAAGGTGCTCAACCTCTTCGCCTATACCGGCGCCGCCTCCCTGGCCGCCAAGTGCGCCGGGGCCGATGTCACCCACCTGGACTCCGTTCGGCAGGTAGTCACCTGGGCCCGCGAAAACATGGAGCGGAGCGGCCTGGACGGCATTCGCTGGGTGGTGGAGGACGCCCTCAAGTTCGCCAGGCGGGAAGCTAAGCGCGGCAACAAGTACGACGGCATCATCCTGGACCCTCCGGCCTACGGCCACGGTCCCGACGGAGAAAAGTGGAAGTTGGACGAACTCCTCTTCGGCCTGCTGCAGAATGTATCGGCCATCCTGAACGAGCGCGATGCCTTCATGGTCCTGAACCTCTACTCCAACGGCTACAGCGCCGCCTTGGGAGAGACGGTGGTGCGGGAGGCCTTCCATGGCGCTTTCCGGGAGATGACTTCCGGAGAATTGGCTTTCAACGACTCCTTCGGCAAAGTGCTGCCGCTGAGCATCTACGTGCGGCTGAAACGCTAAGGGCCTTCAAAATGACATTCACACCTACCAAGTGCGAGTAACGTCCCTAAAACAGGGACGTCTCTCGCAAAAAACGCCGTTTTTGGTAGTGACGTCCCAAAATCCGGGACGTCACTCGCACCGAGGGCACATAGGGGACACAGCGGGAAATACAACATTCCTCGTTCGAAAAACGAACGGGGGTGTTGCAAGTCTATGAGAATCAGCAGTTTAGAGGCTATGGGCGAAGTGGGTGGGCTCTTTGGCCTTGGGGCCGGAATGGTCCGGATGGACAGCGCGGGCGGGGAGGCGGCGGGTGTAGGCGTACACCAGGAAGCCGATGCCCAGCAGCACGAAGTGGATGCTCAGAATCTGCCCCATGTTCAGGGCCATGTCGGCCTCAAAGTCCACCTGGTCGTTCTTGATGAATTCGATGAGGAAGCGGGAGCCGAAGCAGACGATGAGGAAGATGCCCACATAGGTGCCGCGGTAGGTTTTGTCCAGTCTTTTCCAGTACAGCCACATGAGAAAGAGGCCCAGGAACAGATACGTTCCGGCCTCGTACAGCTGGGTGGGGTGGCAGGGGAGAGTTTCCCCGTTGCGCTCGAAGATGAAGCCCCAAGGAAGGGTGGTGGGGGCGCCATAAATCTCTGAGTTGAAGAGGTTTCCCAGGCGGATGAAACAGGCGGCGAAGGCGATGGGAATCACCAGATGGTCCAGCATCCAGACGTAGTCAAAGTCGTTCTTCCTGCCGTATTTTTTGGCATACCACCAGATGCCCAGCAGCAGGGCGATGGTGCCGCCGTGGCTGGCCAGGCCGCCTTTCCACGGCATGAAGATTTCCCAGAAGCCCTTCCAGCTGCCGAAGTAATAGTCCGGCTGATAGAAGATGCAGTGGCCCAGGCGGGCGCCCACAATGGTGCAGATGAGCAGCATGTACAGCAGCGGGTCCAGCAGGTCCGTGCTTATCTTCTCCCGCACAAAGAAACCTTTCATGATATACCAGCCCAGGATGAAGCCGCTCACGAAGAGCAGCGAATACCACCTGAGTTCGAACCCGCCGATGTGGAGAATGGCCGGGTCAATGTTCCAATGTATTGCCAAATATTCCATATATCGTACAAATATACAACAAATATCGATAAAATGAACGGTCTGTGTCCGGAGGCCGAAGGCCGACCCAGGGGGTCTGGGGGATTAGTCCCCCAGTGAGTCGGAGACATTTATTACAAAAAATGCACGTTTAGTACATTTTTTGTAGTAAATTTGCAACTTGTTTAAGTTAGTAGTATGTCAATTAGAAAGTTAGTTTTTGTGCTGGCTCTCCTTGTACCCGGAGTGGCACAGGCACAATATCAGGGCACGGAGCGCCCTCAGGGGGACACCACGCTGGTCCTCACCCTGGACGACGCCATCAAGATTGCCCTCAGCGAGAACGCCTCCGTAAAGGTGGCCGATCTGGAAGTGAAGCGCACCAAGTATGCGCGTCGCGGCTCTTATGGCCAGCTTTTCCCGCAAATCAACGCCACCGGCATGTACAACTATGCCATCAAGAAGCAGAAGGTGTACTTCGGCTCGGATGCCGAAGACAGCGGCTCTTCCTCCTCCGGAGGCGGCATGGCGGGCATGATGTCCGGTCTCATGGAGCCCATCATGTATTACATCCAGCAGCTCTATGATGCCACCAATACGCCCTTCGTTCCTTATGTGGCCCCTCCGAAAGACGAAACTTCCGGGGACGGTGCCGTGGAGATGGGCCGAACCAACCAGGTAACCCTGGGTCTGAGCGCCAACATGCCGGTGATCAACCTCCAGCTCTGGGAGAGCCTGCGCATTACCGGAGAGCAGGTGGAACTGGCCGTGGAGAAGGCCCGTGATTCCCGTCTGGGCACGGTGTCTTCCGTGAAGCAGGCCTATTTCGCCGTCCTCATGGCCAAGGCCTCCTATGAGGTATACAACGCCGTCTATGAGAACGCCGTCCAGAACTACAAGTTCACGGAAAGCCGCTACAACGTGCAGAAGGCCTCAGAGATGGACATGGCCCGTGCCAAGAGTTCCCTGGCCGCCGCCATCCCCAACCTCTATAATGCGGAGAACGCCATCTACCTGGGTCTGTGGCAGCTCAAGGCCGTGATGGGCCTGGAACTGGACCGTGCCGTGGACGTGGCCGGAAAGCTCTCGGACTATGCAGAGCACATGTTCTACGATTACCATGAAGGCGTAGAGTCCACTGTTTCCCTGGACCGCAACTCCCAGCTTCGTCAGCTGGCCACCCAGGCCGAGACGCTGGCCAAACAGATCCGCATGCAGCAGTTCGCCTATGTGCCCACCCTGTCCATGCAGCTGAGCTACAATTACTACACGCAGAGTGACAAGTTCAACCTGAGCCAGTGGAAATGGCTGCCTTCCAGCACCCTGGTGTTCTCCCTGAACATCCCCATCTTCTCCGGCGGCCAGCGCTACCATGCCATCAAGCAGACAAGGGTCCAGGCCGATGAACTGGCCATCCAGCGGGCCAACACGGAGCGCCAGCTCCGCATCGGCATCCGCCAGAGCCTGTCCAACATGGAGACGGCCATGCGCACCTACGATGCCGCCCGCAGCGCCGTTGAATCGGCCGAAAAAGCCTACAGTATCGCCTCCAAGAGCTACCAGCTGGGCAAGAGCACGCTCACGGACCTGAACAACACCGAGCTCACCCTTACCCAGACCCGCATGCAGGCCGCACAGGCCATTTATAATTTCGCCATTGCCAAGGCCGGCCTGGAGCAGACCCTGGGTTACGATTTCACCGAAGAAAAATAGTACAGAGATATGAAAAAGAGTATAGTTTTTGTGGCCGCCCTCCTTGCCGCCGTCGCTTGCGGCAACCAGGAAGCCAATAAGGAGCCTGCCGCTCCGGTACAGACCGTTCCCTCCGTGGAAATTGCGGTGGCCCAGGCCCGGGATGTTCCCCAGGACAATACCTATGCCACCACCGTTCTGGCCGAGGCCGTGAACAACATTGCCCCGCAGACCGGCGGCCGCATCCGCAAAATTAACGTGGAAGTGGGCGACTATGTGGTGAAGGGCCAGATTCTGGCCGAGATGGACCGCCTGCAGCTGGACCAGCTGGAGCTCCAGGTTCAGAACGATGAAATTGAGTATGAGCGCCTCAAGGGCCTCTACAAGGAAGGCGGCGTGTCGCAGAGTGATTTCGAGGCGGCCGAACTGGGCTACAAGGTGCGTCGCACCAACCTGGCCAATGTCCGCGAGAACACCATCCTGCGCAGCCCCATCAGCGGATTCGTGACGGCCCGCAACTTTGACGCCGGAGACCTCTTTACCATGAGCGCCCCGCTGTTCACCGTCCAGCAGGTGACGCCCGTAAAGCTCCTGGTGGGCATTTCCGAAAGCGAGTATTCCTTGGTGAAGAAAGGGGACAAGGTGAGCCTGACGGTGGACGCCCTCCCCGGAAAGACCTTCAGCGGAAAGGTAGAGCGCCTGTATCCTACCATTGACGCCGCCACCCATACCTTCAAGGCCGAGGTGACCGTTCCCAATACGGACCGCGTGCTGCGCCCGGGCATGTATGCCCGCGTGAAGGTGAACTTTGGAACCCGTCACAGCGTGGTGGTTCCGGACCAGTGCCTGGTGAAGCAGGAAGGGACCGGCACCCGTTTCATCTATGTGCTTAACGCAGACAATACCGTGAGCTATCTTCCCGTTACCATCGGCCGTCACATGGGCCGCGAATATGAGATTGTCGAAGGCCTTGAGGACGGACAGAAGGTGGTTGTCAAGGGACAGAGCCTCCTCAAGGACGGCATTAAGGTGAACGTGCTATGAGTATTTACAGAACAGCCGTTGACCATCCGGTAACTACGGGGCTGCTTTTTACGGCCTTTGCCATCCTGGGCATCTTTGCGCTCACGCGGCTCCCGGTAGATAACTTCCCCGACATTGAATCCAACACCATCATGGTGATGAGCTCCTATCCCGGCGCATCGGCCGAGGATGTGGAGAACAACCTCACCCGCCTGTTGGAGAACTCCCTGAACGGTGTCCCCAAGCTGAAGAACCTTACGTCCAATTCCCGCGAGAACATTGCCGTGCTCACGCTGGAATTCGAATACGGAACAGACATTGACGAGGCCACCAACGACGTCCGTGACAAGTTGGACATGATATCGCAGACGCTTCCGGACGGGGCGTCCCTGCCTTTCCTGTTCAAGTTCAGCATAGACGACCTGCCCATCATGATTCTGGCGGCCACCGCCAACCAGAGCGTGAGCGCCCTGGACAAGGTTCTGGAAGAACGCTTGGCCACTCCGCTGGCCCGTGTGTCGGGCGTGGGTACGGTGTCGGTAGCCGGTGCACCCAAGCGTGAGATTCTGGTCTATTGCGACCCTTCCAAGCTGGAGGCCTACAACCTGTCCGTGGGTGCCATTTCCCAGATTATCGCCAGCGAAAACCGGAACATCCCTTCCGGCAGCATCGACATCGGCTCGGAAACCTATTCCCTCCGTATCAAGAAGGAATTCAAAGACCCTTCCGAACTGTACGACGTGGTTCTGGGAAACTACAACGGCGGTACCATCTACCTCAGGGACGTGGCCCGCATCGTGGATTCCGTGGAGGAAAAATCCCAGGAGTCCTATACCAACGGCGTGCGCGGAGCCCAGATTATTGTCCAGAAGCAGTCCGGTTACAATACCGTAGAGGTTATCCGCAAGGTGAAAAAGGAAATGGCCCGCCTGGAGCGCAACCTGCCTTCCGACGTGCAGATTACCACGGTGATGGACAGCTCGGACAACATCCTCCGTACCATCGGCTCCCTTAAAGATACCATCCTCATCACCTTCATAGTGGTGATGCTGGTGGTCTTCCTCTTCCTGGGCCGATTGAAGGGTACCCTCATCGTAGTTCTGTCCATCCCCATCGCCCTGTTGGCCTCCCTGCTGTACCTCTTTGCCACGGGCAATACGCTCAATATCATTTCCATGAGCGCCCTGTCCATTGCCATCGGCATGGTGGTGGACGACGCCATCGTGGTACTGGAGAATGTGACGTCGCACCTGGAGAGGGGAGAAAAGCCCAAGGAGGCCGCCGTACACGGCACGGCCGAGGTGGGTATCTCCGTGATAGCCTCCACCCTCACCATGCTGTGCGTGTTCCTGCCCCTCACCATGATTTCCGGCATGGCCGGCATCATGTTCCGGCAGCTGGGCTGGATTGTTTCCATCATCATGATTGTGTCCACCACGGCCGCCCTTACGCTGGTGCCCATGCTGTGCTCCATCCTGATGGACAACAACAAGAACAACGGCAAACTCTTCAACTTGGTGTTCGGCCCCGTGAACAAGGCCCTGGATGCCGTATCGGCCGGTTATTCCCGCCTCATTTCCTGGTGCATGAAAAGGAAGAAACTGGTTCTGCTGGGTGCCCTGGCCATCTTTGGCGTGGTGCTGGCCATCTATCTCCCGCGGATGAAGACGGAATACTTCCCCAACTCCGACTCCGGCCGTATGCAGGCCACCATCGAGCTGCCCATCGGAACGGCGCAGGACGTCACCCGCGAGGTGGCGGCCCGCATCTATGCCAAAATCCTGGAGGATGTGCCCGAGGTGAAGGTGCTGAGCTACCGTTTCGGCCAGGCCGATACGGACAACGCCTTCGCCTCCATGCAGCAGAACGGCACCTACCTGATATCCATGAATATCAACATAGGGTCCATGGAAAATCGAAAGCGTACGCTCTCCGAGCTGGCCGATATCGTCCGCGCCGACCTGCGCCAGTTCCCCGAACTGAGCCGTTTCAACGTGACGGAAGGCGGCGGAATGGGCGGACGCGCCTCCGTGCAGCTGGAAATTTACGGATATGATTTTACGGAAACGGAAACCGCCGCCCGTGCCGTGCGGGAGCGGATGATGGAGAGCGGGCTCTTTGCCCAGGCCATCCTGTCCCGAGACCAGTACACCCCGGAATATGAAATAGACTTTGACCGCGAGAAGCTGGCCCTGAACGGGCTTAACTCCGTGACGGCCGCCGCCGCCGTATCGGCCGCCATGTCCGGCTCCGTGGGCTCCTACTACCGCGAAGACGGTGAAGAGTACAACATCCGGGTGCGGTATGCCCCCGAGTTCCGTACCTCCATCGAGGACATGGAGAATATCGTCATCATCAACAATGCCGGCCGAGGCATCAAGGTGAGGGACCTGGGACGCATCGTGGAATCCAAGGTGCCGCCCACCATCCAGCGCAAGAACCGCGACCGTTACATCTCCATCAACGGCATCATGGCCCAGGGCAAATCCCTGAGCGAAGGTGTGGATGTGGTGACAGAACTGATGGACTCCAACCCGCTGCCCAATGGTCTGTCCTGGGAGATTGGCGGAGACTATGAGAACCAGCAGGATATGTTCTCCGACATGATACTGCTGGCTTTCCTCATCATCATCCTGGTGTATATGGTGATGGCTTCCCAGTTTGAATCTTTCATGGGACCGTTCGTGATCATGTTCTCCATCCCCTTCGCCTTCGTGGGCGTGTTCCTGGGGAATATGTTCGCCAATCTGGCCATCGGCGTCATGAGTATGATCGGTATCATCATCCTGCTGGGTATCGTGGTGAAGAACGGTATCGTGCTCATTGACTACACCATCCTGCTGCAGGAGAGGGGATACAGCGTGCGGGAAGCCTCCGTGGAGGCGGCCAAGAGTCGTCTGCGGCCTATCCTCATGACCACCCTCACCACGGTGCTGGGCATGCTCCCGATGGCCCTGGGCCGGGGAGAAGGCTCCGAACTGTGGCGCGGCCTGGGTACCACCGTGGCCTGGGGTCTGAGTGTCTCCACCCTCATCACCCTGGTCCTCATCCCTGTCCTCTACTGTGGCTTTACCGAACATAGAGCCCGCAGAAAAGCTAAAAAGATATAAGTTAATGCCTGTTGTTTTTCAAATCCATGGCCACCCTCGGCCGTGTAAGAGGGAGGGGCCCATCGAAGATGGGAGGGGTCGCGAAGCGACGGTTTGAAAAACAACAGGCATTAACATAAATTTACAGTCATTATGAAAGCTATATTTATTGCATATAATCAAGCGTATAATCAGGAGATTGTAGATTTGCTGGAAGGCCTGGGCCAGCGGGGATACACCGTCTGGCAGGAGATTGGCGGCCGGGGCAGCGTGGACGGAGAGCCGCATTTGGGCAACCATGCCTGGCCCACCCAGAACCATGCCCTTTTCTCCGTGGTGGAAGACTCCCTGGTGGCTCCCATCATGAATCACCTCCGGGATACGGACCAGGCCAACGCCAAGTTGGGGCTGCGGGCCTATGTCCTTCCCGTAGAAGAAGCGTTATAGTCATGCCCGGCTTGGACCGGGCATCTTTTACAAAAATTGTTTATATTTGTAAACTAAAACAAAGTGAGTTATGGCAAAAGTAGCAACCAATACCAATTTCAACGAGCTGCTGCAGGACAGCAAGCTTGTTATCGTGGACTTCTGGGCCACCTGGTGCGGTCCCTGCCGCATGCTTTCTCCCATTCTGGATGAACTGGAGGAAGAAATGGCCTCTCAGATTACCGTGGTGAAGGTGAACGTGGACGACGCCGACGAGATTGCCGCCCAGTACCGCATCATGAGTATTCCCACCCTCCTGTTCTTCAAGAACGGCCAGCAGGTGGACAAGACCGTGGGTGCCATGCCCAAGCCCACCCTTGCAGAGAAAATCAAAGCCAACCTATAAGACATGAAAAAGATTCTGACACTCCTGGTGGCCGTGCTGGCTACCGCCTCTGTGGCCCATGCCCAGTTTGGCATCATCGGTGGTTTCACTTCCTCCAAAACGTCCATCGATACAAAAAACATATCGGAGAACTTCAAGGGCGTGAGCCTTTTTCATGCCGGTATAGCCTATAAGGTTAAACTTCCCCTGGGCTTCGCCATCCAGCCGGCCCTCACCTATGAGATGAAAGGCGCCAACCTGGAGCAGGTGAAGAGTATCAACGAGGGCCTCTCTTCCCTCAGCACCAAGGCCGGTTATATCCAGCTGGGCGCCGGGATACAGTGGGGTATAGACCTTCTGGTTGCCCGTCCCTTCCTCCTGGTCCAACCCTTCTTCGGCTATCAGGTGACCGGCAGTGAAAAGCTCAATGTACTGAATTCTTCCGGCGAAGAATACAACAACTTCTTCAAGACGGCCAAGAACAAGCTTGAGTACGGTTTTGAACTGGGCGGCGGCGTAGAGGTGGTCAAGCACATCCAGGTTTCCGTCGTGTGGTTCAAGAATTTGGGATACCTTTACGACGGTGACAAAATCACGGATGTGGGTGCTGCGGTCATCGGTGCCTATAAAGACACCAAGAATTACAGCGGTATCAAGGTTTCTGTAGGCATCTTCTTCTAAAGATGAAACAGGTAACCATCTTTTGCTCCGCCAGTAACAAGATAGACCCCAAATACAATGCGGCAGCGCGTGAATTGGTTCGCGCGCTGCACGCTTTGGGATACGGGGTGGTATCCGGTGGCGGAAAACGCGGCACCATGGGGGCCATCACGGACGAGTCTGTCCGTGTTCTGGGCCGTCATGTGGCCGTTTTGCCGCGTTTTATGGACGGTCTGGAGAACCCGGACGTTTCCCGGGTCATCTGGACGGACAGCATGAGCACCCGCAAGGAATGCATGCGGGAAGACACGGTGGCCGCCATCGCCCTTCCGGGCGGGATTGGCACCCTGGACGAGCTCATCGAGACCCACGTGCTATGCAAGCTGGGCAAATACCAGGGACGGGTCTTCGCCTTGAATCTGGACGGGTTCTACAACCCGCTCAAGGCTCTGCTGGACCATTATGTGAACACCGGCATGATGGAGCCCCAGGACCGGGAACTGCTGAAGTTTCCGGATACCGTGGAAGAGCTGATTTCTTATCTGAAGTAAATGGAAACCATGGACGTGAGAGAATATCTGCGGCCGCAGATGGACCAGGTGGAGGCCTTCATCCAGGCTTCCCTGGTGAGTGACATCTCCCTGCTGGATGCCACCAATCGGCAGCTCCGGGAGAATCCCGGCAAGATGCTCCGCCCTGTCCTTACCCTGCTGTGTGCCGGTGCCCTGGGACAGGTCAATGAGGACAGCATCCGCTATGCCGCCGCCACCGAGCTGCTGCACAATTCCACCCTCCTGCACGACGATGTGGTGGACGGTGCCACCGAGCGCCGGGGACAGCCCACCGTGGCCTTGCTCCTGGGCGGCACCGCTGCCGTTTTGGTGGGAGATTTCTGGCTCACCAAGTGCATGGATGCCATCCTGGGCGCGTCCATTGAAAGCAACCGCGTGCTCCATATCTTCGCCCGCACCCTGGGCTCTCTGGCCGAGGGCGAGCTCCTGCAGATGCAGAAGGCCCGGCGGGGAGATACCGGCCAGGAAGAGTATGTCCGCATCATCTATTGCAAGACGGCCTCCCTTTTTGAGACATCGGCCATGTCCGGAGCCCTCTCCGTACGGGCAACCGAAGGGCAGGTGAGGGCGGTGGGAGAGTTTGCCCGCCTGCTGGGAATTGCTTTCCAGATCAAGGACGACATCTTCGATTATACGGATTCGGAAAAGACCATCGGCAAGCCGGTGGGCATTGATCTGCTGGAGCAGAAGATTACCCAGCCGCTGCTGTGTGCGCTGGACTGCGTTCCCGAGCCGGAGGCCGATGCCGTCCGCGAGAAGGTGGTGAAGATTTCCGACAATCCCGCCCTGGCCCCGGAGGTGCGCGCCTTCGTGCTGGAGCATGACGGCGTCCGGAAGGCGGAGGAAAAGATGCTGCAGTATATCTCCGACGCCATCGCCTGCCTGGAAATCCTGCCGGAAACGCCGGAAAAGAACTATTTGAAAGAAATGGCCCGCTTTGTGGGCAAAAGGAACTATTGATGGAAGTATATGGCAATACGGAGCTCACGGGCGCCCTTTCCCAGATGGTGAAGAGCGGTCATGTTCCGCATGCCATGCTGCTTCATGAGGACGACGGCGGCGGGGCCTTTCCCATCGCGCTCACTTTCCTGGAGCAGCTTTACGGAAGGAATCCCCGGGTGGGGAAGCTCATCCATCCGGACATCCACTTCGTGTTCCCGGTAGCCGGGGCCGATAAACCCGTATCCCTGCAGTACATCGCCCCTTTCCGGGAACTGCTGCTGAAGAATCCGTATTTCTTTGAGAATGAACTGTACGCTGCGATCGGCATAGAAGGGAAGCAGGCGGGCATCTCCGTGAACGAGGCCCGGAGCATCCTGGACAGGCTGTCGCTCAGCGCCGTGGAAGGCGGATACCGCACGGTGGTGCTGTACCTCCCGGAGAAAATGAACATGCAGGCGGCCAACGCCCTGCTGAAGATGGTGGAGGAGCCGCCGGTGAAGACGCTTTTCCTCCTCATCACCCACGCGCCGGAAAAGGTGCTCCAGACCATCTCTTCCCGCTGTCTTCACCTACGGGTGCAGCCTCTTTCCGATGAGGCCGAGGCGCAGGTGCATCAGCAGGAGAATGCGGGGAATATCGTCCTGAAAGACCTCTTTCACGACATGCTGAACGCCCTGGTGGCCCGGGACTTGCTGGCCGCGCTGGAAACCGCCGAGGCTGTGTCCGACCTCAAGGTGCGGGAGCAGCAGAAGAATTTCTGCCGCCTGGCTTCCGAAGACCTCCGCCGGATTTTCCTGCTGCAGAAGGCTCCTGCATCGGCCCGGATTCTCGAAGGGGAGGAAGCCTATTACAAAAAGATGGCCCTGGCCCTCAAACCCACCTTCCCCCGAAGGGCCCTGGCTGCGCTGGATCAGGCTCTGCTCCTGATCGAGCGCAACGTGAACCAGAAAATCCTTTTCACCAACCTGGTGAATCAATTATATATGTTATGAACGACTATACTAACGAATCCATCCGGTTTGACTGTTTCCGCGGCTGCACCGTGGTGACGGACGAGGAAAGCGGAGAGAAGGACATCCGCTACCGGCAGGGCTGCTGCAAACTGGAGGTCTATGATACCCTCAAGGGCATCTCCCAGGAACAGTGGGGGAACTACTTCGAGGTGCGTTTCAAGAATACCCGCAAGGGTTTCTACGTGAACGCTTCCGGGCAGAGCATCAAGACCGGGGACCTGGTGGTGGTGGAAGCCGCTACCGGGCACGACCTGGGCATCGTTACCCTGGAGGGCCCTTCCGTGGGCCGACAGATGCGTTGCAAGGGGGTGGACCCTTCGGCCCAGGAACTCAAGAAGATTTACCGGAAGGCTCGTCCCTATGATATCCAGCGCTGGCAGGAGGCCATCGCCCGCGAGCAGGAGACCATGATCCGCTCCCGCGTGTTGGCGGCCAACCTGGGCCTGGAAATGAAGATTGGGGACGTGGAATTCCAGGGAGACGGCACCAAGGCCATCTTCTACTATATTGCCGACGGCCGTGTGGACTTCCGCCAGCTCATCAAGGACTTTGCGGAGGAATTCCATATCCGGGTGGAGATGAAGCAGATCGGCGCCCGTCAGGAGGCCGGTCTCATCGGCGGACTGGGTGTCTGCGGCCGGGAACTGTGCTGCGCCAACTACATCACGGAGTTCAGGTCCATCACTACGGGTGCCGCCCGTACGCAGGACCTGTCCCTTAACCCGCAGAAACTGGCGGGCCAGTGCGGCAAGCTCAAGTGCTGCCTCAATTACGAGGTGGCGGCCTATCTGGATGCGCATTCCCGCATTCCGCGCGTTTCCGAGCCGTTGGAGCTCCAGGACGGCCAGGCTTTCCTGGTGAAGACGGATATCCTGGCGGAGACGCTCTATTTCTCTTACGAGAAGGGCTCCCTGGCCCGCACTTTCCCCTTATCGGCCGATGAGGTGAGGGAAATCCAGGCCATGAACCGCCGGGGCGAGCGGCCGGCCACCCTCCAGAAGGAGGTGGTGGTGGCGCCGGAATTCGTGACGGGCGCTGAGGATGCCATCAACCGCTTCGATCCCGAGAAGAAGAAACGCCGCCGCAAGGGCGGAAAAGGCCGTCCCCGCAAGTAGCTGTGAAGAATCTCCTTCCCATACTGTTCGCAGCCCTGCTCCTGAGCGCCTGCGCGGAGCCGCTTTCCACCGAGACGTTCATCCCGGGAGACGGCCCGTATGTGTTTACGGTGGACCTTTCGGACTCCGCCGCCGTCTTTGACCTGGACCTTTACACGCGTCTGGACGGCACGCCGGAGGAACTGCTCCCCCTGGACGGAACCAACCTGCGGGTGGAATGGAAGGCTCCCACGGATTCGGTCTATGTGGAGAAGATGTACCTGCCGCTGGACCGCGGCAAGAAGTCTTATTTCTCCGCTCAGGTGTATGAGTCTTTCAAGGCCGATTGGACGCCTTCCATGCCGGGTCTGTGGACGCTCACCCTGCGTCCGGAGGACCGCTCGGAACTGCTTCCGCTGCGGGGAATGGGGCTGGTGGTAACAAGGAAATACTAGCTTATGGGACACGGAAAACTGAAGAAATTCGCGGAGAACGAGACGTTCCGCTGTCTCCTGCAGCCGGATGCGAACGCGGTTTTGGCCAAAGAGCCGGGCTCCAAGGAGCTCAAGCTCAACGCCCATCCCATTCAGGGCCGATGGGGCACAGAGATGTTCGGGAACAACCATCCCATCGTGTTGGAGCTGGGCTGCGGCAAGGGGGATTATACCATCGCCCTGGCGCTTCGGCATCCGGAAATCAATTATATCGGCGTGGATATCAAGGGAGCACGCCTGTGGAAGGGGGCCAAGTATGCCACGGAGCAGGCCCTGCCCAATGTGGCTTTCCTGCGCACCCGCATCGAGTTCATCGATGCGTTTTTCGGCCCGGGTGAGGTGAGCGAGATTTGGCTCACGTTCTCCGACCCGCAGCTCCGCGGCTCCGAGAACGCCCGTCTCTCTTCGCCGCTCTTCCTGGAGCGTTACCGCAAGTTCCTGAAACCCGGCGGAATCGTCCATCTCAAGACGGACTCCCGCTATCTCTACGAATACACCCGGTCCGTCTGCCAAGTCAATGACCTGCAGGTGCTGGCATACGGTACAGATATATATGGCGAGGGGATTCAGGGAGACATATGCCCCCAAAACCCTTCGGGCTCTTCGAGCCCTTGTCCCTCCCACAGTCCTTCGGACTGCGGGCCCCTCCCGTTCACAGAGCCACGGGCGGCTATGGGTTTTGGGGGCACATGTCTCCCTGATAAGGATGCTATTTTCGAAGTGCAGACGTTCTACGAGAAGATGTTTCTGGAGATGGGGCTGCCCATTACCTACATGGCATTCCGGATAGACCATGAGGGCCCGTATGCCTTCCCCGGGGAAGTTTTCGACCATGACTATTGGCTGGAGGCCGAAGGCCCCCGGAGAAGTTTCTCCCACCAGCCTGCGAAGAAAGCATAGCTTTCAGTCATTCTGCGTTTTCTGTCATTCCCGGCTTGACCGGGAATCTCTTTTTTGTTATCTTTGTAGGACTATGGCTAAAATGATCTATACTATGGGCGAGGTGGCTCAGATGCTGGGGGAGAACCCTTCGGCCATCCGCTACTGGAGCAACTATTTTGAGAAATTCGTGAAGCCCCAGCGCAATGCGAAGGGGAACCGCCTGTATCATCCGGAGGATGTGGAGACGCTTCGGCAGATCCAGTACCTGCTCAAGAACCAGGGTCTTACGCTGGAGGGTGCCGTGCAGCGCCTGACGGAGGACCGTCGCAGCGTGGACAAGCGGGTGAAGGCCATCGGGGTCCTGAAGGGAATCCGGGAGGAACTCATCCAAGTGCGCAGCGCCTTATGAAAGTAGGGGACATCACGGCGGCGCTGGAGGTGTTCGCCCCGCTCCGCATCCAGGAAAAGTGGGACAACAGCGGCCTTATCATTGGCAGTGCCGATGATGAGGTGCACGGGGTCATGGTGGGCTTCGACTGCACGCCGGACCTGATCAAGGAAGCCGTAGAGAAGGGTTGTGACATGGTTGTCACCCATCATCCGCTCATCTTCAACGGAATCAAGCGGATAGACAGCAAGGACCCGGTGGGGGCCGCCATCATGCAGGCGGTGCGCTCCGGGGTGGCCGTGTATGCCGCCCACACCACGGCCGACAAGGTGATTGCCGGGGTGAGCGGGGCCATGGCCCGCCGCCTGTCCCTGCAGAACGTGGGCATCATGGTGCCGGAAGAAGACGGAACCGTGGGCCTGGGCTGCGTGGGGGATTTTGAAAAGCCCATGACCGGCCTGGAGGCTCTCGCTTTCGTGAAGGAGCGGTTCCACCTGGGTGTCATCCGCAGTTCCAAGCCCCTGGAGGAGCCCATCCGCAAGGTGGCCCTGCTGGGAGGAAGTGGCGGAGGAGAAATCCAGCTGGCCCTTTCCCGGGGCGCCCAGCTGTACATCACCGCAGACATTTCCTACCACAATTTCTTCACCCCGGAGGGGTTCATGGTCATGGATATCGGCCATTTTGAGAGCGAAGTGGAGATTGTGGACATTTTCTTAACGGAGTTACGGAAAAAATTTCCTACCTTTGCAAGCTACAAAAGCGCACAGCTGGGCAGGAGCAACCCTGTCCACTATTTTGGGTTGTAAATAATAAATCGATTTATATTTTATGGCAAGTACCAAGAAAACCACCGCCGCCAAGAAAGTGGAGGCCCCCATCGACCAGAGGGAGACTTTTGTGTCGCTGCTCAAAAGTTTCGCCGATTCCGATATGCCCGTAGAGGAGAAGCTCAAGACCCTCTACCAACTTCAGGCTGCGGATTCCGAGATTGACAAGATTATCCAGCTCCGCGGAGAACTCCCCGCCGAGGTGGCCGCCCTGGAAGAGGAGATTGCTACCCTCAAGGAGCGCAGCGCCGCCATTTCCGCCGTTATTGACCAGTTCAACCGCAACATCGCGGATGCCAAGCTCTCCATCGCAGAGCATGAGAGCACCATCGAGAAATACCAGCGCCAGCTGGAGACCATCGCCAACTCCCGCGAGTACGATTCCCTGAACAAGGAAATCGAGAACCAGGAGCTGCTCCGTCAGATTGACGAGAAAACCATCAACGACACCCGCTTCGAGATTGGCAACAAGAAGGCCGAGCTGGAGGAGATCAAAGACCGTCTCACCATCCGTACGGACGACCTCAAGGCCAAGAAGGACGAACTGGAGAACATTGTGGAGGAAACCGCCAAGGAAGAGGCCGTGCTCCGTGCCCGCCGGGAAGAGTGCGCCGCCAAGATTGACGCCCGCACCATGAGCGCCTACGAGCGCATCCGCGAGAGCGTGCACAATCACCTGGCTGTGGTGGGCATCTACAACGGAGACTCCTGCGGAGGATGCTTCAACACCATCACTCCCCAGCGTCGCGTAGAGATTGCCTCCAACCGCAAGCTCATCATCTGCGAGCACTGCGGCCGCATCATCATCAACCCGGATTTCGAAAACTAAAAACCTATGCCGGAGCCCTCTCGCAAGAGAAGCCGCAACGCGGAGCCGCAGGATCTGGAGGCCCTGATGGGGAACAAACCCCCTCAGGCCCTGGATGTTGAGGCTGCCGTGCTGGGAGCCATGCTGGTAGAGCCCGCCACCATAGACGAGTCTATGGAGGAACTCTCGGCGTCGTGTTTCTACGACCCGCACCATCGCATGATCTTCGAGGCCATGTCCGAGCTCGTGAACGAGCACGTGTCCATAGACCTGGTTACCGTAAGCGAGAAACTCCGTTCCAAGGGAAACCTGGAAATCATCGGAGGCCCTGTGGTGCTGGCCGGTCTGTCCCAGAACATCGCCGCCGCCGCCCACATCGAGTATTATATCAAGATCCTCAAGCAGAAGACCATCCAGCGGGACTTGATAACGGCCTCCTACGAAATCCTCAAACAGTCCTTCGACGAGTCCACCAACGTGGACGACCTCATAGACAACGCCCAGACCAAGGTTTTTGCGGCCATCCAGAACAATGTGAAGCGGGATGTCCAGGACATCGGCTCCATCATCAACGAAGTGCTGGACAACCTGCAGGAACTGCAGAACATCAGCGGCCCGTCCGGTGTGCCTTCCGGGTACCCTTCCATAGACCGTGTCACCCAGGGCTGGCAAAAGAGCGACCTCATCATCCTGGCCGCCCGTCCGTCTGTGGGTAAGACGGCCTTCGCACTCAATATTGCGCGCAATGCCGCCGTGGACGCCAACATGCCCGTGGCCGTGTTCTCCCTGGAAATGAGTGCCGACCAGCTGGGCAAGCGCCTCATTACCACGGAAAGCGGCCTGTCCGGAGAAAAAATCAAGGGTGGCGTGAAGCTGGAGCCCTTCGAGTGGATTCAGCTGGAGGATACCCTCCGCCGTCTGGCCAAGGCGCCGCTGTACATTGACGATACGCCCGGCATCCCCATCATGGAATTCCGCACCAAGGCCAAGCGCCTGGTAAAGCAGAAGGGCGTCCGCCTCATCGTGGTGGACTATCTGCAGCTCATGCAGGGACCGGTGGAGCTCCGGGGCCTGCGCGAGCAGGAGGTGGCCGCCATCTCCCGCACCCTCAAGGCCACGGCCAAGGAGCTCAACATCCCCATCATCGCCCTGTCCCAGCTGTCCCGTAATGCAGTCCAGCGCACGGGCGGCACCGGAAAGCCCCAACTGAGCGACCTCCGTGAATCCGGTTCCATCGAGCAGGATGCGGATATGGTCATCTTCATCCACAGGCCGGACTTCGTTGGCATGAGCGACAATCCCGAAGACAAGGAGAAGGCCTACATCGTGATTGCCAAGCACCGTAACGGAGAAGTCTGCGACATCGAGATGAAGTACAAGGCCAACCAGGTGAAGTTTGTGGAACCGGACCAGAGCCTGGATGTCTATGCCCAACGGGGCCCTGTGGCCAGCGCCGTGAACGAGCCCGTGGGCGGGGAGCCGCAAGACAATTACAATTTTGACAATCAGCAGGATTTTTAAGCATGCGCAGAACAATCCTACTCATATTCCTTCTGCTATCCTCCTGGGCTGCCATGGCGCAGGAGCATCCGTTTATGGAGGGGGAGGAAGTCCGCTGGTCCATCATGTTCAAATGGGGGGCTTTCAATACGGAAGTGGGCTATGCCCGCTTCGGCGTGGATTCCCTCTTTTTCCGGGGAAACGAGGCCTATCATATAGACTGCAAGGTTCAATCAGCCCCTTTCTTTGACAGGTTTTACAAGATTAGGGAAGACCTCCAAAGCTGGGTGCGGGCGCAGGACCTTCGGCCCCTCCGTTTCACGCGAAACACCTACGAGGGGGGCTACACCGCCACCAACGACTACAATTACAATTGGGACAAGGGAGTCATTGAGGCCGATATCAACTTTGAGAACAAGGGAGAGCAGCGCCTGGAGATTCCGGTGAAGGAAGGCGAGTTTGACCTGATATCCCTGGTCTTCAATATCCGTAGCCTGCCGGAAAGCGCGTACCGGATGGGACAGACCACGCTGGTGCGCTTTGCCATCGACGACGCCGTGTTTGACGTGCACATCCGGGCCTACGGTGAGGAGGTGGTCAAGGTGCGGAAGATGGGAAAGATAAAGGGCTGGCACCTGGCCTGCTCCGTGGTACAGGGGGCCCTTTTCGAGGGAGACGAAGACCTGCATCTCTGGCTGTCGGCCGATGCAAACCGCATTCCCATCGCCGCCAAGGTTCCCCTGAAAGTGGGGGCCGTGCAGGCCTGGCTCAGCGCCTACAGCGGTCTCAAATATCCGTTTGAAGCTTATGCCGATGGCCGAAAGCGTTAGTCATAAGGGAAAAATCCTGCGGATTACCCCGCAGCTCACCACGGTGTCCATCCTCCAGCACGCCGCGTGCGGGGAGTGTCACGCCGCCGGCCTTTGCGGCATGGCCGAACTGGCCCAAAAGACGGTGGAGGTGCCCACAGACCCTTACGCTTCCTACAAGGTGGGAGACGAGGTGGAAGTGGTGCTGAAGGCATCCATGGGCATGAAGGCCGTGTACCTGGCCTATCTGATTCCCCTGGTGGTGCTCATGGCCGTCATCCTGGGGCTGAGCGCCTTGGGGGTGGGAGAGATGGCCGCCGCCCTTTCCGGCGTGGGGGCCATTGCCGTGTATTACCTGGTGCTATATCTTTTCAGGAACAGACTGAAAAACGAATATATATTTACAATAAAAGGATAAACTATGTCATCTATCATCATTTGGACCGTCGCGGTGATTACCGTTCTGGGCCTTGTGCTTGCGCTGGTGCTGTATCTGGTGGCCCAGAAGTTCAAGGTTCAGGAAGACCCGCGCATCGATGAGGTGGAGAAGGTGATGCCGGGCGCCAACTGCGGCGGCTGCGGCTTCGCCGGCTGTCGTGCGTTTGCCGAGGCTGCGGTGAAGGCCCCCAATCTGGACAACAACTACTGTCCGGTGGGCGGCAACGACGTCATGGCCAAGGTGGCGGCTATCCTGGGTTACGAAGTGGCGGAAAAGGCCCCCATGGTGGCCGTGGTCCGCTGCAACGGAACCTGTGAGGCCCGTCCCAAGGTGAACGACTACGACGGCTATCCCTCCTGCTATGTGAAATCCCTCCTGTACACGGGAGACACGGGCTGCTCCTTCGGCTGCCTGGGCTGCGGAGACTGCGTGAACGCCTGCCAGTTCGGTGCCCTTTCCATGGATCCGGTCACCGGCCTGCCGGTGGTGGACCAGGAGAAGTGCACCGCCTGCGGAGCCTGTGTGAAGGCCTGCCCCAAGCGCATCATCGAGCTTCGGCCCAAAGGCCCCCGCGGCATGCGCATGTTCGTGTCCTGCGTGAACAAGGACAAGGGACCCGTGGCCAAGAAGGCCTGTGCCAACGCCTGCATCGGCTGCGGCATCTGCGCCAAGACCTGCACCCACGATGCCATCACCGTTGAGGCCAATGTGGCCTACATAGACCCCGCCAAGTGCAAGCTCTGCCGCGAGTGCGAGGCCATGTGCCCCACCGGTGCCATCCATGGCGTAAACTTCCCCAAGCCATTGGACAAGGACGCCATCAAGGAGCGCATCAAGATCCGTCAACAAAAAGCAAAGGAGGCTGCCAATGTCTAAGAATACATTCCGTATCGGCGGTGTCCATCCGCACGACAACAAGATTTCCCGGGAATGCGCCATCGAGCAGCTTCCCCTTGCACCTACCGTGTATATCGGCGTTTCCCAGCACATCGGTGCTCCCTCCGTGCCCTGCGTGGCCGTAGGGGACAAGGTGAAGGTGGGTCAGGTGATTGCGGAGCCGGGCGGCTTCGTGGGCGCCTTCATTCATTCTTCCGTGTCCGGAACCGTCAAGTCCATCGCCCCCCGGGCCGATCTGGCCGGCCGCGCCTCCACCCACATCGAGATTGCGGTGGAAGGTGACGAGTGGCTGGAGGGCATAGACACCACGGACACCCTCATCACCACCATCCCCGAGGACCCCAAGGCCATCATCGAGAAGGTGAAGCTGGGCGGCGTCGTGGGCCTGGGCGGTGCCACCTTCCCCACGCATGTGAAGCTGAGCCCGCCTCCGGGCTCCAAGTGCGAGCGCGTAATCATCAACGGCTGCGAGTGCGAGCCTTACCTCACCTCCGACTTCCGCACCCTTCTGGAGAAGGGAGAGCAGGTGGTGGTGGGTGCCGCCCTGCTCCAGAAGGCCATGGGCGGGGTTCCCTGCACCATCGCCATCGAGGAGAACAAGCCCGAAGCCATCGCCCACATCCGTGAAGTCATTGCCAAGTTGGGCTACAAGGACATGGAGGTGATGGTGATGAAGATGATGTATCCGCAGGGCGGTGAAAAGCAGCTCATCGACGCTGTGATGCACCGTCAGGTGGGCTCCGGAGCCCTTCCCATCAGTGTGGGCGCCGTGGTTCAGAACGTGGCCACTGCCCTGGCCGTGTACGATGCCGTCCAGAAGAACAAACCCATCGTGGACAACTCCGTCACCGTAACGGGCGAGTGCTTCCCCCGTCAGGCCAACCTCCTGGTTCGCGTGGGAACACCCCTTAAATATATCATCGACTATCTGGGAGGCATTCCGGAGAATGCTGCCAAGATCATCAGCGGCGGTCCCATGATGGGCCGCGCCGTGGCCAACCTGGATGCCGCCACCGTCAAGGGTACGGGCGCCCTGCTCTTCCTCACGGAAAAGCAGACCCGCCGTGCTCCCGAGACCCATTGCATCCGCTGCGGAAAATGTGCCGACGCCTGCCCCATGGGCCTGGAGCCGTTCCTGCTGAACAAGCTCTCAAAGAATGCCGATTGGGAGGCCTGCGAGGCCAATGCCGCCCAGGACTGCATCGAATGCGGATGCTGCCTGTATTCCTGCCCCGCCCACATTCCGCTGCTGGATAACATCCGCGTAGGAAAGGGCTTTGCCCTCAGTGCCATCCGTGCCCGTGCAGCCGCCGCCAAGGCTGCTGCCGAAGCTGCTAAAAAGTAAAAGACTATGAGTAAATTACTGGTTTCACCTTCCCCTCACATCCACTCCAAGGACTCTACCAAGTCCCTCATGCTGGATGTTGTGATAGCCCTCATCCCGGCGGTTATCTGCTCCGTAGTCTTCTACGGCTGGCAGGAGCTGCTGGTGCTGGGCGTGTGTGTGGCTTCCTGCGTGCTGCTGGAATGGGCCATCACCAAATACATGCTTAAAAAACCCTCCACCATCGGAGACCTGTCGGCCGTCATCACCGGTATCCTGCTGGCCCTGAATGTGCCGTACACTACTCCCTGGTGGGTTGTCTTCGTGGGTGCCGTGGTGGCCATCGGCGTAGCCAAGATGACCTTCGGCGGCCTGGGCCAGAACATCTGGAATCCCGCCCTGGTTGGCCGCGTGTTCCTGCTGGTTTCCTTCCCCACCTACATGACCACATGGAGCAAGCCCCAGGGGCTGTTCGGTGTGGATGCCGTCTCCGGCCCCACCCCCCTCGGCGCCATCCAGGAAGGCCTCATGCAGGGTTCCACCGTGCAGGAGCTCACATCGGCCTATGATTACAAAGACCTGCTCTTTGCCAACCTGGGCGGAAGCGCCGGCGAGGTATGCGCCCTGGCCCTTCTGGCCGGCTTCGTGTATCTTTGCTGCCGCAAGGTTATCAAGCCCTGGATCACCCTCAGCATCTTTGCCACCGTGGCCCTGACGTCTCTCATTTTCTGGGTCATCAACCCGGCCCGTTTCACGGATCCCCTCTTCAACCTCCTCACCGGCGGCCTGGTCCTTGGCGCCTGCTTCATGGCAACGGACTATGTGACTTCGCCCATGAGTGTCTGGGGCGGCGTGGTCTTCGGTGTGGGAATCGGCTTCCTCACCGTAATGATCCGTTACTTCGGCTCCTATCCGGAGGGCGTTTCCTTCGCCATCCTTATCATGAACTCTGTGGTGCCGCTTCTGAACATGTGGTTTAAGCAGAAAAAATTCGGGAGGAAGTAGTTATGGCAGTTAAATCCAATCTTACCAACATGGTGACGGTCCTGGGCCTCACCTGCCTGCTGTGCTCGGCCATCCTGGGCGGTGCCTATGTGCTCACCAAGGAGCCCATCGACAAGGCGGCGGCTCAAAAGACCAACCAGGCCATCTCCCAGGTGCTTCCCCATTTCACGGAAGTGGAATACAACGAGGAAGGCCGATATTATACCGCCAAGGACGCGGAGAACCTGGTGGGCTATGCCATCGAATCCACTACGGTGGGCTTCGGCGGCGCCCTCTCCCTCATCGTGGGCGTAACGCCCGACGGCGTAGTGTACAACACGTCCGTGCTCTCTCACAGTGAAACCCCCGGCCTTGGCGCCAAGTGCACCACGGACCAGAAGTTCATGAGCCAGTGGAAGGGCTTCAACCCGGCCGTGAAGAAACTCACGGTCACCAAGGACGGCGGTGACGTGGACGCCATCACGGCTTCCACCATCACCTCCCGCGCCTATGCCCTGGCCGTGGAGAATGCCCTGAAAACCTTCGCAACCCTTTCAGAAGAAGCATCTTCTGGAGCATTTGCCCGTACAGGGTCGCGAAGCGACGCGGAAGAAGATGCTTCTTCTGAAATAGTTAATGAGGGAGGACAGAACCATGAGTAAATTCAAACTGATTAGCGACGGGCTTGTCAAGAACAACCCCACCTTCGTGCTCCTGCTGGGCATGTGCCCCACGCTGGCCACCACCACATCGGCCATCAACGGCCTGTCCATGGGTCTGGCTACGCTTTTTGTGCTGGTCCTGAGCAACATGGCCATATCGGCCATTGCCCCGGTGGTGCCGGACAAGGTGCACATTCCCGTTTACATTGTGGTCATTGCCACCTTCGTTACCCTGCTGCAGCTGCTCATGCAGGCCTACACTCCGGCCATGTATGAAACCCTGGGCCTGTTTATCCCGCTCATCGTGGTGAACTGCATCGTGCTGGGCCGTGCCGAGGCTTTTGCTTCCAAGCATGGCGTGCTGGAGAGTGCCTGTGACGGTCTGGGCGTGGGCCTGGGCTTCACCTGCTCCCTCACTGTGCTGGGCCTGGTCCGCGAGATCCTGGGCTCCGGCTGCGTGTTCGGCTACAATTTCATCGGCGGAAACGACGGTATGTTGGCCTTCGTGATGGCTCCCGGCGCCTTCCTGTGCCTGGGATACCTGATGGTCCTGTTCAACAAATACCTTAAAAAGAACTAGGCTATGGAGTACTTTCTGATTATTATATCGGCCATTTTCGTTAACAACATTGTCCTGGCGCAGTTCCTGGGCATCTGCCCCTTCCTGGGTGTGTCCAACAAACTGTCCACCGCTACGGGTATGTCCATGGCCGTGTGCTTTGTGATTACGCTGGCCACGCTGGTCACGTACCTCATCAACAAGTACCTGCTCATTCCCTTCAATATCACCTTCCTGCAGACCATCGCCTTCATCCTGGTGATTGCGGCGCTGGTGCAGATGGTGGAGATTGTGCTCAAGAAGGTTTCCCCGTCCCTGTATCAGGCCCTGGGTATCTTCCTGCCCCTGATTACCACCAACTGCGCGGTGCTGGGTGTGGCCATCAACGTGGTCACCAAGGAGTTCGCCTTCGTGCCCGGCGGCATGCTCAACCTGGGCCAGGCTCTGGTGTACGCCTTCGCCACCTCCCTGGGTTACGGCCTGGCCATGGTCATCTTTGCGGGTATCCGTGAGCACCTGGCCCTGAACAACGTTCCCAAGGCCTTTAAGGGCGTTCCCATCGCCATCATCAGCGTGGGCATCCTGGCCCTGGCCTTCATGGGCTTCAGCGGCATGGTGAAATAAGTGCTGTTTAGGTGACAGCTAAGTGATTGGCTGTCAGTGTATTATAGGAAACTTCTCGTTCAAATTTTGAACGAGAAGTTTCTTGTAAATGTCTCAGTGACAACAGATTAGCTGTCACTAAATTTTACTGGATAAAGCTGGCGAAGTAGCCGGCGAACAGCACGTTGGTGACCAGGTAGCCCACTACGGTGGCCACGAATACGCTGATGAGCCCCGGCATCATGAAACTGTGGTTCAGGAGGTATTTGCCGATAACCGTGGTGCCGCTGCGGTCAAAGTTCACGGTGGCAATGTCGGAGGGGTAGTTGGGGATGAAGAAGTAGCCGTAGACGCTGGGGAACACACCCAGCAGGACGGGGCCGGCGATGCCCAGTTCATAGGCCAGCGGCAGCATGGCCACCACCACGGCACCCTGGGAGTTGATAAGGACGCTCACCAGGAAGAACACCAGGGCGATGCTCCAGGGATAGGCCGATACCAGGTCCGTGAGCATCAGTTTCATCTGGTCCATGTAGTTGCCGAAGTAGGTGTCGGCCAGCCAGGCGATGCCGTAAATGGCCACCACGGCCACCATGCCGCTCTGCCACACGGCGCCGGCCACGGCCGCCTTGGGAGAGGCCTTGCAGAACATGATGTTGGCTGCGGCGGCCGCCAGCATGATAATCTGGATGCAGATGTTCATCTTGGGCAGGTTAATGGCCTGGGCAACGGTGCGGCCATCGGCCACATGGAACATCTGGCAGAAGGCGAAGCCCACAATGACCAGAAGGGCGCCCAGGAAGATGTACACCGAGGCCTTGGCCTTCCCCGTGATAACCTTGTCCAGCGTAGTGGCGGAGTTGCCGTACATGTATTTGTACATCTCCGGATCGGCCTTTCTTTCAAGGAAGTCCGTATCCTGGTCCAGGTCTTTGCCGCGCTTGTAGGAGGCGGCGGCGGCGCACATGAGGCCAATTACGCAGGCCGGGATGGTGACCATGAGCACCTGGGGAATGCTTACCATGTAGCCGTTGGCGTTGGAAATGGTGACGAAGGCCACCACGGCCGCGGCGATGGGAGAGCAGGTGATGCCCACCTGCGAGGCCACGGAGGAAACGCCGCAGGGACGCTCCGGGCGGATGTTCTTCTTGAGGGCGATGTCGCAGATGATGGGCATGATGGTGTACACCACATGGCCCGTCCCCACCAGTACCGTGAGGAAGAAGGTTACCAGCGGGCCCAGGAAGGTGATGTGGTCCGGATGTTTGCGGAGCATCTTCTCCGCAATCTGGATCATCCAGTCCATACCGCCCGATGCCTGCAGCGTACCTGCGCAGGTTACGGCCGCAATGATGATATAGATGACGTCTGTGGGGGGCGTTCCCGGTTTGAGGCCGAAGCCGAACACCAGGATGGCCAGGCCGATTCCGCTGATGGCTCCCAGGGCCAGCGACCCGTAACGGGAACCCACATACAATGCTGCCAGAACGATGAGCAGCTCCACAATCATGATAAAAGTCATAGTGCTATCAATTATTGCCTATAAAGTTAAAAAAAAATAATCGGAAACTCCACCGTTTCCGATTATTTCGTGATTCCGCGGGGATTCGAACCCCGGACCCACAGCTTAGAAGGCTGTTGCTCTATCCAGCTGAGCTACGGAACCATCCATATTTTTGGGATGCAAAGATAGCAAATAATTTTGATACTACAGGGAACTTATGTAGAAGATAAGCTGCTGCAACTGGGCCAGGGCGCCGGAGAAGGTGTATTCGCCGTCTTCCCGATCGGGGAAGCTGTCCGTCAGGGTGCCGCCTTCATAGTCGATGGAGAGGCCGGAGATGCCCACGTTCACCATGCGGTCCAGGTCTTTGGAGGAGGGGTATACCAGCACGAAGTTGACGTCGTCACGGGCCTGGAGCAGGCCGATGGAGGTGCCGTCCTTGAGGGTGAAGCGCACGGAGGAGTCGAAGGGAATGTGGAAACGTTCCTCGCTGCCCAGGGCGAAGTAGAGGTCTATGTCTTCCTCCGTGGAGGTCTTGTAGGTGAGCTGGGAGATGAGGATGTTGTAGTCGTAGTTCTTGCCTCTGGCCATGAGGGGATTGGTGGTGGTCATGGTGCTGTTCAGGTTGTCCTGCCTCTCGGCCAGGGTGGCCTTGAGCTCCACGGTGCCGGGGGCCGCCTTGAGGATGGCCTCGCAGTGGCGCTTGAGGAAGGCGCCCAGCTCATTGTTGGCGAAACTGCCCTGCACGTAGTCGTCCGGGTCCCAGCCGGTCACAATGTCAACGGACTTGATGCCCTTCACCATCTTCTCCATATCGGCCGGCTCTACGGCATACTTGAGCATCGTATTCTTGGTGGAAGCCGGATACTGGCCGATCTGCTCCAGCCGCACGAGTTTCCCGCTACTGAGGTTCACCGCCATCTTCACGCCTTTGGGGGCGGCCGATGAGACCTTCTTCTCCTGAAGGAGGTTCAGGTACATGAGGTACAGGGTGGAGCCGTCGGGGAAGCCTACGAGCTCCAGCTTGATCTCTGCGGGAGAGCTGCCCAGATTTATTTTTTCCGCCTGGGTGGAGATGTGCGTCATTCCGTCCACGCGGTAATTGGCACGGACTTGTTGGGCCTGGAGGCCGGCGCAGACCAGCAGCGCAAGGGCCAGGAGTGAGAGTTTCTTCATATCAGCTTAAAATTTCATATCAGCTTAAAATTTCGTACAAAGATACACTAAAAATTGCTAACTTTACACGATTAACACATAAAACATGCCATGTACAAGTATCAGAAAGTATATGTAAACAATTCGGAGCTGAATGACCGGTACGTCCTCAGCATTGACAATCACGAGGAAATTGTGGAGGCCCTGACTCGCTTTTGCAAGGAGAAAAATATTACGGCCGGCAAGGTGGAAGGCATAGGAGCCATCAATGAGGCCACCTTCCGTTTCCTGGACCCGGCCACCAAGAAGTATGTGGACAAGACCTTCCGGGAGCAGATGGAGATAACCAACCTGACGGGGAACATTTCTCAGAAGGACAAAGAGCCTTATCTGCATATCCACCTTACTTGCAGCCGCCGGGACTACACCTGCGTGGGCGGGCATCTTCTGAGCGCCCGCATTAACGGCGCCTGCGAGCTGCTGGTTACAGACTTCGGCCTCACCAAACTGAAACGCCGCTTCGATGAGAAAACCGGCCTGAATCTTTACGATTTTTAGATTAGCGTAAAAAACAGTATCTTTGTACGAATATGCTTAAAAACCAAAATATGTCAGCAATCAGACGATGCATCGCGGCCTTGTGTGCCGGCGTTCTCTTTGTGTCCATGTCCTGGGCACAGAGTACCATGACGGATACCCAGGTTTTGGAATATGTCAAACAGGCCGTCGCCCAGGGGAAGACTCAGAAAGAGATGGTGGCGGAACTGAGCCTGAGGGGTGTTACCCGTGCTCAGGCCGAGAGGGTCTATAAACTCTATCAGGAACGTGAGGGAAGTACCGAGTCCAAAAGCAGCGCCCTTGACAAGGGCAGGAAGCATAGTGTAAATGCCGATACCAACCCCGAATACAATCCGTATTCCCAGGATCAGACCCGGAACCAAAATCAGACCTGGAACCAAAATCAGACTTTGGATCCAAGTCAGACCAGGGACCAAGGTCAACAGCAGGAGAAGAATCGGGACCAGAGAGAAGATGACGAGCGTCTGCAAAATGAGATGAAAGTGTACGGCCGGGACATCTTCCGTTCCCGCAACATGACCTTCGCTCCCAGCGAGAACATGGCCACCCCCAGGAATTACCGCCTGGGCCCCGGAGATGAGATTATCATAGATGTGTTCGGCCGCAACCAGACCACCCTGAGGGATGTCATTTCTCCCGAAGGAAGCATCAATGTGGACGTGCTGGGCCCGCTTTACCTGAACGGCAAAACCGTTGAGGAAGCCAACGCCTACCTGAAAAAACGCCTGTCCCAGATTTACGGCGGCCTCAGCGGCCATTCCGGAACGGACATGCGCCTGAGCCTGGGCCAGATCCGCTCCATCCAGATCAATGTGATGGGAGACGTGGCCTCCCCGGGCACCTATGTGCTCTCCGGTTTCGCCACCGCCTTCCATGCCATCTACCGCGCCGGCGGCGTGGTGGACCCCGGTACCCTGCGTAACATCAAGGTGGTGCGCGGAAACAAGACCGTGGGCACCGTGGATGTTTATGAATACATGATGAAGGGAACCCAGAGCAGCGACATCCGCCTGGAAGAGGGGGACGTGATTCTGGTATCGGCCTATGATGAAATGGTTCAGGTACAAGGCAATGTGAAGCGCCCCATGTTCTTCGAGCTCAAGGACGGAGAAACTGTGGCGGACCTCCTTTCCTATGCCGGCGGCTTCGCCCTGGGCGCCAACGAGGAATCTGTGACCGTGTTCCGCCAGCAGGGTAAGAGCCATGAGGTGCGTACGGTATCGGATCAGGAGTTCGGTACGTTCCGGCTTCGCAACGGAGACCGGATTGAGGTGGGCATTCAGCAGTATCGTTTTGAGAACCGTACGGCCATTAACGGCGCCGTGTACATGCCCGGAACGTATGAGCTGGGAGATGTCCGTACGGCCAAGGGACTGGTCCTGAAGGCCGGCGGCCTGCTTCCGGAGGCCTTCACGGACCGTGTGGTGGTGCACCGTGAGCACGCGGACAAGACCCAGGAGGTCTTCTCCCTCAATCTGACGGAGATTATGGCCGGCACCAAGCCGGACTTTGTGCTGCAGAACAACGACGAGCTGTTCATCGCCAGTTCCGACGACCTCAAGGACCGCGGCACCATGACCATTTCCGGCATGGTGAACAACCCCGGAACCTTCCCCTTTGCGGAGAACACCACCATTGAAGACTTTATCATCCTGGCCGGCGGTCTCCAGGACGGCGCCTCCACCTCCCGTGTGGATGTGACCCGCCGCAAGAAGGACGCAAACGGCATGGTGGCAACCAGCGATATCGGCGAAATGTATTCCTTCTCCCTCAAGGAGGGACTGGTGGCCGACGGAGACCGCAGTTTCGTTCTGAAACCCTATGACGAGGTGATCGTTCACCAGAGTCCTTCCTACAATATCCAGCGCCACTTTACCGTTGCCGGAGAAGTGAACTTCCCCGGCGAGTACACCCTCACCTCCCGCGAGGAGAGAGTCTCCGACCTCATCAAAAAGGCGGGCGGCCTCACTTCTTTCGCCTATGTAAAGGGCGCGCGGCTGGTGCGTGAAGCCACCGAGGAGGAAATTACCCAGGCCCGTGAGATGGGACAGTTGCTGGCGAAGCAGATAGACAGCACGGCTGCCGTGAACAAGGGCAAGAATACGCTCAAGACCGGCACCCGTCATTACAATATCGCCCTGGATTTGGAGGCTGCCCTGGCCGCTCCCGGCGGCCCTTCCGACGTGATATTGAGGGAAAATGACCGGCTGGAAATCCCCGTCCAGAGCAATGTGGTGCGTGTGTTCGGTGCGGTCATGTATCCCACGGCCGTGAACTGGAATGCCAGGATGACGGTGGCCGATTACATTGATGCCGCCGGCGGCTATTCCCAAAGTGCCCGCAGAAACAAGACCTATATGGTGTCCGTGGGCGGCCGTGCCAAGAAGGTTCATGCCGGCACCCGGGTGGAGCCCGGCGCGGAAATTTTTGTTCCGGACAAGGAGAAGAAGAACGAGAAGCCGGATTATACCGGCGTAGTGGCCATCACCTCCGCTGCCGCCTCCCTGGGTACGCTCAGCGTAGCCGTGGTGAGCATGGTGAACAACCTGAAGAAGTCATCCAACTAAAAAAGGGATCCTATGGAAGAGAAATTGAATCCTACTCCCGCGCCGCAAGCTCCCGTATACCAGGACGACGAGTTTGAAATCGACTGGATGGGCATCCTCACCAAGCTTCTGAAGCATTGGAAGCAGATTATCCTCATCGGCTTTATTTTCAGTTGCCTGGGGGTTGCATCGGCCCTCTTGATGAAGAGGGAGTACAATGTGACCATGACGCTGGCCCCCGAGGTGCAGAGCCGCACCAGCGGCAGCCTTTCCAGCATCACCAGCATGCTGGGTCTGGGCGGCGCCTCCATGGGCGGCGGAACGGATGCCATGAACATCACCCTGTTCCCGGAGATCAGCCACTCCACGCCTTTCCTGGCCGCCCTGCTGGATGTCCCGCTCACTTCCTACGTTAGCGAGAAGCAGCTGGAAGAGGGTGTGAAACCCATGCAGACTACGGTGTATAAGCACTTCTCCAAGGAAGACAGGCCCAATTACAAGCCCAAGAAAGACGAGAAGCCCTATACCCCGGTCACCAATCCCACGGAGCTTACCCGCAAGCAGGCTGCCGTGGTGAAGGCCTTGGGCACGGCCATATCGGCCGATGTGGACAAGAAGACGGGCATCACCACCATCTCCGTCACCATGGACGACCGCATGATGGCCAAGCAATTGGCCGACACGGTGTGCAGCCGCCTGCAGCAATATGTGTCAAACTACCGCACCAAGAAAGCGACGGCGGACTATAATTACTACGTGATGCTGGCCGACGAGGCCCACGAGGAGCTGGTGAAGGCGCAGGCCGCCTATGCCGCCTCCGTGGACTATGACCGCAGCGTCATCCTGCAAAGCGCCACCGCCCAGAAGGAGCGGCTCCGCGAGGAGGCTTCCCTGGCCAACCAAATCTATTCCCAGATGGCCCAGCAGCGGGAACTGGCCCGTGCCAAAATCCAGGAAGAGAAGCCCGTTTACGCGGTGGTTCAGCCCGCCGTCCTTCCTCAGCAGCCCGTCAACAGCCGCGCCAAGCGCGTTCTTATCTGGGCCTTCATAGGCGGCTTCCTGGCCGTTGCCTGGTATGGCTTCGGGGAGGATTTCTACAAGAAATTCCGCAGTGACGTCAAGGAAAAAATGGACGAAGATGAAGCATAAATTCTTTGCCGCAGCAGCCCTGGCCCTTCTGGTCCAGGCCTGCTCCCAGCCGGTCGTGAACACGTCCCGTGCCCTGACAGACTGGGCAGAATACGTGAACCCCATGGGTGGCACCCTGTCCACTTTCAACCTGTCCACCGGCAATACCTATCCGGCCATTGCCGTTCCGTGGGGCGCCCATTTCTGGACTCCCCAGACTGGAAAGAACGGAGACGGATGGACGTACCGCTACGATGCCACGCACATCCGGGGCTTCAAGCAGACCCATCAGCCCTCTCCCTGGATCAACGACTACGGCGCCTTCAGCCTGATGCCGGTGACCACCGGCCCTTTCTATGACGAGGAAAAGCGCGCCAGCTGGTTTTCCCACAAGACAGAGGTGGCCAAGCCGTACTATTACAGCGTTTATCTGGCAGACCACGACGTCACGGCCGAACTGGTTCCGGCTTCGCGTGCCGCCTGGTTCCGCTTCACCTATCCCGAGTGCGAGAAATCCTACCTGGTGGTGGATGCCTACGAGGGCGGCCGGGTGGAAATTGTGGACGACCATACCATCCGCGCCTGGGCCGTGAACAACCACGGCGGTGTGGCTCCCAATTTCTGCAATTACATCCTCATCCAGTCCGACACGCCCTTCACCGCGGAAAAGACGCCCGAGAATATCGGCATGGTGTCTTTCCCTACCCGTAAGGGACAGGAAGTGTATGTAAAGGTGGCCTCTTCTTTTATCAGTATGGAACAGGCCAAACTGAACCTGGGAGAGATCAACGACCCCTTCGAAGAGGTGAAGATGTTCTCCCAGACGGCCTGGAACCAGGCCCTGGGCAAGATTGAGGTGGAAGATGACAACATAGACCATCTCCGTACCTTCTACACCTGCCTGTACCGGAGCCTGCTCTTCCCCAGAGACCTCTCCGAGGTGGGCATGTTCGGCGTGCTGCAGCACTACAGCCCCCATACCGGCGAGGTGAAGGAAGGCCATTTTTATACGGATACCGGCTTCTGGGACACCTTCCGCAGCCTGTTCCCGCTGCTGAACCTCCTGTATCCCGAGGTCTCCACCAAGGTGCAGCAGGGCCTGGTGAACGACTATCTGGAAAGCGGTTTCCTGCCGGAATGGGCGTCTCCGGGCCACCGGGGCTGCATGGTGGGCAACAACAGCGCTTCCGTGGTGGCCGACGCCTACCTCTCCGGCGTCCGTGACTATGATATCGGCAAGCTCTGGGAAGCCGTCACGCATGGCGCCCATGCCGTCCATCCCACGGTGAGCTCTACCGGCCGCCTGGGCTGGCAGTATTATGATGAGTTGGGCTATGTTCCCTGTGACGTGAACATCTCCGAGAATGCGGCCCGCACCCTGGAATATGCCTACGACGACTGGTGCATCTACCAGCTTGGCAAGGCCCTGAAGATGCCGGAGGAAGACCTTGCGCCCTATAAGAAGGCCGCCCTCAATTACTGCAATGTCTATGACGCTGAGGTGGGCCTGATGAACGGCCGCAAGTCCGACGGCACTTTCCGCCGTCCCTTCAGTCCGCTCAAATGGGGCGGAGACTTCACCGAAGGCAATTCCCTGCACTATACCTGGAGCGTGTTCCATGACGTGGAGGGCCTGATCGGCCTGATGGGCGGAGAAGACAAATTCAACGCCCAGATGGACACCGTCTTTGCCATGCCTCCAAAGTACGACGACAGCTACTACGGCTTCCCCATCCACGAGATTATTGAGATGACGGTGATGGGCATGGGCAACTACGCCCATGGCAACCAGCCCATCCAGCACATGCTGTACCTGTATGACTGGAGCCGTCAGCCCTGGAAGACGCAGGCCCGCGTGAGGGAAGTGATGGAGAAATTCTACACCCCTTGGGCCGATGCCTACTGCGGAGACGAGGACAACGGTCAGACCAGCGCCTGGTATGTATTCAGTGCCCTTGGCTTCTACCCGGTGTGCCCCGGAAGCGGCCAGTATGCCCTGGGAGCGCCCCTGTTCAAGAAAGTTACCCTACACATGCCCGAAGCGGACGTGGTCATTGAGGCTCCGGAAAACTCTGCGGAGAACTTCTATGTAAAGGAACTCACGCTTAACGGAGAGAACTGGAGCCGCAACTACCTCCTCCAGAAAGACCTTCAGAAGGGTGCCCAGCTGCACTTCAAGATGGCCTCCGAGCCCAACTACAGGCGTGGCACGGCTGACGAAGACAAACCTTATTCGTTCTCGAATGAAAAAGATTAGCATTAGCTTTGTGCTGGGCCTGTTGGCCCTGAGCGCCTGTGCGCAGAAGTATCCGGACCAGCGTCCCGCTCCGGAAGAGCGTCTGTTTGTTTCCGAGGCCGTAGAGGCCCAGATTGCCACGGTGGCGCCCCAGCTCACCAACGCCAAGCTGCGCTGGATGTTCCAAAACTGTTTTCCCAACACGCTGGACACAACCGTTCACTTTGACGAGGAAAGCGGCCTAACCTTTGTGTACACCGGAGACATCCACGCCATGTGGCTCAGGGATTCCGGCGCCCAGGTGTGGCCCTATGTGGAGCTTTGCAAGGAAGACGAGCACTTGAGGAAAATGCTCGCCGGCGTTATCCGTCAGCAGTTTACGCTCATCAACATAGACCCTTATGCCAATGCGTTCAACCAGGGCCCTACCGGTGACCACGGAGACGATGACGTCACCGGCACGCCCCAGGACCCCAACGTATTCGAGCGCAAGTGGGAGATAGATTCGCACTGCTATCCGGTGCGCCTGGCCTACCACTACTGGGAGGTGACGGGAGACACTTCCGTCTTTGACGAACTCTGGATCAAGACCGTCCAGACCATCCTGGAAACCTTCACCACCCAGCAGCGCAAGGAGGGGAACGGCCCTTACTTCTTCCTCCGCGTCACAGACCGTCAGCTGGACACCAAGGCCCGCGTGGGCCTGGGACATCCGGTGAAGCCCGTGGGGCTCATCGCCTCGTCCTTCCGTCCCTCCGACGACGCCACTCAGTTCGAATTCCTCGTTCCCTCCAACTTCTTCGCCGTGGATATCCTCCGCAAGGCGGCCACCATCCTCTCCGAGGTTAATCATGAGGCGGCTTTATCGGCCCGTTGCACCGCCCTGGCCGATGAGGTGGAGGCGGCCCTGAAGCAGTATGCCGTGGTGAAGCACCCGGAATTTGGCGACATCTATGCCTTCGAGGTGGACGGCTTTGGCAACTCCTACATGATGGACGATGCCAATGCGCCCTCCCTCCTCTCGCTGGGCTATCTGATTCCTTCCATGGCATCGGATCCCATTTACCAAAACACCCGCCGTTTTGTCTGGAGCAGCTCCAACCCCTATTTCTTCAAGGGTAAGGCCGGCGAAGGCATTGGCGGCCCGCATATCGGCACGGAAGTTATCTGGCCCATGAGCATCATGATGAAGGCCTTCACCGCCACGGATGACGCGGAAATCAAAGCCTGCGTGGAGCAGCTCCTCCGCACGGACGCCGGCCTGGGCTTCATCCACGAGAGCTTCCACAAGGACGATGCGGGGAACTTCACCCGTCCCTGGTTCGCCTGGCAGAACACCCTCTTCGGAGAACTCATCCTCAAGCTGGTGGCCGATGGCAAACTCCCCGTCCTGAACAGTATCCGGTAAGACTTTCCCATGAAAAAACTCCTTCTTTTGGCGGCACTGCTGGTGAGCACTGCCCTTCATGCCCAGACCGAGTGGGTGAATCCCTTTATCGGCACGTCCAACTTCGGGGCGTGCAATCCCGGGGCCGTCACTCCCAACGGGCTCATGAGCGTGAGTCCCTTCAACGTGATGGGCTCCAGCCTGAACACCTGGGACAAGGACAGCCGCTGGTGGAGCACGCCCTACGTGGAGGAGAACAGCTTTTTCACCGGTTTCACGCACGTGAACCTGTCCGGCGTGGGCTGCCCGGACCTGGGGGCCCTCCTTACCATGCCCACCACCGGGCCGCTGCAGGTGGACTACCATATCTATGGTAGTGAGTACAAAGGCGAAGTGGCGCATCCCGGCTACTACGCCCTTGAGCTGCTGAGCGGCATCAAGGCCGAAGCCACCGCCACCACCCGCACTTCTCTGGAGCGCTACACCTTCCCCGGAGGCGAGGGCAACATCCTCCTGAACCTGGGAGAGGGCCTCACCAATGAGAGCGGCGCCACGGTAAAGAAGGTGAGCGATACGGAAATCGAGGGCTTCAAGCTCATGGGCACCTTCTGCTACAACCGCAACGCCGTGTTCCCGCTGTACTTCGTGCTGCGGGTGAGCAAGGCCCCGGACGCGGCTGGTTATTGGAAAAAACAGCGTCCCATGACCGCCGAAGCCGCCTGGGATGCCGATGCCGGCAAGTACAAAATTTACAAGGATTACTCCCGCGAGCTCAGCGGAGACGACATTGGCTACTGGTTCCATTACGACGGCCTGAAGGCCGGAGAGGAGGTGCTGGTGCAGATGGGCGTCTCCTTCGTGAGCATCGAGAACGCCCGGCAGAACCTGGATGCGGAGCAGCAGGGCTTCGCCTTCGAGCGCGTGAAGCGGCAGGCCGATGCCTCCTGGAAGGAGCACCTGGGCCGCGTGCGGGTGGAAGGCGGATCGGCCGACCGGAAGACCATCTTCTACACGGCGCTGTACCATACCCTCATCCACCCCAACATCCTGAACGACGTGAACGGGGAATATCCGCTGATGCAGAGCCCCGGCATCGGGAAAGCCAGGGACTATGACCGCTACACGGTGTTCTCCCTCTGGGACACCTACCGGAATTTCCATCAGCTGATGACGCTGCTGTGGCCGGAGAAACAGACGGCCATGGTGCGCTCCATGATAGACCAGTACCGCGAATGGGGCTGGATGCCCAAGTGGGAGCTCTACGGCCGCGAAACCTGGACCATGGAGGGAGACCCGGCCATCTGCGTGATTGCCGACACCTGGCTCCGCGGCCTCCGGGACTTCGACATCGAGACCGCCTACGAGGCCTTTTTGAAATCGGCCGATACCCCCGGCGCACAGAACCTCATGCGCCCGGACGGGGACCCTTACATCTCCATGGGCTACATCCCGCTGGATTACTTCAGCGCCGATTTCTCCGGAGACAACTCCGTTTCCCATGCCCTGGAGTATTATGTGGCCGATTATGCCCTCTCCCGCCTGGCCGCAGACCTGGGCCGGCCGGAGGATGCGCGCCGCTTCTATGAGCGTTCCCTGGGCTACAGGAAGTATTACTCCGCTGCGGACAAGTGCCTGCGCCCCCGCCTCTCCGACGGCAGTTTCCTCACGCCCTTCAATCCGGAAGACGGGGCCGATTTCACCAACGCCCCCGGTTTCCACGAAGGCAGCGCCTGGAACTATACCTTCGCCGTGCCGCACGATGTGGCCGGCTATGCCAAGCTCCAGGGCGGCACCAAGGCCTTTGTGAAGAACCTCCGGCATGTTTTTGACGAAGGTCTGTACGACCCCGCCAACGAGCCGGACATTGTGTACCCCTACCTCTTCTCCCGCTTCAAGGGCTATGAGAAGTACACCTGGGAAACCGTAGAAAAAATCTTGGCGCAAAACTACAAGAACGCCCCGGACGGCATTCCCGGCAACGACGACACCGGCACCATGAGCGCCTGGGCCGTCTTCTCCATGCTGGGCTTCTATCCGGACTGCCCCGGAGACCCCAGCTTCACCCTTACCCGTCCCACCTTCCCGAAGGCGGTGATCACACTCTCGGACGGCCGGGAACTCACCATCACCCGTTCCGGCGCACACGCTTCCAAGGCTTTGGTGGATGGCCGCAACAAAGGCTTCCGCATTTCCCACACGGAGCTGACTGGCAGCCGCAGCATTGTCTGGAAATAAGCGTGTTGCAGAAACGACTGGTTGTCAAACACTTACAAAAATCCTCCTCGGAAAAATTCCGAGGAGGATTTTTGTAATTATCTCATTATGAGCGTTTTGCGTACCACGGCACCTTACACGATACTGGTGCGCTTGGTGAACTCGATGATTTCCGGGATGTAGCCGAAGGCCAGGCCGGTCACGGTGTCGGCGCAGCCGTAGTAGATGGCGATGCGGCCGGTGGCGCTGTCGTGCAGGGCGGCGCAGGGGAAGGTGACGTTGGGAACGTCTCCCATGCACTCGTACGGCATCTGGGGGGAGATGAGGTAGGGGCCGCTGCGGGCAATCACCTTCCAGGGCTCGTCACGGTCCAGCAGGGCGCTGCCGAAGCTGTACACGTAGCCGTTGCAGCTGTGGAGCACGCCATGGTGGAAGAGCAGCCAGCCTTCGGAGGTCTCGATAGGAACGGGGCCGGCACCGATCTTCATGCACTGCCAGGCGCTCTGCTCAAAGGGGGCGGGAGCCATCACGTGGCGGTGGTGTCCCCAGAACTCCATGTCCGGAGATTCGCTGTAGAAAATGTCTCCGAAGGCGGTGTGGCCGGTGTCGGAGGGGCGGGAGAGCATGGCATATCGGCCATTGATCTTGCGGGGGAAGAGCACGCCGTTGCGGTTGTAGGGCAGGAAGGCGTTCTCCACCTGGTGGAAGGTCTTGAAGTCCAGCGTCCAGGCCAGGCCGATGGTGGGACCATGGTAGCCGTTGCACCAGCTCACCCAGTACTTGCCGTCGATGAGGGCCACGCGGGGGTCGTAGCCGTACACCCACTGGCCCACCTCGGGACCGCCGCCGGTGAAGCGGATGGTATCGGCCTCGATGTTCCAATGGATGCCGTCCTTGGAGAAGCCGGCGTGGAGGGTCATGCGGCGGTTGGTGTCGTCGCAGCGGAAGACGCCGGCAAAGCCGTCTTCAAACGGCACGACGGCGCTGTTGAAAATGCTGTTGGAGTTTTCCAGCAGGTCCCGCGGAATCACGGGATTGGCGCTGTATCTCCAGAGAGGGGCCTTGCAGCCCTGCGGGCGGTCTTCCCAAGGCATATTGGGAAGGGGTTTTCCTTCAATGATTATCTGACTCATAGCTTGCTGATTAGATTCTGTATGGTTTGGTCCGGTTTTTCCTCGCCGGCTATTACATAGGGAATGCCGCAAAGCTTGACGGCATCCGTGAGTTCTTTCTTTTCTTCCTGCGGCAGCAGGGCCACCAGCCCCCGGGCTTCCGAGAAGGCCCTTACTAAGTGAGCATAATGCACAGGGTCTTTCTGGGCGCTGCCCACTTGGACGGTATAGCCCCGGCGGTAGGCACTGTGGGTAAGCTGCTCTATCCACAAGGCGTTGGCCTCCAACTCGGGAACCACCACGCCCACAAGCCGGGCGGAAGGCCACTGCGTGCGCACCGGTGCCTCCGCAGGCCTGTATCCCAGCTGCCGGGCCGCCTCCAGCACCCGTTCACGGGTCTGGGCGCCCACCCGGTTCTTCCCGTTGAAGACAAAGGAAACCAGGGAGGGCGACACGCCGGCGGCCAGGGCCACGTCCTTTATGGTGACGTTTTTAGGCATGCTTCCTTTCGTATTCGTCCAGGGCGTCGGCCATGAGCTGGCGGCCTTTCTGAGCAATTTCCTGGGCGTGGGAGTAGCCGTACACCCCGTGATAGGAGTCGAAGGGCAGGCTCACCAGCACGTCCGGAGGCGTGAGCTCGATGCCCATGCGGGACAGGCTGCAGTTCATGATGCCGAAGCTGCGCTGCAGCACGGTGTAGAAGTTGTCCGATGCATCCACAGGAATCCAGTTCTCCCGGCCGCTGGCTTCCAGCTGGCGGGTTTGCAGACCGGCCTGGATGCGGCCCAGGAGCGTATGGTCCGACTCGCGGGAAATGGCTTCGCGGCTGTCCAGGTAGCCCTGGATTTCCGCCGCGTCAATCTGGTTCACGTTGAAGCCCACCAGGATGTCTCCCTCCGTGCGGGCCACCCGGTTCAGGGGGAAGGTGTTCACCATGCCGCCGTCCACCAGCGTGCGTCCCTTCCACACCACGGGTTTGAACATGGACGGGATGGAGATGGAGGCGCGGATGGCTTCAAACAGGGGCCCCTCCCGGAAAATCACTTCCTCTCCGGTGTACAGGTCTGTGGCCACGGCTGTGAAGGGGATGGGGAGGTCTTCTATGTTTACCTCCGGCACGCGGGCCTTGATTTCCTTGATGACGCGCTCTCCCTTGACCAGGTAATTCCGGCTCACGGATACGTCCATGAGCGACACAACCTTTACCGGATCCAGGCCGAAGAGCCACTCCTTGAAGGCGTCCAGGCCTCCCGCCGCGTAAATGCCGCCCACCAGGGAACCGGCACTGGCCCCGGCTACGGAGCTTATCTCATACCCGCGGGAAAGGAGCTCTTCAATGGCTCCGATGTAGGCGAATCCGCGCGGGCCGCCGCTGGCAAGGACTAAGGCAACTTTCTTCATTTCTTATTCGGAATAAATGGAATCGTAATACAGGCCGATATCTTTCAGGAGCGGTTTGGCCAGGGCATCCGTCACCCTTACCCGAAGGTTCTCGCAACGGGTGGCGGGGACCAGCAGGATGCGCTTGCGGCCCACGGTGGTCTCCTGGGCCAGGGGAGCCCAGCCATCGGCCGTCTGAACTTCCACGGTGAAGCCGGAAATCCGCTGCCCCTTGGCAATGTCTTCCTGCAGGACCACCCGGTTGAAGGGCTTGTCTGCCTGGACTTTCACCGTCCAGGTATTGCCCTCCCGGCTCTGGCCCAGGGCCAGGTTATCGGCAAAGATCTGGTCCAGCGCCTGCCGGAATTCCATCAGGCGGATGGAGTCCACCTCGTGGATGTGGCCGCGGGTGTCCGGCGGCACATTGAGCAGCAGCAGGGAATTGCGCCCCACGCTCTTGTAGTAGATGCTCAGCAGTTCGTTTACGGACTTGACCAGGATGTTCTCGGACGCTTTCCAGAACCAGCCCGGGCGGATGGAAACATCGGACTCGGAGGGAATCCAGGCCTCGCCGTCGGGGTCTCCCTGGTTGAGGTACGTTTCGTAGTCTCCGGGAAGCTGCTCATGGAAGGCGCTGTTCTTGGCGGGGGAGAAAGTGGACCAGCTGGTCCGGCCGGCATGACCGTTCTCATTGCCCACCCAGCGGCAGCCGGGGCCCACGTTGGAGAAAACGATGGCGTGGGGCTGCCATTTGAATACCTCGTTATGGAAAAGCTCCCAGTCGTAGACCTGGCGCTTTCCGTTGGGGCCTTCTCCGCAGGCGCCGTCGAACCACTGCTCAAACACGGGTCCGTAGCCGGAGAGGGCGCTTTCCAGCGTCTGGCGGAACACCTCGTTGTAGGCGTCCGTGCCGTAGGTGGGGTCGTGCCGGTCCCAGGGGGAGATGTAGATGCCGAACTTGAGCCCCTCCTCTGCACAGGCTTCGGAAAGCTCCTTCAGGACGTCTCCCTTACCGCCGCGCCAGGAGCTTTCCCGCACGGTGTGTTTGGAAACCGGATTGGGCCAGAGGCAGAAGCCGTCGTGGTGTTTGCCGGTGATGATGATGCCCTTGAAGCCGGCGGCCTTGGCCGTGCGCGCCCATTGGCGGCAGTCCAGGTCCGTGGGGTTGAAGAGGTCTTCGGCCTCCGTTCCTTCTCCCCATTCCAGGCCGGTGAAGGTGTTGGGGCCGAAGTGGCAGAACATATTCAGTTCCATATCCTGCCATTCTATCTGCTCCGGGGTGGGAACGGCCCCGAAGGGCGCTTCCTCCGTAACGCAGGAGGCCAGCAGTAGGCCTGCGAGGGCCATATAAGAGAGTCTTTTATTCATATCGGGCTGCTTTGGAAGGTTTGTCGGGGGTAAGGGTGAAGTTGTAGCTGTAGCTTTCCGTGCTCCAGAGGGTGCGGTCCCTTTCCGGGCGGGAACCCCAGCTGTCGTAACCGCCCAAACCGCTCATCTTATAGTCTATGCATACTTCGGTGAAGTCCCGGGGCGTAACGTCGCAGAGGTGCGTCTGGCTTTTCTGCACTCCGCCGTCCAGGTCCTCAATGCTCATGCGGAGGGCGTTGAACTCGAAAGGCTCCGCGCCGCGCGCCACCGTGAAGCCGCCCACGGAGAGCCATTCGGTATCCGTGTGGTGGCCGCATTCCTGGGGACGCACATAGGGATAGTACTGCTCATCCACGGAGGACTCCCAGATGCGCTTGAAGGTGCCGGAGCGGCGGTCCCAGTAGTTCTCCACGGGGCCGCGGCCGAAGTAGCTGAAGGAATAATCGGCCACCCTCAGGCGGAAGCCCAGTCGGGGGATTTCCACATTCTTGTCTGTGCCCGGGGCGGTGGAGACGCTGATGGACAGGGTTCCGTCGGGGTAGACGGTGTAGTTTTCGGAGGCCCGTACGCCGCGGCCTTTCAAGGCAATGAGGACGGTGCCGTTATCCTGCTTGGACACGCTCACCTGCTCCGGCTTCTCGGGCGTCTTGAACTGGATAGTTCTCACGGGAGCGTTGTTGCCATAGTCGTTGTCAATGGGCGCGCGCCAGAAGTTGGGACGGATGCCGAAGGAAGGATCCACCAGATCCATCCCTTTCACCTTCCAGCTCTTGACAAAGCCTTCCACCTTGTCAAACACCAGCTCCATGGAGCCGCTTCTCACCACCACCTGGGTGTCTCCGTTGGTGTAGGAGAGGTCTCCCTTGGCCTGGCGCGGTTTTTTGGCCGATGTGTCCTTGATCAGGACCTCGTCGCAGGCCAGGACGGTACCCTTCTCCACGAGGGGAAGATTCCGGGAGGCCGATACTTCGAAGAAGATGCGGTATTGGCCGGTTTTTTTCATCCGGGGCAGTTTTACCTTGAACTGCTCGGCCGTCTGGGGTGCGGTCCGGAACTTTTTCTTGTGGGTGAACCACCAGAAGGGGCGCTTGCCGTCCCGCTCTACCCAGTATTTTACCGTGTACTGGCTCAGGTCCGTGAAATAATGCCGGTTGAAGATTTCAAACAGGCCGCTGCCCGCATCCACGGCGCGGATGCTCACATCCTGGTACACATGCTTGACTTCGTAGAAGCCGGGGTGCGGGTCCCGGTCGGGGTTCACCAGGCCGTTGCAGCAGAAATTGGCGTCGGAGGGGGCGTTTTCCCCGTAGTCTCCGCCGTAAGTCCAGCCGCGCTCCTTGTCGTAGAGGCCCTGGTCCACCCAGTCCCAGATAAAGCCGCCCTGCAGGTGCTTGTGGGCATAGATGTATTCCCACTGCCAGTCCAGGGAACCGTTGGAGTTGCCCATGGCGTGGGAGTACTCGCAGGGGATGACGGGCCGGCCGCTTTCCTGCTCTCCCATGCGGCGGAACCACTCGGCCCCGGGGTACATGGGATTGATAATGTCCGTGTTCCATTCCCGTTCCGCCCTCTCATACACGACGGGGCGGTTCTGGCCATCGGCCTCCAGGGCCTTGAGGACCTTGTAGGTCTCGTAGAAGTTTACGCCGTTGCCGGCCTCGTTGCCCAGGGAGAGGATGGTTACGCAAGGGTAGCCGGCCGTGCGGTAATACATGTTGAGGGTGCGGTCCAGGTGTTTTTCATACCACTCCGGCTTGTTGCCCAGGGTTTTCTTGAGGTCATAGCCCATGCCATGGGTTTCGATATTGGCTTCGTCATACACATAGAAGCCCAGGGAGTCGCAGAGTTCGTAGAACTCCCGCTGCTGGGGATAGTGGCAGGTGCGGATGGCGTTGATATTGCAGAGCTTCATGAGCCTCAGGTCTTCCAGGATGTTTTCCCGGGTGGTGTAGTGGCCGGTATAGGGGTTGTGCTCATGCAGGTTCACACCCTTGAATTTCACGGGCTGGCCGTTCACCAGGAAGGCCTTCACGTCCCTTTCCCCGTCTTTCACCGTAACAATTTCCAAGCGGCGGAAACCCACGTGGAAGCGGGTGTATTCCCCGTTCACGCGCAGTACCAGGGTGTAGAGCTCGGGCGTTTCGGCGCTCCAGCGACGGACCTCGGGAATACTTTCCGGGACGGATTCCACAGAGCCGGAGAACTGGAAGGAGGCGTCGGCCACGGCCTTCCCGTCCTTGTCCAAGAGTTCATAGAACACGTCCGTGGGCTCTGCAGCCGTCATTTTTAGTTGGAACAGGCCGGTGGTCAAATCGGTGTCCAGGGTGGAGACCACCCGGAAGTTGAAACCGCTATGTTTGCTCTCGCTGGAAAGGTAAACGTCCCGCTCCAGGCCGGAGATGCGCCAGAAATCCTGGTCTTCCAGCCAGGAGGCCTGGGTGTAGCGGTAAATCTTCAGCATCAGCTCGTTCTCTCCGGGCTGCAGGGCCTCCGTAATGCGGAAGCGGGCCAGGTCCTTGGAGTCTTCGCAGTAGCCAATCTCCTGGCCGTTTACATACACATAGGTGCCGCTCTTGCTGCCGCAGAGGTTCAGATACACCTCCCGTCCCTTCCAGCCGTCCGGAACGGTGAAGCTGCGCCGGTACAGGGCGGAGGGAACGGCCTCCGGGAGAACGCCGGGAACGGGATTCTCCGGGCAGAAGTCAAAGAGGATGTTGGTATAGATGGCGGTGCCCCATCCCTGGACTTCCCAGTTGCCGGGAACTTGAATCTTGTCCCAGGAGGAGGGGATGCCCATCTGACGATGGTCCTCAAAATACTTGAAGTCCCAGGTGCCGTTCAGGCTCCTGTAGTTTTCGCTTTCGCGGAAACCTTTGGAGAGGGCGTCTCCCCGGCTGGCGAAGTAGACAAGCTCCGTGCGCTGGGTTTCCGCATTCACGGAGGTGGTGTGGATGTCCTGCCAGAAGGGCAGTGTGACGGTTAATAATAATACTGTGATATTCATGTGGTTATTGGTAATTGATTATTGTTTTGAGGCGGATGTCCTCCGAGGAGGCGCCCACTTGGAGCTCGAATTCTCCGGGTTCCACCACCCTTTCCATGGCGGGGTTCACCAGCTCGAAGGCGCTGCGCTGCAGGGGCAGACTCACGGTAACGGTCTCTCCCGGGCCGATGGCCTTCACGCGGCGGAAGGCGCAGAGCTGCTTGCGCGGCCGGGCGGTGGAGGCCGTGAGGTCCCGGATATACACCTGCACCACCTCGTCTCCGGCCAGGGTGCCGTCATTGGTCACGTCCACCTTCACGCAGGCCTGGTCCGGCACCGTTCCTTCCACGCGGAGGTTGCTGTAAGTGAACGTGGAGTAGCTGAGCCCGTATCCGAAGGGGTACAGGGGAGCGGCGCTCTCTTCCACATAGTCGTGGCTGTAGGGCAGCTTCCTGTTGTAATAGACGGGAGTCTGGCCCACGCTGCGGGGTACGCTCACGCTCAGGCGTCCGGCGGGGTTGTAGCGGCCCAGCAGGACATCGGCAAGGGCCCTTCCGCCTTCGCCTCCGGGATACCAGAGGGTGAGGAGGGCGTCGGCGTTCTCGTGGGCCCATCTCTTGTCCAGCGGGCGGCCTTCGATATACACCACCACCAGCGGTTTGCCGGTGGCTTTGAGCTCCTTCAGAAGTTGCGGCTGCACGCCCAGCAGGTCCAGGGTGCTGCGGTCGAAGCCTTCGCCGGCCTCCATGTCGGAAACGGCGGTCCGGTCCACCATGGCGGCACCGGTGTCAATGTATTTGGTGCGGAAATCCCGGGCCGATGACCCGCCCACCACGGCCACCACCACGTCGGAGCGGCGGGCGGCCTGGACGGCCTCGGCTATGTTGGCGGTCTTGGTGTCCCGTACGGCGCAGCCCTTCACATAGGTGACGGCGGCACCGGCTTCCTTGAGCCCGCGGAGCATGGTGACCACGTTCTCCGGGGCCTGCGGGGCGGTATAGTCTCCCAGCTGGTTGTACAGGTTGTCCGCATTGGGCCCCACCAGGGCGATGCGGGTGCCGGCCCTGAGGGGCAGGATGCCGTTGTTCCTGAGGAGCGTCACGCCTTCGCGGGCGGCCTGGGCGGCCACGGCCAGGTTTTCGGGGGAACGGACTTCATCGGCCGATCCTTCCGGCAGGTAGGGGTTGTCAAAGAGGCCGGCTTCGAACTTCCTTACGAGAACGCGCTTCACGGCGCGGTCCAGGGTGGCCATGGAGACGCGGCCCGCCTCTACGGATTCCTTGAGGAGGGCGTAGCAGTGGGCCCCCAGGTCCACGTCCACGCCGGCGTTCAGGGCCATTTCGCCGGCCTGCTGCCGGTCTTTTGCCACATGGTGGCTGGCATAGATGCCGTCGATGCTCTCCAGGTCGCTCACCACAAAGCCCGGGAAGTTCCAGCGCTCATGCAACACGCCGGTGAGGAGTTCCTCGTTGCAGGTGGAGGGGATGCCGTCGATGGTGTTGTAGCTGGTCATCACCGAGAGGGCGCCCCCGTCGATGGCCGCCTTGAAGGTGGGCAGCACATTTTCCTCCAGGTCTCTGGGGCCTATGTGGGAGGGACTTCCGTTATGGCCGCCTTCGGGAATGCCATACGCCACAAAATGCTTGAGGGTGGAGATGACGCCCTCCGAAGAGGTGCCCCTCACCATGGCCGATGCCAGCTGGGAGGTGAGATAAACGTCTTCTCCGTAGGTTTCCTCCACGCGGGACCAGCGGGGTTCGCGGGAAAGGTCTATCACCGGGCCGTAGCCGATGGTGCCGCCCTGCGCCATCAGTTCCTTGCCGATGACGCGGCCCACCTCTTCCAGGAGTTCGGTGTCCCAGCTGGCGCTGAGGCCGATGGAAGTGGGGAAGACGGTGGTCCCTATAGCCATGTGCCCGTGGGGAGCTTCCTCCGCCAGGATGATGGGGATGCCCAGGCGGGTGGAATCCATGGCATAGCGCTGCAGGGCGTTGTAGGCCCGGGCGGAGAGCCGGGGATTGAGCCCGGTCTCCAGGGTCTTGCGGGTCCAGGGATCGGCCCGGAACGTGGCCCAGAGCATACCGCCGTGCTGTTCCCGGATGAATGTCCTATAGGCGTCCGAGATACGGACGGATGCCCGGTCGTTGCCGGGCATGACGTTGGCGTCGTTGCCGGGCATGACGTCACCCCCGACCTGATCGGGGGTCACTTTTTCGTACATGGGCCAGCCCAGCGGGCACAGGAGCTGCCCCAGTTTCTCCTCTACGCTCATGCGGGCGATGAGGTCATCGGCCCTGGCGGAAGAAGGCTGGGAGGCGTCTTTGTACAGCGGCGCCTTGGAATCGCAGGAAAGGAGGATGGGTGCAGCCAGGAAAAGGGCTGCCAGGCTTTTCACAAGGGTGGAATGGAAAACAGTGTTTTGCATATTGTACAAATATACGCAAAATTTTGCGCAGAAATGCTTATCTTTGGACAAAAATACAGACATGATTCAGGAATCCCTCATCAGCCGGGAAACGGCCGCCCTTTTTGAGAATATCCGCTTCCAAGACAAGCCGGAAGGCCTCTACGATCCGCTCCGTTACATGATTGCCATCGGAGGCAAGCGCATCCGCCCCAAACTGTGCCTCACCACCTACGGAATTTATGCCGACGCATTCTCGGAGCAGGTCCTGGAGCCGGCCGCGGGTCTGGAGGTGTTCCACACCTTCACCCTCATCCACGACGATATCATGGACCGCTCACCCCTCAGGCGCGGCAACCCCACCGTCTGGAAGAAGTGGAACGAGGATACGGCCATCCTTTCGGGGGACGTGATGTTCATCGATTCCTTCAAACGCATGGCCAAGGCCCCCATCGAAGTGCTTCCCCGGGTGCTGGAACTGTTTTCCAAGACGGCGGCGGAGGTGTGTGACGGCCAGCAGCTGGACATGGACTTTGAGGCGCGCAGCAGCGTTCCCATGGAGGAGTATATCCGGATGATCGGCCTCAAGACGGGGGTTCTCATTGCCTGCGCCGCACAGATGGGCGCCCTCATCGCCGGGGCCGATGCCCGCAGCCAGCAGTGCCTCTATGACTATGGCTACCAGCTGGGCCTGGCTTTCCAGGTGGCCGATGATTACCTGGATGCCTACGGAGACCAGAAGGTGTTCGGCAAGCCCATCGGAGGAGACATCCTGAACGAGAAGAAGAGCTGGCTCACGGTAAAAGCCCATGAGCTGGGGGCCGTGGGGCTGGAGCAGGCCCTTACCGCTCCGGCGGAAAGCCCGGAGGAGAAGGCGGCCAAGATAGCCCGTGTGAAGGCCCTTTACGAGAGCGTTGGCGTGCCCGAAGCGGCCCGCGAGGAAATTGGCCGGCTCAGTGAAAAAGCCATTTCCTGCGCCCTGGGTGCCCAAATGGAGGCGGAGGGATATGAGATGCTCCGCCGCTTTGCAGATTCTCTGGTGGGCCGCGTGAGCTGATGAAAAGGGAAGAGCTGGAAATCATGGCTCCGGCGGGCAATTTCGCCTTCCTCAGGGCCGCCATCCAGGGCGGCGCCAATTCCGTCTATTTCGGCATCGGCCATCTGAACATGCGTTCGCATTCGGCCGGCAACTTCACCCGGGAAGACCTTCCCGAGGTGATGCGCATCTGCCATGAGGCCGGCATCAAGGGGTACATGACCCTCAATATCACCCTGTACGGAGAGGATTTGCAGGAGGCCCGCAGCACCCTGGATGCCGCGCATGCGGCGGGGGTGGACGCCATCATCGCCTCCGACATGGCCGCCATCCTGTACTGCCGCCGGATAGGCCTGGAAGTGCATATTTCCACCCAGCTGAGCATTTCCAACGTGGAGGCGCTCCGCTTCTTTGCCCAGTGGGCCGATGTGGTGGTGCTGGCCCGGGAGCTGACCCTTTCCCAGGTGAAGGCCATCCACGAGGCCATTGAGGCGGAGCGGATCACGGGCCCTTCCGGAGAGCTGGTGCGCATTGAGATGTTTGCCCACGGGGCCTTCTGCATGGCCGTTTCCGGCAAGTGCTACCTGTCGCTGGACGCCTACGGACAAAGCGCCAACCGGGGTGCCTGCATGCAGATCTGCCGCCGGGGATACCGGCTCACAGACCTGGAGACCGGCAATGAGATCGAGGTGGACAACAAATACCTGATGTCTCCCAAGGACCTCTGTACGGTGGAGTTCCTGGACAAGTTCGTGGAGGCCGGCGTGAAGGTGTTCAAGATTGAAGGCCGGGCCCGCAGTGCAGACTACGTTCAGGTGACGTCGTCCTCTTACCGCCGGGCGGCCGACGCCGTGGCGGACGGCACCTTCTCCGCAGCCCTGGGCGCCTCTTTGAAGGAGCGCCTGGCCACTGTCTTCAACCGCGGTTTCTGGGACGGCTATTATCTGGGCGCCAGGATGGGCGAGTGGAGCCGGGTGTACGGCAGCCAGGCCACCCGCCGCAAGGTGTATGTGGGGCCGGTGACCAACTGGTTCGCCAAGATTGGTGTGGTGGAGGTGCAGGTGGATGCCGTGCCGCTCCGCAGGGGGGACACGGTGCTCTTTATCGGCCATACCACCGGCATGCTGGAGATGAAGGTGGAGGAGCTCAGGGTAGACCTGGAGCCGGCCGATGAGGCCCCGCAGGGCGTCCGCTGCTCCCTTCCGGTCCCCCCGGGCGAGAATCACCCCCGAAGGGGAGACAAAATGTATGTCTGGACGTTAGATTAGCGAAATCAACAGATACAGGAAATGCGCGAAGATGCCGGCGGCCAGTCCGGCCACGGTATGTGCGCCCAGCGCCTTGGAAATGACTTTCCGGTAGCCCAGGGAATCCAGCATGGCGGTGTGGGTGGAGAGGTAACCGCTCCAGCACATGCCAATGGCGGTGAACACCGCCACGGCGTTGCCGTCCAGGATGCCGGCCGAATGGAAGGTGGGCAGCAGGCCCAGGGCGGCTCCCACGGCACCCAGGGCCGTCATGGGGAAGGCGATGAGTTCCATGGAGGTGAAGCCGAAGAGCCATTCGAACACCCAGTGGATTTTCTCGGCCAGCCAGGGGAGGATGGGCACGCCCTGCGAGGAGGAGCCGTTGTAGACTCCGGCCTCGCCCACGCCGAAGGTGATCATGATGACGGCGGTGGTGATGATAAGGACGCCCGGAATAATCTGCAGGCCCAGGTCCACGCCGTTCTTTCCGCCGTCCAGCACTGCGTTGAGGAAGCGCATGAACACGCCGTCCTTATGCTGCTTCTCCTCTTCCGGCAAGACTTCCTCCTGGATGCCGGCCGATACCGGGCTGTCCAGTTCCGGGAAGTCCTTCAGGCAGCTGCGCTGCATCAGGCGGGTGGAGATGATGGACCCCACCACGGCTCCTGCCAGGCCCACGACGGCGCCCTTCAGTTCCCCGTAGCCCACCATGGTGATGATGACCACGAAACCCATGCCGAAGGCCGTTCCGAAGTTGGTGAGGGAGATGAGCTGGTATTTCTTGAAATAGGAAGAGAACTTCTTGTCTTTGGATAGGGCGATGATGGCCGGGTTGTCGGACAGGAAAGTCATCACGGCGCCCAGGGCGGCCACGCCGGGAAGGTTGTAGAGCGGCTTCATGAGCGGCCGCAGAATCTTCTCAAGCAGGATTACCACCCCGAACTCGGACATCAGTTTGGAAAGGGCCCCCGTGAGCACGGTGATGCCCATCAGGTAGAACACGGTGTTCAGCAGCAGGTCGTGCGCCGTGTTCATGATGGTCTTGAGCATGTTTCCGCTGCCCATGCGGCTGCCCAGAAGGGAAAAGACAGTGAGGATGAGGGCCAGGAAGACCAGGGCTTCCACGGTAGAACGGCCGGGCTTTTTCATTTCAGTTCAAGTGTTATTTTTTGCGTTTTCTGTTACGGTGCTCTTTTCTTTCCATGGCGCGCTCCATATCGGCCTCGGGATTGTCGGCCTCCGGGGTTTCAGGCACCTCGGGCAGGTCTTCCACCAGTTCGTAGTCCAGGAGCTTCTGTTCCAGGGAGGTGCTCTTTACGCGGATGCGCAGGATGTCTCCCAGGCGGATGGAACGGTGGGTGCGGCGCCCCACGGCGCGGTAATGGTCTTCGTCGAAGAGGAAGAAATCGCTCTTGATGGTGCGGTAGGGAATCATGCCCTCAATCTTGGTGGGCTCAATCTCCACATAGATGCCCCATTCCGTGACGCCGGAAACGTGGCCGTCGAACTCCTGCCCCACCTTGTCCTGCATGAATTCCACCAGCTTGTACTTGGTGCTTTCGCGCTCCGCCTCGGCGGCCACCACCTCCCTTTCGGAAGCGTGCTTGCACTGGAGGGCGTAATAATCGGCATTGGCGCTGTCCCCTCCGGAGAGGTACCTGGCCAGCAGGCGGTGCACCATCATGTCCGGATAGCGGCGGATGGGGGAGGTGAAGTGCGTATAGAAATCGAAGGCCAGTCCATAGTGGCCGATGTTGTCCACCGAGTAGCAGGCCTTGGCCATGGAGCGGAGGGCCAGGATCTGGATGGCGCCCATCTCCGGCTTGTCCTTCACGTCCACCATGAGCTGGTTCAGCGTGTGGGCGATGCCCTTTCCGTTGTCAATGGGCCCCACTTGGTAGCCCAGGTTGCCGGCAAAGTCCCGGAGTCCGCCCAGTTTCTCCAGGTTGGGTTCGTCGTGGATACGGTAGACGAAGGTCTTGGCTTTGGCCTGGGCCCTGCCGTTCATCTTGCCGGCGGTGGCCACATATTCCGCCACGGAGCGGTTGGCCAGCAGCATGAATTCCTCGATGAGCCAGTTGGCCTCCTTGGAGAACTTCTGGTGTACGCCCACGGGCTTGCCGTTCTCGTCAATGTCCACCTTCATTTCCGGACGGTCGAAGTTCACGGCGCCGGCGGCAAAACGCTTCTTGCGCAGCTTCAGGGCCAGTTTGTTGAGGATGAGGACGGCCTCCTTCACATCGGAGGGAACCACCCCGCATTCACTTCCCGCGCCGAATTCCTGCTCCATGGCCCCGTCCCCGGCATCGATGATGGCCTGGGCCAGTTCGTAGTCGAAGCGGTAGTCGGAGATGATGTGGGTGCGGCCGAACCAGGGGTTGAACACCTTTCCCTGGGGCGTCAGTTCAAAGACGGCGGAGAAGGTGAGCTTTTCCTCGTTCGGGCGCAGGGAGCAAAGCTTGTTGGAGAGTTTCTCCGGCAGCATGGGGACGGTGCGGTCCACCAGGTAGACGGAGGTGCCGCGGGCCTGGGCTTCCCTGTCCACCGGGGTGTCCGGCTTCACGTACCAGGTAACATCGGCAATATGGATGCCCACTTCGTAGTTTCCGTTCTCCAGTTTGCGGAAGCTCAGGGCATCGTCAAAGTCTTTGGCGTCGGTGGGGTCGATGGTGAAGGTGAGTACCTTGCGGAAGTCCCGGCGATGGGCGCGGTCCTTGTCCGTAATGACCTCGGAGATGGTATCGGCCGCATTATCCACGCTCTTTTCAAAGCGGTAGGGAAGGCCGAACTCCGCAAGGATGGCGTGCATTTCCGTCTCGTTCTCCCCAGGCATGCCCAGCACGTCCACCACATGGCCGTAGGGGCCCGAAGCGCCTCTTTCCCAACCGTCCACTACGGCGGCCACCTTCATGCCCCGCTCCCCGCCTTCCGGGATGGGAACGGAGATGTCGTAGGGCATGGTCTTGGAGCTCATGAGCACCCAGGCCTGCTTGCCCACGATGTGCAGGAGCCCCACGAAGGGCTTGGTGGAGCGCTGCACGATGGCGATGATTTCTCCGCTGCGGCGCTTGGCCTGGCCCACTTTCTCCTGCGTCACGGCCACCCGCACGATGTCTCCGTGCAGGGCGCCCCGCGTCTTGGAGGCTTTTACATAGACATCTTCTTCCTGCCCTTCGATGCGTACGAAGGCAAATCCCTCGCGGGACATGAGCACCTTCCCCTCAAATTCGGGAATGACGCGCGCTTTCTTGTGATTCTTTCTGTTGGGACTGTTCTTTCGTCTGGACATCTTTGTGCTTATTACTGCACAAAGATACGCAAAATCTGCCGTTCCTTCAAATGGGTGCGAAAAGGGCCGATTCCACCCCCGAAACACATCCCAAATGCAAAATGGGTGCGAAAAGGGCCAGTTTCGCCCCCGGGAACTACCTATACAGTTCCCGCAGCACTTGCAGGGAACGCACCTGGATGTTGCTGTCCGTGTGGTAGGAAAGGTATTTGAGAAGCGCCTCACAGAGGGCGTTTCTGTTTTCTCCGCTCAGGGGCAGCAGCATGCACTCCTCAAAACGGCCTTCCACGAAGGGCCGGAGCCGCGCCAGCTGCTCTCCGGCAAAAGGCGCCACGTCCTGCAGGGTGGGCCGGAAGCCCAGCGCCCCGGCAAAGTCCACCAGGAAGCGGATGTGATAGTTGTAGAAATCGCTTTCCAGGGCATTGAGCGTGAGGATGCTTCCCACGCACCACTCAAAGAGACCGTCCTCGCAGGTGCCGTCCTTGAGCGTACGCAGCAGGACTTCCGCCAGGAACAGGCTCATGGTGTTCTTGTGGATGTTGTCCCGGATGCCGGACAGGGCGTCCCGGGGGGTGATGTTCCGCAGGCTCCAGAGCTCCGACTTGGGATTCTCCACCACCTGCGCCTCCAGGATGTTGAGGGGCAGGAAACGGGCCATCCCCGCCTTCCGGGCCGATGGAACCAGGAAGCCCCGCCGTCCCCACTCGCGGGAAAGGGTGTGCACCACCAGCGCAGTTTCCCCCACCGGCGTGGTGGACAGGACGATGAGCTCGATGGTGTCCCGGCCGGGCATCTATTTATGCAGGTATTCCGCCATGGCCTTGAGGGCCTTGGCGCGGTGGGAAATGCTGTTTTTCACCTGCTCGCCCAGCTGGGCGTTGGTTTTGGAATAGCCTTCGGGGATGAAGATGGGGTCGTAGCCGAAACCGCCGTTCCCCTTCTTGTCCAGGCCGATATGCCCTTCCATCACGCCGTCGAAGAAGTGGTGTTCACCGTCGATGATGAGGGTGACGGAGGTGCGAAAGCGGGCCTTGCGGTTGGCGTTGGCCGTGGTGATACCGTTGGTGCGGGCCATGGCGGCCTCCTTCTCCCGACGGGCCATCTCTTCCAGCAGTTTGTCCATGTTGGCGTCCGCATCCCGCTCCGGACCGGCGTAACGGGCGGTTTCCACGCCCGGGGCGCCGCCCAGGATGTCCACTTCCAGGCCGGAATCGTCGGCAAAACAGTTGAGTCCCGTTTTCTTGTAAATATAGTCGGCCTTCTGCATAGAGTTGGCCCTGAGGGTATTGCCCGTCTCGGGGAGTTCTTCCTTGATACCCAGGGATGCGGGGGTAACGAGCTCAAAACCCTCGCCCAGAATTTCAGCAGCTTCCCGGATCTTACCGGGGTTGCCCGTTGCGAATACTAATTTCATAAAATACTAATAACTAACCGGCCGCAAAGATAGTGAATATTTTTGTAACTTTGCACGATGGCATCTTCTTTGAAGATGAACGGCGCAGTTAATTTGATGAACATGAGAAAAAAGATATGTGTGGCCGCCGCGGCCCTGTTTCTGGCCGCCTCTCCCTTTGCATCGGCCCAATCCAAAAACTTTTCCCTGGCCAAATGGGTGGAGGTATACAATTCAATCCTCAAGGAGTTGAACCGTTCCTATGTGGACTCCCTGGAGGTGGGGCGCATCCAGCGCACGGCCATTGACGCCATGCTATCCTCCCTGGACCCTTATACGCAGTACGTTCCTGAAGAAGAGCAGGAGAACTTCCAGATGATGCTCACCAATACCTACGGGGGCATCGGCGCCATCATCTACAAGCCGGACGTGAACGGAAACGTAATTATCAACGAGCCTTACGCGGGCTCTCCGGCCGCCCGGAGCGGCATCCGCTGCGGAGACGAGGTGGAGGCCATCGACGGCGTCTCCACCCACGGGCTCACCAGCCAGGAAAGCAGCGACCGCATGCGCGGCAAGCCCGGAACCACTGTGGTCCTTACCGTGAAGAAGCTCCGCGGCCAAACGGTTGACATCCCCGTGGTGCGGGAGCGTATCGCCCTTCCGTCCGTGGAATATGTGGGCATGCTCAACGAGCAGGACGGCTACATCCTGCTGGAGAAATTCACCGAGGGCGTGGGCCAGGACATCCGTGAGGCCTATCACAAGCTCAAGGGCCAGGGCATGAAGCGCCTGGTGCTGGACCTCCGCGGCAACGGCGGCGGGCTCATGCACGAGGCCGTGAACATTGTTTCGCTCTTTGTTCCCCGCGGCTCGGTGGTGGTCACCTCCAAGGGACGGAACGCCGCCGAAGAGCAGGTATACAAGACCACCACGGATCCGGTGGACCAGGAGATTCCCATCGTGGTGCTGGTGGATTCCGGCTCCGCATCGGCCTCTGAGATTGTTTCCGGCGCCCTGCAGGACTATGACCGCGCCACCATCGTGGGCACCCGCACCTACGGGAAGGGCCTGGTGCAGAGCATCCGTCCCTTACCCTACGACGGCCAGCTCAAGGTGACCACGTCCAAGTATTACACCCCTTCCGGACGCTGTGTACAGGCCATCGACTACTCCCACCGCAACGAGGACGGTTCCGTGGGCTTCATCCCGGATTCCCTCACCCACGAATTCACCACCGCACACGGACGCAAGGTACGGGACGGCGGCGGCATCACCCCGGACTTCGAGGTGAAGGCGCACCGCTATTCCCGTCTCACCTATTCCCTGGTCCTGGGCGGCATCGTGGAGCAGTATGCCCTCAAATATGTGCAGGAGCATGAATCCATCCCGGCCGTGGAAGACTTCCACTTTGATGAGTACGAAGACTTCGTGGCCTTCGCCTCCACCAAGGAGTTCGACTACCGTTCATCGGCCCGGGCCCTCTTTGACCAGATGAAAAAGACGCTGGAGGAGGACGGCCTCACGGAGGCGGTCTCTTCCGAGCTTTCCGCCCTGGAGAAGTCCCTGGACATGGACAAGCCCACTTTCCTGCGGCTCAAGAAAGATGAGGTGATCCCCTTCATCGAGGAGGAGATTGTGGTGCGCTACTACTTCCAGGAGGCCGGCATCCGCATCCGTATCCGTTACGACAGCCAGCTCTCAGAGGCCCTCAAGCAGCCCGCCATCAGCTGGTAGGTCTCTTCCCGGGGGCATAATCGGCCCTTTTTGCACCCGTTTTGCATTTGGGATGCGTCCCGGGGGCATAATCAGCCCTTTTCGCACCCGTTTATTATTTGGGAATAGGGAAAAGGGCGTCAATTTGCCTTTGCGGGAACCTGAGCACTTGGGCTATTTGTTTGTTATTGGACGCGAGTTCTTCTTTCATCCTCCGGGCGGCTTCCACTCTTTTTTCAACAGGCAGCGACGTGATGCTTTTGACTCCAAACCAGTCGGAAACGATTCTGAAGACGTCGTCGTTGGGGAGGAGGATACTCTCGCCTATCCATCTGGCGGTTTCAATATCGGATTCTTTCTTTCTGGACAAGTGCTGGAAGAACTGATTGGCCGAGATGAAAAAATCTTGAGTGCGCAGAAAATCTACAAAACTGAGCCGGGTAATCATTCCGCCAAGTACTCGATATGTCTCTGGGAGGCCGATATTGTGGGAATGGCAAAGCTGCCTCTTTGCTTTATACGTAAGCTGGGCGTATGGCTGCCCTTCCGAGTAGTCTGCAATGTTCGAATTGAAGAGCAGATGGGCACTGCCCCATCGGTAGCCCAGGGGAGTGGCGTTCCTATGCGCGACGTAAGGATTCCGGGCAACATAAAGTATTGCATTCCGAAAATGCCTGAAATCCGTAATGGGCTGTATTTGAATGTTCCAGGACCTTAGGCTCCGTCCTTTCCTGTGCAGGAATGCCATCATCTGTTTTCGTAAATGTGTGACGAAACATTCCACATCTGCCTGAGGCCCTTCAAAGAGCAGGTGAAGGTGATTGTTCATCTGCACGTCGACCAGTAGTTTGATCCGGAGATAAGCCAGGGAGATGGCAATGACATTGGTTCCTTCCTTGAAATCTTCTTCCGTTTCAAATAGTAGCCAGGGCAAGTCCTCTGTTGTAACCAGGAAAAAGGGACTGCCTTCCTCAAACTTGGTTTCGCATACTCTCTCCTGTTCCCAATAGCTGTTTTTTATTTCCATGATAGCATAACCGAGTGTTCAAAGGCCCGGTTTGCAAAGTAGCAAAAAGTTATCCGTGTAAAAAAGTGTTACACGGATAAAAATACAAGATGTTGATTCTATTGGCTTTACGGGGGTAAAAACCCTTTATTTCGCCCCCGTTTCGTGAAAAATATGCGTTGCGGGGGCAAAAACCACTGTTTTTACCCCCGCTTTATGTGCAAAAGAATCCGCCCACTCACAGTTCCAGGCGGCCGCCGCGGTAGAATTCCAGCAGGGAAGTCTGGTACAGGCATTCGTAGGTGGCCTGCAGGGCATTGGACTGGGCCTTCACCAGGCGGGAGAGGGCTTCGTTGAATTCCGTAGGGGTGGCTTTTCCGTTCTCGTACTTGGCCTTGGTGAGCTCGAAGGCATCCTGGGCCGCTGCGGTGGCCTGCAGGGTGGATTCGTGCTTGGCGCGTGCCGTTACGGCGGCGTTCCATGCCTGCTGAATCTCCTTGTACAGGTTGTTCTTGGCCTGCTGCAGCCGGATTTCCTGGCTTCCGTGGCGCAGTTTGGCCGTGCGCACGCCGTTCCGGATGCTGAAGCGGGAGAAGATGGGAACGCTCAGGGTAAGTCCCACGTACTGGCTGAAGTTATTGCCCAGCTGGTCCCAGAAGCCGGTGGTCTTGAAGGACGTGTAGTAATTGGTCCCCAGGCCTCCATTGAGGCTCAGGGTGGGGAAGTAGGCCGCCTTGGCAATCTGAATCTGTTTTTCCGTGCCTTTCAGGCGCAGTTCCTCGGCCCGGATGAGCGGCCTTACGCCCAGGGCTTCGGCATAGATCTCGTCGGGGTCCGGAAGCATCCTGTCGCTGAAAGTGACCTTGGGCCGCACGATGGAGAAACCCTCCCAGGAGTGGAACTCCAGCAGCTGGGCCAGGTCCAGCAGGGAAGCGCGGATGTTGCCGGCCTGTTGCACCACCGTGAGCCGGCTCTGGGCCTCGGTGGCCTTCTGCTGGGACAGTTCGGCGGCCGATGCCTTTCCGTTCTCCAGCAGTCCCTGGAGCCGGACCACCTGCAGCGAGTCGATGCTGAGCTGGTGCTGCGCCACCTCGTGCAGCTCATAGTTGTAAAGGATCTGCACATAGGCCTGGGCCACTTTAACGCGGATGTCGTCCCGGGCTTTCTGCAAGTCCTTGGTGGCGGCCTCCAGGTTCAGGCGGGAGTATTCCATGTTGCGCGGGGTGGCCAGTCCGTCGAAGAGGGTCATGTTGGCCCCCACGGAGAAGCCGGTGGTGGCGGAATTGCCCCGCTCGTAGGTATTGTTGCCGCCGATGCCGCGGCCGAAGTTCACGTTCTCGCTGGCGCTGGCCGATACCCCGGGCAGCCACTTCATCCGGGCCGTGTTGTTGTCCACCTCCCAGGTTTTGACCGTAATCTCCGCTGCCGCCACGGTGAGGTTCTTCTCCAGGGCCCAGTCTATGCACTCCTGCAGGTTCCAGGGGTGGGAGAGGTCCGGCAGGGAATCGGTGGGCGCCATACCCAGCGCCAGGGCTATCAAAAGGGCTTTCATGGCTTATTTGCTGTTAATGATTTGCGGACCGCGGACCTTGTCATCGGCCTTGAGGCCTTCGATGATTTCGATGGTGACCCCGTCGGAGAGGCCGGTGACCACCGGGCGTTTCTCATAGCCGTTTTCTCCCATCACATAGACGAAGGTCTTCTCTCCCTCGAACTGGATGGCGCTCTCTTCCAGGGTCATCACGTCCCGGGCCTCCTGCAGCACAATCTCTGCGTTGGCGCTGTAGCCGCTGCGGATGGTGACGTCGGAGGGGACCTTCACGGAGGCCTTGATTTCGAAGAGGTTGGTGCCGCCGGATTCCTTGGCTTTTGGGGAGATGTACTCCAGGGCGGCGTCGAAGGATAGGTTCTGGAGGGCGCCCACGGTGATGCGTACGGGAAGGCCCACGGAAAGCCGTCCCACCTCCGTCTCGTCAATGTTGCCGTCGAAGATGAGGTCGTCCATGTTGGCCACCGTGGCGATGGTGGTGCCGTCGTTGAAGGTGTTGGACATGGTGACGGAATTGCCCACCTTCACCGGCACGTCCAGGATGAGGCCGGTAATGGTGGAGCGGATGAGGGTGGTGCTTCCGCTCTTGTTGGAGGAGGAAACGCCGTCCCGCACAATCTCCAGGGTCTCCTTGGCGATGGAATGCTCCTCCTGCGCCTGCCGCAGCGCCTGGGAGATCTTCTCGAACTCCTCCGCGCTCACCAGGTTCTGGTCGAAGAGCTTCTTCTCGCGGTCGTAATTCACCTGGGCCTGCTTCAGGTTCACCTCGGAAAGGCGCACCCGGCTCTGGGCCGATGAAAGCTGGTTCATGTCCGGAATCACCTTGAGCTTGGCGATGACCTCGTTCTGCTGCACCATCTCGCCGGCTTCCTTGTACATCTCCGCGATGATACCGTTGATCTGGGGCTTCACGTTCACCTCGTCCCGGGGCTGGATTTTCCCCGTGACCACGGTGCTGCGCACGATATCTCCCCGGGAGGGAGTAAGCTCCTGGTACTCAACCGCCTTGGGCTGGGAGCGCTTGAACAGGTAGCCGAAGGTGCCCAAAAACACCAGGGCCACCAGCACAATCATCAGAATTCTTCCAATCTTTTTCATATCATTGTCTGTTTTTTATTCGTCTCTCATGGCATCCACGGGCTTGATCTGCATGGCGCGGGACGCCGGCATGAGCCCAGCCACCACGCCCAGTACGGTCAGGAGCAGGGCGGCCAGCACGGCCGTTCCGAAGGGCACCTGGAAGGCGGCCTTCAGGATGCCGCCCTCCGTCATGCCCAGTTCCACGGCCGAAAGGATGAGGACGCTGAACACAATCCCGGCCATTCCGGCCACCAGGGTGAGCACGATGCTCTCGGAAATGATCTGCCCCAGGATCTGCCGGGGCGTGGCGCCGATGGCCCGGCGGATGCCAATCTCCGTGGTGCGCTCCTTCACGCTCACCATCATGATGTTGGACACGCCGATCACACCGGCCAGCAGCGTTCCCAGGCCAATGAGCCACACCAGGAAGTTGATGCCCTTGAACAGGTTGTCCACGATGCCGAAGATGAGCTGGGTGTTCAGCAGGAAGAGGGCCTGCTCATCCGTGGGGTCCAGGTAGTGGGCGCGGGCAATCACCTCCCGGACGCGCGGGGTGAGGTCGCTCATGGTAAACCCCGGCGCGGCCGTGAAGCATAGCATGTGGATGGTGTTTCCCAGGTTGTAGGCCTTGCGGGCCTGCATGAGCGGGATGGTGACGGCGTCTTCCGCGCTTCCGTTGATGGAAATGCCGTCTCCGCTCTTCCAGTCCACGCCCACCACCGTATAGTAGCTTCCGTCTATCCGGATGCGTTCCCCGCACGGGTCTCCGCCTTCGGGGAAGAGTTCGTTGTAGATGCGCTTGCCGATTACGCACACCTTCCTTTCCTGGGCGTTGTCTGCGTCAGAGAGGTATCGGCCATACTTCAGGAGGGGCGTTTCAATCTTGGAATAGTCTGCCAGGGCGCCCTTTACCACGGCGCTGGAGGAGGTGTTTTCCTCCCGGGTGACGCTCTTGCCCCAGAGGCTTACGGTGGGGGAGACCGTCTCCAGCTCCGGAATCATGTTCTTCAGGCGGGTTACGTCCGAGTACTCCAGGTTCCAGGTTCGGCCTTTCTTGAAACCCTTGTAGGGCTTGCTGGTGTTGTTGGCGAACACGATGCAGGTGTTCTGGGCAAAGCCCTCGAAATTCTGCATCAGGAGGTCCTTGAAGCCCTGCCCGCCGCCGGTCAGCAGCATGAGCATGAAGATGCCCCAGAACACGCCGAAGCCGGTGAGCAGGCTCCGGGATTTGTTCCTCAGGATGCTGTCCAGGATTTCCCGGAACGTATCGGTATCCATCCACTTTTTCATTCTGCTCTGAGGGCTTCAATGGGTTTGACACGGGCGGCTTTCCAGGCGGGGATGATCCCGGCCAGGGTACCGGCAAGAATAAGGACCAGGGTGGCTTCCACGGCCACGTCCAGGCCTACGCTGGGGTTCACCAGCATCTGGATTTTCTCCATGCCCAGGTCTACGGAATTCTGGCCGATGGTCTTGTCCATCACCTGACAGGCCAGCATGCCCAGGAACATGCCCACATAGCCGAAGATGGAGGTGATGACGATGCTCTCCGCGATGATGAGGGAAAGGATGTTGCGGGGTTTGGCGCCGATGGCTTTCCGGATGCCGAACTCGTGGGTGCGTTCCTTCACGGTGATGAGCATGATGTTGGACACGCCCACGATGCCGCTCACCAGGGTGAGGAGGCCCAGGATCCACATAGCGGTGCGGATCATCCTTCCGGCGGTGTTCATCTGCATGTTGTCCGTATACCCGTTCCGGATCCAGATACCGCGGGAATCGTCCGGGGCAATGCTGTGCATGCGCCGGATGGCGCCGCCATAGTTCTCTTCAAAGGCCTTGTGGTCCTGCTGGGTGTTGACTCCCTTCAGGTTGAAGGTAATCCCTTCAATCTTGTCCGAGCTGTCGTAGATTCCCTTATAAGTGGAATAGGGGATGGGAACGGTGCGGCGGAAAGACCGCTCGTCCGTATGGTAAACCCCCACCACAAGATAGGAAATCTGGCCGATGGAGATCCACGTTCCCACCAGGTCTTCCGGCTCCCCGGGCTTCAGCTCCTTGGCCTGGGCGGTGGAGATGACCACCACTTTCCGCTTCTGGATCACGTCCTGCGGATTGATGAAGCGACCCGCCGCCAGCTTGAGTTTATCCTGCTCCTGGAAGTCCGGCATCACACCCCTGAGCCCGCCGTCAACGGTATTTCCGCTGAGGGAGAGGGTGGCGCTGGTGGAAGGCGTGGAGACGCTCACATTCTCAATGACGCCCCTCCATTCGCTTCCCTGGGTATATTGGACGTCTTTCTGGTCCAGATAGATCCTTCGGCCTTCCTTGTAGCCGGCATAGGGCTTGGAGGTGCGCCAGCCTTCCACGGTCACGCTCTGGGAGATGTAATCCTCCATGTTTCCCATGAAGGAGTTCATGAGTCCGTTGCCGGCGCCCAGCAGGGCGATGAGGAGGAAGATGCCCCAGCTCACCGCAAAGCCCGTCAGGACCGTGCGGAGCTTGTTGTTCCTCAGGGAACTCAGAATTTCATGAAGGAGCTCTCTCATTATTTGATAATTGGACCGCCCCAGGCGTCGTGCCGGGTATTTTCTTCAATCTGGCCGATAATGCCGTCCTTGATATGGATAATCTTGTCTGTCTCGTTGGCCACGCCGCTCTCGTGGGTGACCACGATGATGGTGATGCCCTCTTCCTGGTTCAGGCGCTTGAGCAGCTGCATCACCTCCACGCTGGTCTTGGAGTCCAGGGCGCCGGTGGGTTCATCGGCCAGGATAATCTGCGGATGGGTGATGAGGGCGCGGGCTATGGCCACACGCTGCTTTTGGCCGCCGGACATCTCGTTGGGGAAGTGGCTGGCCCAGGGGGTGAGGCCTAGCTTCTCCAGGTACTCCATGGCCAGCTCCTGGCGCTTTTTGCGAGGGACGCCCTGGTAGTAGAGCGGCAGTTCCACGTTCTCCAGCGCCGTCTTGAAGCCAATCAGGTTGAAGCTCTGGAAGATGAAGCCTATCATGCGGTTGCGGTAGTCGGCCGACTGTTTCTCCGTGAGGTTCTTGATGAGCTTGCCGTCCAGGGTGTAGGTGCCGGTGTCGTAATTGTCCAGGATACCCAGGATGTTGAGAAGGGTACTTTTTCCGGAGCCCGAGGCACCCATGATGGACACGAATTCTCCCCGCTGGATCTGGAGGTTGATGCCTTTCAGGACGTGCAGGGGCTGCCCGTTGTTATAGGTCTTGTTGATGTCGCTGAGTTCGATGAGTGCCATTCTCGTACTGTATTAGTATCCTATTACACTGCAAATATAAGGCGGATTTTTCAATCCGCCAAATAATTCTGCAAAAATTTTGCCTGTATGTTAATTATTTGCCTGGTCCAGGCACAATTCGGGATGCCGGGCAGCGTTGGCACGGAAGAGGAAGGCCACCACCACAGCCAGCACGCAGAGGGCCGTGAACATGATTTCCACATGCACGGGCCCTTCCGCTCCCGTTCCCAGCACCACGCCGGAAATCCATTTGAAGCTAAGGAGGCCCAGGTTCTGCACCCAGTTCACCAGGGCAAAGGTGGTTCCCAGCACCTTGTCCGGCACAATCTTGGGCACGGACGGCCACAGGGCCGCCGGCACTAAGGAATAGCCGAAGCCCAGGAACACCATGGCCAGATAACCCCAGAAAGGTACACCCGCCGGCGCGAAGGCCAGGAGGGCATGGGCTGTCAGGGCCAGGAATGCGCCCACAATCATCCAGCGGGTCCCATGACCCACCTTGTCCACCAGGATGCCGAACAGCGGGGCGAAGATGACGGTGGAGAAGGGCAGCATGGAAATCATCCAGCCGGCCGATTGGGCGGGGATGTCAAAGCGGGGGATGAGGATGGCGCCGGCAAACTTCTTGAAGGCAATCACGCTGCTGTAGAACAACACGCACAGCAGGGCCAGCAGCCAGAAGTTCCGGTTGCCCAGCACCTTCAGCACATCGGAAAAGCGGAAGGTTTCGTCCGGTGCTCCGGCCGGTTCGGAGGCGCTGTCCGGAGTCTTGCCTTTCAGGGCGTCCTGTTCTTCCCGGATTTTTTTACCGGCCGATGCATCCAAGGCCACGAAAACGGCCCAGAGGATGAGCCCCAGGGCCATGAGGCCCATGCCCACCACCGCGGGTTTGGCCGTCTCGGCCAGGGTGTAGACATGGCCCGCCTGCTGCTGCACCAGCTTGGGGGAGAGCACCAGGGCGAAGGCCGTGCCCAGCCGGGCGATGGCCAGCTGGATGCCCATGGCGAAGGCCATCGGCCCGCCTTTGAACCAGCGGGCGATGCTTCGCGTGACGGCCGTTCCGGCAATCTCGCTGCCCAGGCCGAAGAGCATGACGCCGATGTAGGCGATGGTAAGGGAGGCGGAGGATCCGCTCAGAAGGGCCCACAGCACCATGCCGGCGCCGCCGGCCATCATGGCCACGAAGAAGGAGCCGGAGAAACGGACGCCCCACTTGTCCAGGAGGATGCCGCCCAGCACCAGCCCGCCGAAGACGCAGAGGACGCTGTAGCCGCTGGCATAGAGGCCATAGCCGGCCGAATCCCAGCCCAGCTCCGTGAGGGAGGCGTCTTCAAAGAGGTAGGAAATGCTGGAGAACATGTCGTCGAAGTAGTACGATGCGAACATCGGCACTACCAGACAGGCCAGCACCAGCCACGAAGCCGTGCGGTAGAATTTCTGTTGTGCTGCCATTACTCTTCAGCGCTTTCCATCTGGGCCTCCGCAACCTGGGCGTCAGACTCGGAGATGTTGGGAAGTTCCAGGCCCAGTCCCTTCTTGCGGTCCACGGCCTTGAGCACGAAGCCCAGCACCAGGGCGGCCACGCCCAGGCAGGCCAGCATCACCAGGGGAGCGGTGTAGTTGTAGGCGGTGGGATCCGTCACGCCCGGGTTGGTCTTGTCCAGCACCTTGCCAATCAGGAGCGGGAACAGCCACAGGCCGATGTTCTGGATCCAGAAGATGAGGGCGTAGGCGCTTCCTATCACCTTGGCGTCCACCAGCTTGGGAACGGACGGCCACAGGGCGGCGGGAACCAGGGAGAAACTGGCGCCCAGCACCAGGATGGTCACATAGGCCACGATGACGCCGCCCAGGTCGTTGCCCTTGAAGGCGGGCAGCACGAAGGCGAAGGTGAGGTGGCAGGCAATGAGCAGGATGGCGCCCAGCACCAACATGGAGGCTCCCTTGCCCTTGTGGTCTAGGTAGTTGCCCAGGATGGGGGTGATGAGCACGGCCAGGAGCGGGAACACGGCGAAGATGGATTCTGCGCTCTGGCGCATGTAGCCCATGTAGCAGTAGACCACCAGCATCACGACGGCGATGCCCAGGAAGATGTACTGCTTCACCTTGTCTTTCTGGAAGTTGCTGATGAAGCCGGCGACGGCCACCACCAGCATGATGACATACTGGACGATGGTGACGCTGGAGGAGGCCCAGAAGGAATCGGCCTCGGGCGGGGTGAGGGTAAGGTTGCACTGCAGCATGTTCACCGCGTATTTCTGGAAGGGGAAGATGGCGCTGTAGTACAGCACGCACAGCAGGGCCACAATCCAGAAGCCCCAGTCGGAGAGGATTTTGCCGATGTCGCTCACCTTGAAGGGATCGTCCTTCTCTTCGGCCTCACCCGTCTGGCTGTCCAGTTTCTTGTCCATGAAGAAATAGACGATGGTCATGATGAGGGCGATGCACAGGAGCACTACGCCGAAAGCCACGCTGCGGGAGACGTCCACCTTGCCGCCCAGGCGGGCGAAGAAGGGGCTGAAAATCATGCAGGTGGCCACGCCCAGGCGGGCCAAGGCCATCTCGGAGCCCATGGCGAGGGCCATCTCCCTGCCCTTGAACCACTTCACGATACCGCGGCTCACCGTAATGCCGGCCATCTCACAGCCGCAGCCGAAGATCATGAAGCCGCAGGCCGCCAGTTTGGCCGATGCCGGCATGCCCCGGTAGAAGGGGGATACGCCCAGCTCGTCAAAGACGGGAATGTAGTTGAGGTTGTTGTTGAACCATGTCTCCAGGCCGGAGCCCATGAAGGACTCGCTCACCGCATACCATTTGATGACGGCGCCCACCAGCATCACGGCGGCGGAGAGGACGGCGGTAAAGCGCACGCCCATCTTGTCCAGGATGATGCCGGCGAAGATGAGGAAGAAGACAAATACGTTGAGGAATACCTCGGAACCCTGCATGGTTCCGAATGCGGTGGAGTCCCAGCCGCGGGTTTCCTGCATCAAGTCCTTGATGGGAGAGAGGATGTCCATGAAAATGTAGGAACAGAACATCGCAAGGGCCAGGAGCAACAGAGCCAGCCAGCGCATGGCGGCCGAATCTCTGAGCGTCTTTTGGGTTGTAGTACTCATATCTCTTAATACACTATTCAAACTGCGAAATTAATTAAATAATTTTAAAAGAGCAACCTTGATGCGTTCCCGTAAAAATGCTTATCTTTGTACACTATGTACGAACTGCTGGAAAGAGTCAATTCTCCGGAAGATATCAAGGGCCTTACCATGGAGCAGCTGAGACAGCTGTGCGGGGAGATCCGGAACTATATGGTGGAGTGCTGTGCGGTAAATCCCGGCCACCTGGGCAGCAGCCTGGGCGCCGTGGAGCTTATCGTGGCTTTACATTATATATATAATACGCCCGCAGACAAGCTGGTGTTTGACGTGGGCCACCAGGCCTACGCCCACAAGATTATCACGGGCCGGAGGGAGGCTTTCCGCAAGAACCGCATGCTGGAGGGCATCAGCGGCTTCCCCAAGCGGGAGGAGAGCCCCTATGACGCCTTCGGGGCCGGCCATTCCTCCACGTCCGTATCGGCCGCCCTGGGCTTTGCGGAGGCCGCCCGCCTGCAGGGAACCGGGGAGCGCAGCGTGGCCATCATCGGGGACGGCGCCCTCACCGGCGGCCTGGCCTGGGAAGGCCTGAACAATGCCGGCTCTTCCAAGGCCGATATCCTGGTTGTCCTGAACGACAACAACATCTCCATAGACCAGAACAAGGGAGGCGTGCACGAGTACCTCCTTCACCTGACCACCCACCCCATCTACAACCGCATCAAGAACAAGGTGTGGAATTCCATGGGAGAGGGAAAGAGCCGGGACTGGGTCCAGAAACGGGTGATAGACACCAAGTCCAACCTGGTGCGCGGGAGCGGCGGCGCCCTGTTCGAATCCCTGGGCTTCCGCTACTTCGGCCCCATCGACGGAAACGACATGGAACAGCTGGTCTATACGCTGGACCGCCTGCGCAACCTGCATGGCCCCCGCCTGCTGCATATCCATACGCGCAAGGGCGCCGGCTATGCCCCGGCAGAGGCCAATCCCACCGTCTGGCATGCTCCGGGCCGGTTTGACGCGGCTACCGGCGAGCGCGTAAAGACGGTTTATCCGGCCGACCGTTACCAGGACGTGTTTGGAAAGGTGCTGGTGGAACTGGCCGGGATGGACCCCAAGGTGGTGGGCATCACGCCCGCCATGGCTTCCGGCTGCGGAATGGCGCTGCTGGAGAAAGCCTGCCCGGAACGGTTCTTTGACGTGGGAATAGAGGAAGAGCATGCCGTCACCTTCTCCGCCGGCCTGGCCGCCGGGGGGATGAAGCCTTTCTGCAACATCTATTCTTCCTTCTCCCAGCGCGCCTACGACAATATCATCCACGACGTGGCCCTGCAGAACCTGCCCGTGGTTTTCTGCTTCGACCGGGCCGGTCTGGTGGGGGAGGACGGTCCCACGCACCACGGCTGCTACGACCTGGCCTCCTACCGTTGCATCCCGGGCATCACGCTGGCCGCGCCCCGCAACGAGACGGAACTCAAGCGGCTCATGTATACGGGCCTTTCCCTGAAAGGCGGCCCCATGATTATCCGTTATCCCCGCGGCATAGGGGAGGGAGAACCCTGGCAGGAGGCGCCCTATGAGGAGCTTCCCATCGGCAAGGGTGAAAAGCTCCTGGAAGGGAAGCGGGTGGCGGTGCTGGGCATCGGCCCCGTGGTGAACCGTGCCGTGGAGGCTGCCAGGCGTCACAAGATAGATTACGGCGTGGCGCCTGCGGTGTATGACATGCGTTTTCTCAAGCCGCTGGACCCTCAGATTATGGAGGAGGCCGGGAAGTTCGATGCCATCATCACTGCGGAGGACGGAAGCCTCAAGGGAGGCCTGTACGGTGCTGTGAGTGAATATTTTGCCGGACGGGAGAATGCCCCTATCATCAAAGGGGTGGGCATCCCGGACCGTTTTATCCCCCAGGACAGCCAGAAGGCCCAGAGGGCTTCCTGCGGCATGGACGAGGCCTCATTGTACGACCTTATCCTGGAGATGATGAAAAATCTTTGAAAATTTTTGGAGGATTCAAAAAAAGTATCTACCTTTGCAGTCCTTTCAGCGATGAAGGATTCGTGAGCGCCGATATAGCTCAGTTGGCCAGAGCACGTGATTTGTAATCTCGGGGTCGTGGGTTCGAATCCCTCTATCGGCTCGAAAGGAAAAAGCCATGGGAGGTTCGCATAGTGGCAATTGCGGCGGACTGTAAATCCGCTCCCTCAGGGTTCGGTGGTTCGAGTCCACCACC